>NZ_JACAPM010000033.1:0-112838 GCF_013385695.1 Pseudomonas sp. D8002
CGCTGTAAGAGCGGAACCAATCTCAGCCATCACCCAAATAACGGATATGTACCCTCAACCGTGCTTCTTGTAACGACGAATCCGAATATCCGCCTGCTCCTTGTGCCCCGCAAACCCTTCCATCCCGCAAAGCCGCGAGCAGTATTCCCCTACCAACACCGAAGCCTCATCCGTCAGCACCCGCTGATACGTGCACGTCTTGATGAACTTGCCGACCCACAGCCCGCCGGTGTACCGCGCAGTCCCGGTGGTAGGCAATGTGTGGTTGGTCCCAATCACCTTATCGCCATAGGAAACGTTGGTGCGCTCACCAAGGAACAACGCGCCGTAATTGGTCATGTGCTCCAGGAAATACAACGGATCGCGGGTCATCACCTGCACGTGCTCGGAGGCGATGCGATCGGCTTCCTGCACCAGCTCGTCGACGCTGTCGCACAGGATGATTTCGCCATAGTCGCGCCAGGCGACAGAAGCAACCGGTGCGGTGGACAGGATCGCCAACTGCCGCTCGATCTCCGCCGGCAGGGTTTGCGCCAACTCCGCACTGTTCGTCAAAAACACCGCAGGCGAATTAACCCCATGCTCCGCCTGCCCCAACAAATCGGCAGCGATGATTTCAACATCGCTGCTGTCATCAGCAATCACCAGTGTCTCTGTAGGCCCGGCAATCAAGTCGATACCAATCTTGCCGAACAACTGACGCTTGGCCTCGGCCACATACGCATTACCCGGCCCAACGATCATATCCACCGGCTTGAACGTATCGGTGCCCAACGCAAACGCAGCAATCGCCTGCACCCCGCCCACGCAATAGATCTCATCGGCACCCGCCAAATACATCGCCGTCACAATGGCCGGATGAGGCTTGCCATCAAACGGCGGCGCGGCCGCAACAACGCGCTTCACCCCGGCCACCTTGGCCGTCAGCACGCTCATATGCGCCGACGCCAGCAACGGGTACTTGCCGCCCGGAATGTAGCAAGCCACCGAGTTCACCGGAATATTGCGATGCCCAAGGATCACGCCAGGCAAGGTCTCGACTTCCACATCGTGCATCGAGGCTTTTTGCACCTCGGCGAAGCGCCGGACCTGGGCCTGGGCAAAGGTGATATCGCCGATTTCCTGCTCGGACAGGCTCGCCACGCAGGCGGCAATTTCTTCGTCGCTCAGCCGGAAAGATACAGGCGACCACTGATCAAACTGCTTCGAGTATTCACGTACGGCCGCATCGCCGTTACGGGCGACGTTGGCGATGATGCGCTCAACGGTATCGCGGACTTGGGCGGCAATCTCGGCTTGGGCTTCGACCGGTTTAGGCGTTTTCAGGTAACGAATCATCAGTGGCTCCAGGTGGTTCTTGAGGGCACGCGACATGCCCCCGGCATTGGCAACCATCTTTTCCTACCCCCCTGCCCCGGGCAATTTCGCAGCCTCCCTATTGGTGACGCAACCTGACGCAACACAGACGCAGTGTTGAAGCACTGCGGCGGGCTGCTGACGTTATTCGTATAACCCCCGATGAAAAACATGTAAGCCCCATTGACTTAGGGATTCGGAGTGATAGGTTAAATAAGCGGTTATACGTATAACCTAACAATCACACCCAACGTAAAGAGGTGATCAACCGTGAGTCGAGTCTTGTATCTATTCGGTGGCTGGCCCGGCCATTTCCCCTACGAAATTGCGGCATGGGCGCGCACCGTTTTCCAGGAACTGGATTTCGAGGTCGAAGAGTCCACCGACATCTTCACACTGGACAGGGACTTGACCGGTTATGACCTGATCGTGATCGGCTGGAACAACGCCGTCACTACCGAGACGCTCACCGCGTCCCAGGAAAACCGCCTGCTGGAAGCGATCGAAAGCGGCACCGGCCTGGTGGGTTGGCACGGCGCAGGCGCGGCGTTTCGCGCCAGCCTCAAATATCACTGGGTGCTCGGCGGCTCATTCCTCGAACACCCGATGGGCGAAGGCTTTCCCCACCCGTACCAGGTCAACGTCATCGACCACAGCCACGAGGTGACCCAGGGCGTCGAGGATTTCGAGGTACGGTCCGAGCAGTACTACATGCAGGTCGACCCGAACATTCATGTGCTGGCTGAAACCACCTTCGACGGCAACCCCTTCCCCTGGCTCAACGGCCATCGCAGCCCGGTGGCGTGGGTGCGCCAGTGGGGCCAGGGGCGGGTGTTCTATCACTCCATCGGGCACGACACCAGCAACCTCGCCGACCCGAATATCCGCCGCCTGACCAAGCAAGGCCTGAACTGGGCGACACGCGGGCGTGCAGCCAGTACCGCCGAGGCAACCCCCTCCGTTTCATCAACCCAAGGAGTCCTGTCATGACTAAATTGACCGGCAGCCAGATCGTGGCTCAAACCCTGAAAAACTATGGCGTCGAATACGTCGCCGGTATTCCCGGCCACGGTATCTGGACCCTGACCGACGCCTTCCTCGAAGAAGACTCCAAGCTCAAGTTCATCCAGGTGTTCCATGAGCAGAGCGCGGTGCACCTCGCCGACGGTTACTACCGGGTGAGCGGCAAGCCGATGGCGGCAGTGACGTCCATCGGTGCCGGCGCCGCCAACACGGTAATCGGCATGGCCACCGCGTTTACCGACTCCACCAGCCTGATGCTGATCACCGGCGGGCCACCCACCCACATGCGTGGCCATGGCTTGCTGCAGGAGCTGGAGCGCTACACCGACAACGACTTCCCGAAAATCGCCGAGGCCGTGACCAAGCGTCATTGGGTGGCGACCCGTGTTGAAGAGTTGCCGTTCATGATGCACCGCGCCTGGAGCGCAATGGTCACCGGACGCCCCGGGCCGGTGCACCTGGAAATCCCGATGGATGTGCAGGCCGAGGCCGCTGAAGTGACCCTGCATGCCCTCGAAGAGCGCACCCCGATCGGCAAATGCTTCCCGGACCCGGCAGCCACCGCACGCGCAGTGGAAGAGCTGAAACTGAGCAAGCGCCCGGTGCTGGTGATCGGCGGCGGCGTGATTACCGGCGAAGCCAGCGCGGAATTGTTCGCCCTGGCCGAAGCCTGGAAGATCCCGGTGGTCACCACCTGGAACGGCAAGAGCGGCTTCCCGGAAGATCACCCGTTGTTCGCCGGCAGTGTCGGCCAGACCGGCACCCTATGCGGCAATAAAGTCGCGTCCACCGCAGACGTGATCATCGCCGTGGGCTGCCGTTTCACCGACTGGTCGTCGTCCAGCTACGCCAAGGGCGTGACCTTCGCGATCCCGCCGTCGAAGCTGATCCACATCGACATCGACCCGCATGAAATCGGCAAGAACTACCCGGTGACCGTGGGCATTTGTGCCGACGCCAAATACGCCCTCGCCGCCATTGTCGAAAGCCTGAAAGGCGAGACGGTTGAGCGCGAAGAGTACCTGAGCGACCTGCGCGGTTATCAGGAAGAATGGGAAACCAAACTGGCGGGCCGTCGTGACTCCGATCGCTTTCCGTTCACCTCGCAACGCCCCCTCGGCGCGCTGCGCAAAGTGTTCCCGCGGGACACCATCGTGGTGGTTGGCTCGGGCAACACCCAGGGCGCGGTCAAGCAGACTTTCCCGGTCTATACGCCACGTACCCACCTGACCTCCGGCGGCTTCTCGTCCATGGGCTGGGCCGTACCTGCGGCCATCGGTGCGAAGCTTGCGGCGCCTGACCAGCCGGTGGTGTGCATCCTCGGGGATGGCGATTTCCTGATGACCTCCCAGGAAATTGCGATCTGCGTGACCAACAATATCCCTGTGGTGTTCCTGATCCAGAACAACGCCGGCTACATGTCGATTCGCGGTGGCCAGCGCAAGCAGACCAGCCGCCATATCGGCACTGAATTCAACCACCCGGACGGCACGCCCTACAGCCCGGACTTCAAGGCGGTGGGCGAAGCCTTCGGCCTCAAATCCTACCGTGTGGAGCGCCCGGAAGACCTTGAGCCTATCCTGCAGGAAGCGCTGGATTTGAATGTGCCGGTGCTGATCGAAGTACCCACCGACCGCGATGCGGCTGGCCCTTGGGTGCCCGGCTGGTGGGACTTCCCGATTCCGGAATACATCACCGACGAACGCCAGGATGAGTACTGGCAAATCCGTAATTCCGAACAACACCTGTAAATGCCGGAGCGGCTCACATGAGTGATGCATTGATTTCGCATCATGCAGAGCTGAATCCACAACCGGGGGCGCCGCGCGAACCGCGCGCCCTCGACGTGGTGACACCTGATGCAGATGGCACGATCAACTGTGACGTGGTGATTATCGGCTCGGGCATGGGCGGTTCGACCTTCGCCCATGCCCTGCGTGACAGCGGGCTGGATATTGTGATCGTCGAACGAGGGGATTTCCTGCCCCGGGAAATCCAGAACTGGAGCGCTGAAGCGGTGTTCGGCCAAGGACGCTATCGCAATGCCGAACCGTGGCTGGACCAGGCCAACCAAGCATTTTCGCCGGGGGTGTTTTATTACGTCGGCGGCAACACCAAATTCTACGGCGCCATGCTGCCACGGTTTCGCGAGGCGGACTTTGGCGAGATCCAGCATGCCGAGGGCGTGTCGCCTGCGTGGCCCGTCAGCTACGCCGAATTTGAACCCTGGTACGCCGAAGCGGAAAAGCTCTACCGCGTGCATGGCCAGGCCGGCATTGACCCAAGCGAACCCTGGCGTTCAGGACCCTTCCCGCAACCGGCACTCAAGCACGACCCGGCCCTGGTTGCGCTGGAGCAAAGCATGCAGCGTGCCGGACTCAAGCCGTTCGTGATGCCGGCGGCGGTGGACTATGGCGATGGCGGCGATTGCGTATTGTGCTCAACCTGCGATGGCTATCCGTGCCTGGTGGAGGCCAAGGCCGACGCTGAAGTTTCTGCGCTCAGGCCCGCCCTGCGCAGTGGCAGCATTCGGCTGATGACTCGCACCACGATCAGGCAGCTGAACACCGATAACGATGGCAAAACCGTGACTCAAGCGCGGGGTCTGTTCGATGGACGCGAGGTGACACTGCGTGCCAAACGCTTCGTGCTGGCGTGCGGCGCAGTCAACAGTGCGGCATTGCTGTTCAAGTCTGCGAACGCTCAACATCCTCATGGCCTGGGCAATAGCTCTGGGCAGTTGGGGCGTAACTACATGGTGCACAACAGCACCTTCATGCTGGCGGTGGACCCGCGACGCAAGAACAACGTGACCTTCCAGAAAACCCTGGCCATCAACGACTGGTACAGCGCCAGCCCGCACAACGCATTCCCCTTGGGTAACGTGCAGATGCTGGGGAAAATCCGCGAGCCGATGATCAGTGCCATGCGGCCCTGGCTGCCGAAATTCGCTTCACGCTATATCACTGACCACAGCGTAGACCTGTACCTGACCTCGGAAGATCTGCCGACCCAGGACAACCGCGTCACCTACGACACGCAGCGCGGTGCGATCAAGGTTCACTGGACGCCGAACAACCTCAAGGCCCATGAAGGACTGGTGAGCAAGGCCACCCAAACCATGCGTGATGCAGGGTATCCGCTGATCCTCAAGGCGCGCATGGGCATCGCGACGAACTCCCACCAGTGCGGCACTGCCGTGATGGGCAAGGACCCAACCACCAGCGTGCTGGACCTGAACTGCAAGCTGCATGACCTGGAGAATGTATGGGTGGTGGACAGCTCGTTCTTCCCGTCGTCGGCGGCAGTTAATCCGGCACTGACCATCGCGGCGAATGCCCTCAGAGTAGCGGCACACTTCAAGGGGCAGCCCGGGTAAAGGTGGGAGCTGGCTTGCCTGCGATGCAGTCGACTCGGTCTGTCAGTGGTATTGAGTCGATGCCATCGCAGGCAAGCCAGCTCCTACAGCGATCCCTTACCAACGGGATCAGGCGTCTGCCTGCTGGATACTGCGGGTCGAGGTACGCACCACCAGCTTGGTGGCGAAAATCTTTTGCTCGGGCGCCAGCGGCGCATCAGCCGGGGCATTCAATTGCTCGGTCAGCATGCGTGCGGCGTACACGCCCTTCTCCACCATGGGTTGGGCAATGGTGGTCAACCCGAGCTGCACCGCCTCGGGAATATCGTCGAAGCCGATCACCGAAAGTGTCTGCGGCACTTGGCGACTGAGGGCGTGGGCGGTTTTCATGCAGGCAATCGCCATCACATCCGAGCACGCCACCACTGCCGTGACGTCGTTGGAGGTCAGCAATGTGAACGCTGCGGCCTGGCCGGACGTGGAATCCAGCCCACCGGCCTCGATCACGCTCAGGTCTTCAAACGCCAGGCCCGCGGCGGTGGCCGCCTCCACGTAACCGGTGAGGCGTTCGCGGACAATCCGCTCACTGGCACTTTTGAAGCGTTGCAGGTCAATCGGGCCGCGGTAACCATCCGGGTTGAGGCGGTCAATGATGACGCCGATCTTGCGGTGGCCCAGGTCCAGCAGATGCTGCATTTGCGTGCGAGCCGCACCGCGATCGTCGATGCCGACAAAAAACGAATTCTCGACCAGCGGCGAGTCGATCACCACGAACGGAATACTGTGCTTCACCACCGCCAGCACCGCCGGGTGATCATCGGGCAGGGTCGAGATAATCAGGCCATCCACTAGCCCGCGCAGGGCCAGGCTGCCGTGGCTCGCCGCCGGGCCCCGGCCCACCAGGCGGTTGTTGTTGAGCGGAAACAGTGTCAGTGCGACATTTTCCAACTCGCCCACTTCACTGATGCCGCGCAGCATGGCGATGGTGCACGGGTCGGCAAAGGCCAGGGACAACTTGTCCATCATCATCAACCCGATGGCGCCGATCTTGCCCGAGCGCAGGCTGCGGCCCAGCACATTGGGGCCCGGGTAGCCCAATGAAGCGGCCACCTCGAGGATATGCTCGCGCTGGGCCGGGGACAGTTTGGAAGGTCGGTTGTAGGCGTAAGACACCGCAGGCTGGGACACCCCTGCCGCCAGTGCTACGTCTTTCATTGAAACGGCCATCGCTTGCTTCCCAATCCTTTTGAAACCTCATGCGAGGTCATGAAAAAACAGGCGCTCAGTGTACCCGTTGAGGGGAAACCTTCGGAACCAGTCGTGTGGCACTGAACATGATTGCGACCATCAGCGAGGCAACCGCCAGCAGCGCGCAGGATAGATTCGTCGCGTGGGCGAACAAGCCGATCACCGCCGGGCCCATCAGGATACCCAGATAACCGAGGCTGGTGGCAGCGGCAATCGCCAGTTCCCCCGGCATGGTCTTTTGCGCGCCCGCCAGCGACAGGTACACCGGCGCGATGTTGGCCAAACCGATGCCGATGACCGCAAACCCCACCAGGTTCACCTGCCAGTTCGTCGCGAGCACCACCGTGAGAAAGCCCAGGATTACAATCAGGCCACCGCCCACCAGTACCAGCCGGGCGCCGAGCCTGAGCAGAATCCGGTCGCCACTCAAGCGCCCCAACGCCATCATCACGGCGAAGCAGGCGTAGCCCAGGCCTGCAATGGAAGGCTCGACATCACGCACCTGGGTCAGGAACACCGCGCTCCAGTCGAGAATCGCACCTTCGGCCAGGAACGCGAACAGGCACAGCACCCCCAGCACCAGGACTTTACGCGTGGGCCGCACAAAGATCGGGCTGCCCTCTTCGCCGCTGCGCCCGAGCATATGGCGCCCGTAACTCAGGACAAACACAGCCAGTGCCGTCATCACCGCGCTGCTGGCCAGCAACGGCGTGGCGCCCAGCCAGAGCAGCGCGGTGATCCCCGCCGCACTGACAATCGTGCCCAGGCTGAACAAGCCATGAAAACCCGACATCAAGGACCGCCCGGTCGCACGCTCAACCATCACGCCCTGTACGTTCATCGTCACATCCACTGCGCCGCACCCTGCACCGAACACGGTCAGGGCAAACATCAAGCCCAAGAATGAATGTGTGGTCGCCAGCAGAGGCAGCGTCAGAAACACCAGGGCGATGCCGATGTGCATGGTAAAGCGGCAACCTTTGCGGGCGTTCAGGATGCCCGCCAGCGGCATCATCACCAGTGAGCCGAGGCCCAGGCACAGCAACAGGATGCCCAATGCGCCGTCGTCCACCCCGGCCCGGCTGCGCGCATAGGGAACCAGCGGCGCCCAGGCGCCCATGCACAGGCCGGACAGCAGAAACGTCAAGCGGTAGGCCGACATATGCGGCGTGGAGCACGGCAATAACAACTCTTGAGACGACACGGAAACCCCAATACCTGAACAGTTGGAGTTATACGTATAACTTAAAACTCAAGCGCCAGCCACTGCCTTGTTACTGTTACATATTCTGGATTGATAAAGCATTGACAGCCTACAGGGTGCAGGTTTTACTTCCGCAAGGTTATTCGTATAACCCAAAATTGCATAACCACCCCACAAAAACAAAAGGGACCATGCAGCGTGATAAGCACTTTCCAGAAAACCCCGATCCCCCCGCGTATTCGCAAGGCACGTATCGCCACCTTTCTCGGCTTCATGATGATCGGCGCCATGATGTACATCTGGTCCACCGGTGTAAGCGTGTTCAGGACCCAGCTTGGCCTGACGGGAGAACTCGGGGACTCGAGTTTCGGCCTGATTGCCCTCGGGGTCGGTGTCGGTTCCGCAGCCGGTGCGCTGCTGGTCGGGCGGCTGCTGGACACCTTCGGCGCCAAGCCGGTAATTACCCTTGGCGCCCTCGCCTATCCCCTTTCGATTATCCCGCTGGGCTTCGTCAACGGTTTCTGGTTTGCGCTGTGTTTCGGCTCTGTGCTGGGGCTGTTGCGCGGCGCCCTGGATACCGCCTTGAATGCCCACGGCGTGCAGGTTGAACGGTTTTATCGACGCTCGATCATGTCCGGCTTCCATGCCTTCTATTCCCTGGGCGGCTTCCTGCTGGGCATGGCATGCAGTTGGCTGACCCGGTTCTACACCGACAGCGTGCTGGTGCCTTACACCGTACTGGGCCTGGCGATGTTTATTCTGGGCTGTGTGTTCAGCCGATGGTTGCTGGGCAAGCATGATGTGCCCGACGCCCAGCTCGACGACTGGCAAGCCGGCACCCAGTCCCGGGACGAGACCGGCAAGGGCCCTTCGGCCAAGACGCTGCTGGTGATGATCGCTCTCGGCACCTTGCTGCTGGGCAGCATGATGGGCGAAAACGCAATTGCCGACTGGGGCCAGGAATACATTCGCCGGGAGTTCGCGACCACCACCTCGACCGCAGGCATGGCGGTCTCACTGTTCGTCGGTGCGTCATTCGTGGGGCGCCTTTTTGGCGACCGCCTGGCCGCTGCGTTCGGTAATGCGCAGGTGGTGTTTGGATGCGGTACGTTGTGCGTCCTCGGCATGATCACCACGATATTGGGCGGTACGGCCGTGACCGGCGTTGTCGGCTTCGCGCTGTTTGGCCTCGGCCTTTCGTGCATCGCACCGTTGATGATCTCCGCCGCCGGGCGCCGGGACCCGGCACATGCCGGGCGCAATATCGGCATCGTCAACTGCATCGGATTTTCCGGGATGCTGGTGGGCCCCGCCGTCATCACCGTCATCGTCAGCAACTTCGGCCTGAGCAAGCTGATGTTCTTCCCGCTGGTGATGCTCGGTTTGCTCGCGACGTTCGGCCCACTGCTGATGCGCGCGCCGAAGAAAACCGTTGCCCGCGGCAAAGCGCAAACCGAGGTGTGAGGGAGGCCCGCATCGTCACTGCACCGGCAGGAAATTCATCAGCAGCAAGCTTTGCGCGTAGTTGAGCCCGATGCGCCGGTAGCGTTCGTCGAGCATCTGGGTCAACAGGTCGAGGCGCGCGACGATCTTGCCGAACTCCACGGCAAAGCTGAGGTTGCTGCCCGCCTCCGAGATCTCGTTGGAGAACAGCAACAGCGAGCCATTGGCATCCTGGCGCTGACTGAGCAGCCAGGTGGCCTTCTCGATATTGCGCGCGGCATTGCTGACGAACTGCGGGTTGATCGAGTCCGTTATATAAAACTCGGTGCGCCCGCCGTGTGCCGTCACCAGCATGCTGCCGATCGCGTAGATGAAGGCGCCTACCCGGTCGCCGCGAAACTCCGGGCTCAGGGAATAGCTCAGCGCCGCCAGGTCGCGACGATCCCCCAGGGCAGGCAGCGGTTGCCGAAGTTCGATGGCCTGGCGGATTTGCCGGGCGGCGGTCACCGCGTCGGTGTAACCCGATTGACGCCACTGGTTGGGGTTGCGCAGGTAGAGCTTGCTCATCAGCAGATACAGGCTTTGCAGGTTGTCGCGCATGCTCAGGGTGGCCATGCGATCAACGCTGGTCTGGAAGAACTCGTCGGGCTTGCCGTTGCTGAACTGCGTGGCAATATCGCGCCCCTGCTGCTGGCTGCAACCGTTGGCGCAAAGCATCAAAACCGCAGCCAGCCACAGCGGCTGACGCATCCATCGGGTGATAAAAACAGGTAACGTGCGATCCATCGGCACCAGGTCTGGGTCTGCTGTCCACGCCGGAAATTAGTGTGGTCGGGACAGAGATAGATCGGAAGAACGGGAAAAAGTGCAGTGAGGGCGGCAAACCAATAATTTTTCCAGAGGTGCATCCACTTTGATCCTTGGTACGTAGATTCAATACCCTCACCCGGAGGGCACAAGCACCAAGGAGATACATCATGCACGCCATCTACAAAAAAATTGCTGCCGTTGCCTGCTTTACGATCCTCTCCGTCACCACATCCCTAAGTTTTGCCACCGACACCGTAATGGTGGGCGGCGCGGCGATGTATCCGACGAAAACCATCGTCGAAAACGCAGTCAACTCAAAGGACCACACCACTCTGGTGGCGGCGGTCAAGGCAGCCGGACTGGTGGATACCCTTAACAGCAAAGGCCCGTTCACCGTATTCGCACCGACCAACGAAGCTTTCGCCAAGCTCCCCGCAGGCACCGTGGATACGCTTGTGAAACCTGAGCACAAAGCCGATCTCACAAAAATCCTGACCTATCACGTGGTGGCTGGCACTCATACCTCTGCACAACTGATGGCCGACGCCAAGAAGAACGGCGGTACCGTGATGTTGAAAACCGTGCAGGGTGAGTCGCTGACGATCAAGCTGCATGACGGCAAACTGTGGTTGGTGGATGCCAAGGGTGGCAAGGCCAGCATCAGCATTGCGGATGTGATGCAGTCCAATGGCGTGATTCATGTGGTTGATTCGGTGCTGATGCCGTAATCGTCGCTTGACACCGAAAAGCCCGACGCAGTGTGCGTCGGGCTGATTCGGATGCTTCAGTTTTCGGGGTGTTCACTCGCGACAGAATCAGCCGCATCCACATCCGACATATCCTCTTCCAGAGGGGCATCATCGTCCGGTGGTAGAGGCGCTTCAGGTTGATCGCGCCGAGGATCATGCCCGGTTTCATTGTCTGTACCGCGCGTTACGCCTTGCTGGGATACATTCCCAGGGGCCTTCTCGTTAATTTCCATGCTGGCTCTCCGTTCTAGCGCGGGATGTCCGTGCTTGAACATGAGAAACGATGCGGTGTCGCGAGTGCCGGCCGATGGACGAACGGTGGGGATCAATTTCATAACGGCCCTAACGCTCCGAGAGACTCTATCCACCGCAGGATCGCGGGTTTCTCTGCTGGTTTTTCGCCAATGCAACACACCTCGGGGTCGGTGAGAGAACACCAGACAGACACCGGGTCTCCCACTCGCAAACCATTCGAGGCTTTACGAAGCGTCGTCGTTGACCAAGCGTCAACCGTCTCGTTGAGAGACTTGTGAAAGTGCTGCCCATTGACGCTATAGCTGAAGCTCATGAACTGGCGTCCGGCCCACGATGCCCCACGCCCGACGAAGGTTACGTAGCCAGGCACCACTTGCCCCGCGTCCATGGCGCTCATGAGTTCTCTCCTGAAAACAGCCCGGAAACACGTTTGTTTTTTGTGCTTTTACACTGTTATAGCTCAGAGGCCCGCAGCGCGACAGGTCCTTGGTCGCCGCCTCCGGTGAGGCCTGAAACTGACTACCCTTTATATCTGACACACATTGACATATCGATAATTCTCGATATGATCGCGCCATGGACTTACTCGAAATATTCAAAGCCCTCTCAAACCAGACACGCCTCGAAATCCTGAAAGGTTTGAAGGACCCCGAGAAGAACTTCCCTGCACAAGATGAAGGGGACGTTCACACGGTGGGCGTGTGCGTCAGCAGTATTCAGGAAGGCATCGGGCTCTCGCAGTCGACGGTGTCCGGTTACCTGGCAACGCTGCAACGGGTGGGCCTGGTCGAAGTCAGGCGCATCGGCCAGTGGACTTACTACAAGCGCAATGAAGCCACCATCCGCAGGCTTGCCGAGATAATAGGGAAAGATTTGTAGTTTTTTTACCACAGAATATCTAGATTTCGCGATATCCCTTTTTATCGAAACGAGGAAATGCAATGAAGGCGTTGATACTCAAGTCATTTGGCGGCCCGGAATCATTCGAACTTCGCGACGTTCCCAAGCCCGTTCCGCACACGGGGCAAGTCCTGGTCCGCGTACACGCAACCTCCATCAACCCGCTGGATTACCAGGTCCGACGTGGCGACTACGCTGACCTGGTGCCGCTACCGGCGATTACCGGGCATGACGTATCGGGTGTCGTTGAGGAAGTCGGGCCGGGGGTTACGTCCTTCGCGCCAGGCGACGAAGTCTGGTACACCCCGCAAATATTTGACGGACCCGGCAGCTATGCCGAATACCACGTGGCGGCCGAAGGCATTATCGGGAAGAAGCCCCCTGCCCTGAGTCACCTTGAAGCGGCAAGCCTGAGCCTGGTCGGCGGCACAGCCTGGGAAGCGCTGGTGGTGCGTGCAGCCCTCAGGGTGGGAGAAAGCATCCTGGTGCACGGCGGCGCGGGCGGCGTCGGCCATGTGGCGATCCAACTGGCGAAAGCCATTGGCGCCCAGGTGTTCACCACCGTACGCGACGTCAATGTCGAGTTCGCGCGAAGCCTGGGTGCGGACGTAATCATCGACTACGAAAAGGAAGATTACGTCGACGCCATCCTGCGGGAAACGGGTGGCCGTGGCGTTGATGTGGTGTTCGATACCATCGGCGGCACCACATTGTCCCGTAGCCCGGACGCGCTTGCGCAACTGGGTCGCGTGGTCACGATTGTGGACACGGCGCACCCCCAGAACCTCGTCCAGGCCTGGGGCAGGAACGCGAGTTATCACTTCGTTTTCACACGACAGAACCGCGGCAAGCTGGATGAAATGAGCGCACTGATCGCCAACGGTCAACTGCGGCCACACGTTGGCGCGGTCTATTCCCTTGCCGACATCCCGCTCGCCCATTCCCGCCTGGAAAGCCCCAACAACGGCATTCAAGGGAAAATCGCGATTGCCGTGTCCGCCGGCTTACAGGAGGATTGGCGCAACGGTGCTTGAGCTGATCGCACTGAACCACTTTTTTGGAGAGCACGGGTAAATGGCAGAACTGATGGAAATGCTCGACGGCCCAAGGACCGCACAGCAGGAACTGTTCTACGACCTCGAAGATGCGACGGCCGTTATCGCCTGGTCGGTCAATCAATTGGCCACTATCGCCGGGGTCGCCAAATCACCCGACGAAGCAGTCGCCCTGATGAAGATGGGTGCACTGCTCGCGGCTCAGCAGGAAAAGCTCAGCGGGTACGCGGATGAGGTGAAGGCCGGAAGGATTGTGCGAGGAGAGGATCACTCGTGATAAATACGCTACGCACCCAACAACCTTTCACATCCCTTTCACACTCGAGCGCTTATCGTCACTCCAGCTCCTAAGTGAACACCTTTAAGCCCGCACTCCCCATCGCGGGCTTTTCTTTGCCTGGAATTTGGTAAAAGGGATATCAAAACCTTCATCCAGTTTCATTTGTTGATGGCCTGGGCTGTCGCCTTAATGCTCCCACACGAACTCGTGCACAGGAGCAAAATATAATGAAAAAACGTCAACCGTTACTTCAGCTCAACACCTTGGCCGTGGCGCTGGCATTTGCCTTGCCGGCCATGAGCTATGCCAGCGATCAGTCCGACTCCAAGGGCTTTGTCGCCGACAGCAGCTTGAATATCCTCAACCGCAACGTGTTCTGGAACCAGAACGGAAGCAGCGCCCACACCCGTGACTGGAGCCAGGCGCTGATGGCAACCTACAGCTCGGGCTTCACCCAAGGCACCATCGGCATCGGCATCGATGCGTTTGCCGACCTGGCATTGCGCATCGACGGGGACACCGACCGTGCCGGCGGCCCGACCATACCCTCCGACGCCAATGGCAATCCGGATCGAGGCTATGCGAAGGCCGGCGGAGACATCAAGTTCCGTGTTTCCAACACCACACTCAAGATCGGCGACTTGCAACCCACGTCGCCGGTGTTTGCCACCGCCGATAACTACCTGATGCCCCAGACCGCATCAGGCTTCCAGATCGACAGCCATGAAATCACCGGCCTGAACCTGGAGGCCGGCCATTACACCTCCGGCACCGGTAACACCACCACCTCGCGCAGCGGCGACATTCTCGCCAGCTATGCAGGCGTGGAAGCGTCGTCGGCCAGCTTCGCGGGGGGCAAATACCAGTTCAGCAAGGAATTCACCGCGTCGCTGTACGGAGCACACCTGGAAGACGTGTGGAATCAGTACTACGTCAACCTGAACCTTGTTCATCCACTGACCGATGACCAATCCGTCGCGCTGGACTTCAACCTCTATCGCACACTGGACGACGGCAGCGCCAAGGCCGGGACCATCGACACCACCGCAGCCTCGCTGGCGGCTGCCTACACCCTGGGTGCACAGACCTTCACCCTGGCCGGGCAGAAAGTGCATGGTGACGAGCCGTTCGACTACGTCGGCTTTGGGGAGACCAATGCCGGCGTCGGTGCCGGGCGCTACGGCAACTCGATCAACCTGGCTGACTCGGTGCAATACTCCGACTTCAACGGCCCGGGCGAGCGGTCCTGGCAGATGCGCTATGACCTGGACATGGGAGCCTTTGGCGCCCCCGGCCTGAGCTTCATGGCCCGCCATATTCGCGGTGCTGGCATCGACGGTACGCATACCCCCGGCAATTCGGCCTACACCGGGTTCTATGGCGCCAACGACCAGGAACACGAAACCGACGCCGAAGTGAAATACGTCGTGCAGAGTGGCCCGGCCAAGAAGCTGTCCTTCCGCCTGAGGGAAGCCTGGCACGATGGTGATGCGTCCACCGGGGGGCATCTGGTGCAGACACGCCTGATTACCGAGTACCCGTTGAATATCTTCTAAACAGGCGGGAATGCCCGGTTGATGGATCTACCGGGTACTCTGCGTAGCCAGGTATTGATCGGTAGGCGTTTTGATTCCACACACAAAAAAAGGCGCTACCAAGAGCGCCTTTTTTGTTACCGCTGACTTATTGCAAACTAACCTGACGCAGTTCGGGCTCTTTCCCGCTACCAATCGTGATGCGCTTGGGCTTGGCCTCTTCAGGAACCACGCGCAGCAAGTCGATGCTTAACAGCCCGTTGTTCATCGAAGCACCGCGCACCTCGATATGATCTGCCAGCCGGAACGACAGCCGAAATGCTCGTTGCGCGATGCCCTGGTGCAGATAAGTGACTGCTTTCTCGGTTTCGCGCTTGTCGCCAACGACTGTCAAAACGCCCTTCTCGACCTGAATATCCAGATCCGCTTCAGTAAGCCCAGCGACAGCAATGACAATGCGATATTCGTCATCACCGTGCTTTTCCACATTGTGAGGCGGATAAGTGTTCGGAGCCTCGCTGCGAAGCGCCGACTCGAACAGGTCATTGAAGCGATCGAAGCCCACGGATTGACGGAACAAAGGGGCCAAGGAAAGGGTAGTAGCCATCTCAAAATCTCCTGATTAAATCCAAGTGATTAAGTGCGCGACCCGCATTCGGCGTCGCGTGATAAAAATTTATGTTCGCCGGGAAAATTTTCAAGAGGCCAGATAAAAATTTTTACATTTGAGTACCAGCCGGGAACGGCTTGCTCGGTTGGATAGACAGGCCGCCCTCAGGCTGCGATGCGTAGTCAGCCCACCTTTCTCTTGAGTGCTTGCCTGGGTCGGGTTCAGCAAGCGGTGGCTTCTTGGAACTCTCTGGCATGTTCGCCATTACTCGCGGCATGTCTTAAAATATCCGGTTGCCGAAGAACCGCCATGACATATCCATGAAGGGCTTCAATCCTTTACAAATAAGTGTGGTCAAGATGAACAAGCCTTTCATTTCGCTGTGCCCTGAAATTACGCGGGCGCACGCGCTGACGTTGGTGGATTGGTTAGAGGATGAACGCATCACCTGCTATCTGAGCGATTCGCGTCATGTCTCCCGCTCCATTGAGCAAGTCATTGATCGGACTCAGTTGCCGATCCTGACTCATCTATTCAACCAGGGCGGCAGATTCTTTATGGCCTATGACCGGCATGACGCCCCGGTGGGCTTTGTCCGTCTCATCAAGACCGGCTCAAATTGCGAGATTGTCCTGGTCATCGGAGACAGCGACAAATGGGGCCGGAACCTGGGCGCCAGCACGATCCGCGAAGGCATGAAACTGGCCTTCCTCGACATGCGGGCCGAGAAGCTCATCGCCAAGATTCACCCGGACAACTCGCGCTCGCTGAAAGCCTTTCTGCGCAGCGGCTTTATGCTGGAGAGCGAAACGCCGACATTGACGTCATTTTCCATGACGGCGGCGAGCTATTTCCAGTTCTTGCGCGAAGGCGCCGGTGGCGACTCCACCAGGATCTACATCACTGAAATCGACAAGGCCAGGCTCGAGGATCTGATCGCGTTCGAGCAAGGCCCGGCGGTTGTTGAACTCGAACATGAGCTTGAGCGGGCCATTGTCGTCAAGCCGCAGCAGGTGGCGTGCAATGTCATCACGATGAACTCCAGGGCCTTGCTGCAACTGGACGATGAAGAGTTCGAAGTGGCCTTGGTCTACCCTGAAGACGCGGACAGCAACGCAGCAAAGCATTCCGTGTATTCCGACATAGGCACCGCCATCCTTGGCTATCAGGAGGGAGACGCCATCGACTGGCGAATTGCTGACCGGACCCGCCGGATTGAGATCAAGAAAGTGCTTTACCAGCCGGAGGCTGCGGGCGACTTCCACCTGTAATTGCGCCTTTTCTCAGTAACGAATCACGCCAGTCAGCGCGCCCGGCTTGGGTGCCTGACTTCTCCAGCGTGAACTGATAACCGAGACGGTTATCGGCGCGGGGGGTGAGATCGTGAAACCTACCCGCTGACGCCCACTTTTTGCAGAGTTGCGGAAACTGCCTGAAATGATACGGAAACGATTAGAGGTGTATTCCTGAACCCCAGAAACGCAAAAGCCCCGCAATAGCGGGGCTCTTGAGTAAATCTTGGCGGGAAACCAGGGATTCGAACCCTGGAGACGCTATTAACGTCCGCCGGTTTTCAAGACCGGTGCATTCAACCACTCTGCCAATTTCCCTTGTGCAACACAGGATTAGCGTAGCTCATCCTGCCTCAGCGGGCGCCATAATACCCGAATGAAACACACTGTCAAACTCTCGCCATAGCTTGTTACAGAGCGTCTGTTATGATCCTTGCGACTGAATGTTTCAAAACTGAAGGAGTGTCGCCATGCGCGAACAAAATTACGCAGTGAATGGAAACGCGCAGGCTGAGCAGCTAGAAGTTAGCCGCGTCCTGCGCAATACGTACGGCTTGCTCGCTCTCACCCTCGCGTTCAGCGGCGTGATGGCCTTCGTAGCCCAGCAAATGCGCGTCGGCTACCCGAATATCTTCGTCGTGCTGATCGGCTTCTACGGTCTGTTCTTCCTGACCAACAAGCTGCGCGACTCGGCCTGGGGCCTGGTGTCGGCGTTTGCCCTGACCGGTTTCATGGGCTTTATCCTCGGCCCGATCCTTAACCGTTACCTCGGCATGGCCGGCGGCGCGGAAGTGGTCAGCTCGGCATTTGCCATGACTGCCCTGGTATTTGGCGGCCTGTCGGCCTACGTGCTGATTTCCCGCAAGGACATGAGCTTCCTGGGTGGTTTCATCACCGCCGGTTTCTTCGTGTTGCTGGCTGCGGTACTGGCAGGCATGTTCTTCCAGATCAGCGGCCTGCAACTGGCGATCAGCGCAGGTTTCGTGCTGTTCTCCTCGGCCTGCATCCTGTTCCAGACCAGCGCAATCATCCAGGGTGGCGAGCGTAACTACATCATGGCCACCATCAGCCTGTATGTATCGATCTACAACCTGTTTATCAGCCTGTTGCAGATCTTCGGCATCATGGGCCGCGACGACTGATCGCAGCCGCATGCAAAAAGCCCGCTTCGGCGGGCTTTTTGTTGCCTGCGGCTTTATCATTGCCACAGGTTTTGCCTTCAGAGTGTTCCATGAAGTTCGCGATTGCGCTTTTTTCCGCCGCCCATGCGCCCTCCTCGCGCCGTGCCTTGCTGTTCGCCCAGGCGGCGCTGGCGGGTGGACATGAGATTGTGCGGCTGTTTTTTTATCAGGATGGCGTCTACAGCGCGTCCACTAACATTGTTGCGCCGCAGGATGAGCAGGATATCGCCCGTCAGTGGCGCGAGTTTGTCAGCGAGCATCAGCTCGATGGCGTGGTGTGCATCGCCGCGGCCCTGCGCCGTGGCGTGCTGAATGCCGAAGAGGCCACCCGTTATCAGCGCAGCGCGGTGAACCTGGACGCGCCTTGGGCATTGTCCGGGCTTGGGCAGTTGCATGACGCCGCCCAGTCCGCTGACCGCTTGATCTGCTTCGGAGGGCCGTGACATGTCGAAATCCTTGCTGGTGATCAGCCGACAGGCGCCGTGGTCCGGCCCCAGCGCCCGTGAAGCGCTGGATATCGTATTGGCTGGCGGCGCGTTTGATTTGCCGATTGGCCTGTTGTTTCTGGATGACGGCGTGTTTCAACTGGCCGCGAGCCAGGACGCCAGGGCCGTGCAACAGAAAGACCTGAGCGCCAACCTCCAGGCCCTGGAATTATTTGGCGTCGAAGAGGTGTTTGCCTGCAGCCATAGCCTCGCCGTGCGCGGGCTGGCCACCTCCGGCAACGCACAGCCGCTGAGCAGTGAACAAATTTCACAGATGATTGACCGTTACGACCAGGTGATTACCCTCTGATGTCGACCTTGCATGTGGTATCCCACTCGCCTTTTACCGACAGCCGGCTGGACAGCTGCCTGCGCCTCTGTGGCACCCAGGATGCGATCCTGCTGTGCGGCGACGGCGCCTACGCCCTGCAACCCGCCAGCGCGCCTTGCCAGGCCCTGCAGGCCAGGGGCGTGAAAGTGTTTGTACTGGCCGAAGACAGCCAGGCGCGTAACCTCGCCGTGCCTGAATGGGCCGGCAGTGTCGATTACCCGGCGTTCGTCCAGCTGTCGATCGACTATGACAAGGTCAATACCTGGCTATGAACACTTTGACCGTAGGTGAACGCACCCTCGAACTGGACAAGGACGGCTACCTCGTCGACCTGACCGAGTGGTCCAGCGACGTGGCCAACGCCCTCGCCACCGCCGAAGCGCTGGAGCTGACCCCGGAACACTGGGAAATCCTCGAACTGCTGCGCGGCTTTTATACCGAATTCCAGCTGTCGCCCGCCACCCGCCCGCTGATCAAGTACACCGCCTTGAAGCTGGGCCCGGAAAAGGGCAACAGCCTGCACCTCAACCGACTGTTCAAAGGCACTCCCGCCAAACTCGCCGCCAAGCTGGCGGGCCTGCCCAGGCCGACGAATTGCTTATGACTGATTTTGCCCCGTTGATCACTGAAACCCCTGCTGAGCACCCGTTCGCGCCGTTCGTGCGCATCCTCGGCAAAGGCAAGCGCGGCGCCCGCAACCTCACCCGTGAGGAAGCCCGGGAAGCCATGGGCATGCTGCTGGACGAGAAGGTCGAAGACACCCAGCTCGGCGCCTTCCTCATGCTGCTGCGGCACAAGGAAGAAAGCCCGGAAGAACTCGCAGGCTTCACCGAAGCCGTGCGCGAGCGCCTGAATGCACCGTCGCTCAATGTGGATGTCGACTGGCCGACCTACGCCGGTAAAAAACGCCACCTGCCGTGGTACCTGCTGGCAGCCAAGTGCCTGGCACAGAACGGCGTGCGTATCCTGATGCACGGCGGCGGCGCGCATACGGCAGGCCGGCTCTACACCGAGCAGTTGCTGGATGGCTTGCAGATTCCGTTGTGCCGCAATTGGCAACAGGTGGAAGCGGCCCTTGAACAGGGCAACCTGGCGTTTATTCCCCTGGGGGACTGGGCGCCGCAACTGCAGCGCATGATCGACCTGCGCAACACCCTGGGCCTGCGCTCGCCGATCCATTCACTGGCGCGCATCCTCAACCCGTTGAGCGCCCGCTGCGGCCTGCAAAGCATCTTCCACCCGGGCTACCAGGGCGTACACCGCGATGCCAGCGGCTTGCTTGGCGACAACAGCATCGTGGTCAAGGGCGACGGCGGCGAGATCGAGATCAACCCGGACACCATCAGCCACCTGTACGGCACTACCGGCGGCGAGAGCTGGGATGAAGAGTGGCCCGCCCTCTCCGCCCAGCGTCACGTCAAGCCTGCGGCCCTGGAGCCCGAGCATTTGAAGGCGCTATGGCGCGGTGAGGTGCAGGACAGCTACCCGCAACTGGCACTGATCGCCACCATGGCCCTGGCCTTGCGCGGCCTCGGCCACCCGCGGGAACAGGCGTTCGAACTGGCCCAGCAGTACTGGGATGCCCGGGACAAATCGATTTAGTCGATCATTAACCCCCAGCCTTTGCGCTTTTTGTTCGAACTCAGACCTTTAGACTGCACTCCAACGCTTATTATCCAAGGAGTCAGTCATGGGTTTGCTGATCGAAGGACGCTGGCATGACCAGTGGTACGAAAGTAGCGCAGACGGCGCCTTCCAACGGGAGCAGGCGCAACGCCGCAACTGGGTGACCGCCGATGGTGAACCCGGCCCGACCGGCGAAGGCGGTTTCGCGGCTGAAGCCGGTCGCTACCATCTGTACGTATCCCTCGCCTGCCCCTGGGCGCACCGCACATTGATCCTGCGCAAGCTCAAAGGCTTGGAAAGCCTGATCGACGTGTCGGTGGTCAGTTGGCTGATGCTGGAAAACGGCTGGACCTTCGACAAGGCCCATGGCTCCAGCGGCGACAAGCTTGACGACTTCACCTTCATGCACCAACGCTACACCGCCGACACCGCCAGCTACACCGGGCGGGTCACAGTGCCGGTGTTGTGGGACAAGAAGCTCAAGCGGATTGTCAGCAATGAGTCGGCGGAGATTATTCGCATGTTCAACAGTGCGTTTAATGAACTGACCGGCAATCAACTGGATTTCTATCCCGAAGCCCAGCGCTCGACCATTGATGCACTGAACGATCGAATCTATCCCGCCGTGAACAACGGTGTGTACCGCGCAGGCTTTGCCACGTCACAAAAGGCTTATGAGGCCGCATTTGATGATGTGTTTGCCGAACTGGATCACCTTGAGCAGCACTTGAGTGAGCATCGTTACCTGGCGGGAGAATACCTGACTGAAGCCGATGTAAGGCTTTTCACCACGGCGATTCGGTTTGATGCGGTGTACTACAGCCACTTCAAATGCAACCTGCGGCGAATTGCGGATTATCCGAACCTGTCGAACTGGCTAAGGGAGTTGTATCAGTGGCCGGGGATTGCCGAGACGGTGGATTTTGCTCACATCAAGGGGCATTACTACGCCAGTCACCGCACGATTAATCCGACGGGGATTGTGCCGAAGGGGCCGTTGCAGACGTTTGAGGCGGAGCATGACCGGGAGCGGTTGAGCGGGAAAGGGATTTGGAGTTGATCCAAGCCCTGTAGGAGCAAGCTTGCTCGCGAAGGTCGTCAACGATAACGCGCTCATGCTGAATGAACGCGGTGACCTTGAGTTTTTCGCGAGCAAGCTCGCTCCTACAGTTGAACATCTGTCGCGGTTATCAGACTTGCGACTGAGCGCCTTCAAACCACTTCAGCTTCTCACGCAACTGCACCACTTCTCCCACAATCACCAGTGTCGGCGCATGAACCTCATGTTCCGCCACCATGCGTGGCAGGTCAGCCAGGGTGCCGGTAAACACCCGCTGGTTGGACGTGGTGCCCTGCTGGATCAACGCCGCCGGCGTATCCGCCGAACGACCATGCTTGATCAGCTGTTTGCAGATGATCGGCAACCCGATCAAGCCCATGTAGAACACCAGGGTCTGCGAAGGGCCCACCAGGTCACTCCACGGCAGGTCCGAAGTCCCGTCCTTCAAGTGCCCGGTAATGAAGCGAACCGATTGCGCATAGTCGCGGTGGGTCAGCGGAATACCGGCATACGCCGCGCAACCGCTGGCCGCGGTAATACCCGGCACCACCTGGAACGGGATGCCATGGGCCGCCAGCTCTTCGATCTCTTCACCGCCACGCCCAAAGATGAACGGATCGCCACCCTTGAGCCGCAGCACGCGCTTGCCTTGCCTGGCCAGGTCCACCAGTTGCTGGTTGATCTGGTCCTGCGGCACCGCATGGTCTGCGCGCCGCTTGCCGACATACACCCGCTCGGCATCGCGACGGCACAATTCAAGAATCGCCGGCGCCACCAGGCGGTCGTACAGCACCACGTCGGCCTGTTGCATCAAGCGCAAGGCGCGGAACGTCAGCAGGTCCGGATCACCCGGGCCTGCGCCCACCAGGTAGACTTCGCCCGGTGCGTGCGGCGGTGCGCCGTTGATTTTCTCCACCAGCAGACGCTCGGCTTCATCGCCCTGCCCGGCCAGTTGCCGATCAGCAATCGGACCCTGGAAGACGTCTTCCCAGAACGCGCGACGTTGCTGCACATCCGGGAACAAGCCTTTGACCTGGCTGCGAAACCGCGCCGCCAACCCGGCCAACTGGCCATAAGTCGACGGAATCCAGGTTTCCAGCTTGGCGCGGATCAAGCGTGCCAGCACCGGCGCATCGCCGCCGCTGGACACTGCGATCACCAACGGCGAACGGTCGACAATCGCCGGGAAGATCACGCTGCACAGGGCCGGCGCATCTACCACATTGACCGGTACGCAACGATGCCGGGCATCGCTGGACACTTGCGCGTTCAGCGGCTCGTCGTCGGTTGCAGCGATGATCAGGGTGCAACCGTCGAGGTCGGCGTCCTGATAACCACGCAAAATCAGTTCACCGCCACTGCCCTGCACCAGCTCACGCAACTGGTCTTCAATCTGGGGAGCAACCACCCGCAACAACGCGCCGGCGTCGGCCAGCAGCCGGGATTTGCGCAAGGCAATCTCCCCGCCACCGACGACCAACACACGACTGCCGCGCAGGTTATGAAACAGCGGCAGAAATTCCATTTAGCCGATGACCTCAACGCCCGCCATGTACGGCTTGAGCACTTCAGGTACGCGGATCGAACCGTCAGCCTGCTGGTAGTTTTCCAGCACGGCCACCAGGGTACGGCCTACTGCCAGGCCCGAACCGTTGAGGGTGTGGACCAGCTCGGGCTTGCCGGTTTCCGGGTTACGGAAACGCGCCTGCATGCGACGGGCCTGGAAATCACCGCAGTTGGAGCACGACGAAATCTCGCGGTATTTATCCTGGCTCGGCACCCACACTTCCAGGTCGTAAGTCTTCACGGCGCTGAAACCCATGTCGCCGGTGCACAGGGCCAGAACGCGGTACGGCAGCTCCAGCAGTTGCAGGACGCGTTCGGCGTTGGCGGTCAGGCCTTCCAGCGCTTCCATGGAAGTCGACGGCTCGACAACCTGCACCATCTCGACCTTGTCGAACTGGTGCTGGCGAATCATGCCGCGGGTGTCGCGGCCCGATGCACCGGCTTCGCTGCGAAAGCACGGCGAGTGGGCGACAAACTTGATCGGCAGCTGCTTGGCGTCGAGGATTTCCCCGGCCACGATATTGGTCAGCGACACTTCGGCGGTCGGGATCAGGTACAAGTCGGCTTCGCCATCGCGGCTGATCTTGAACAGGTCTTCCTCGAATTTCGGCAGCTGGCTGGTGCCCATCAGCGCCGGAGCCTGGACCAGGTACGGGGTGTAAGCCTCTTCGTAGCCGTGCTCGCCGGTGTGCAGGTTGATCATGAACTGTGCCAGGGCGCGGTGCATGCGTGCGATCGGGCCACGCAGCAAGGCAAAGCGCGCGCCGGACATTTTGGCCGCCGTTTCGAAGTCCAGGCCACCGGTCAATTCGCCCAGCGCGACGTGGTCCTTGATCTCGAAATCGAAGGCTTTTGGCGTGCCCCAGCGACGGACTTCGACGTTGCCGTCTTCGTCTTCGCCGATTGGCACGGACTCGTGCGGCAGGTTCGGGATGCCCAGCAGGATCGAGTCCAGTTCGGTCTGGATAACGTCCAGCTCGACTTTGCCGGAAGCCAACTCGCCAGCCATACGCTCGACGTCCGCCATCAACGGCGCGATGTCTTCGCCGCGCTGCTTGGCCTGACCGATGGATTTGGAACGCGCATTACGCTCAGCCTGCAGTGCTTCGGTGCGGGTCTGGACGGTCTTGCGCTGTTCTTCCAGCGCTTCGATGCGCGCAACATCCAAGGCAAAGCCACGGGATGCCAGGCGGTCCGCTACGTCCTGAAGGTTGCTACGTAACAGTTTGGAATCGAGCATGTCGGTCTCTCGTTTATCAAAGTTTGGTCAAGGACAGGCCAGCCCAGGTGGCGAGCAGCCCGCCGAACACGCTGACGGCCAGGTACCCGAAGGCGACCGGTGCCTGCCCGCTTTCCAGCAGGCGTAGCGTGTCCAGTGAAAAGGATGAAAAGGTCGTCAGACCGCCTACAAAACCGACAATCAAGCCGGCACGAATCTCAATCGGCACTTCCGGGCGAAGCAGAAACCACCCGTACAACAAGCCGATGATCAAACAGCCCACCAGGTTGACCGCCAGGGTCGCCGCATAAAAATGCTTCGGCCAATTGGCGCTGACCCAGGTGCTGGTGGCGAAACGCAATAATGTACCAGCGATGCCGGCTACGGACACGGCAAGAATCGTTCTGAGCACTACTTTCTCCGCTGTTTCGGACTGAGCCGGTCAAGTTGGGCAAGGTGATTGAGCTTTTCGCCGATCTTCAGCTCCAGGCCGCGGGGCACCGGCTGGTAAAACGGCTGCGGCTCAAGGTCATCCGGGAAGTAATCTTCGCCAGCCGCATAGGCGTCCGGCTCATCGTGGGCGTAGCGGTACTCATCGCCGTAGCCGAGTTGCTTCATCAGCTTGGTCGGCGCATTGCGCAGGTGCAGCGGCACTTCCAGGGAACCATGCTCGGCGGCAGCACGCAGGGCGGACTTGAAGCCCATGTACACCGCGTTGCTCTTCGGTGCGCAGGCCAGATAGGTGATGGCCTGGGCCACCGCCAACTCGCCTTCCGGGCTGCCCAGACGTTCCTGCACTTCCCAGGCGGCCAGGCACAGGCTCAGCGCACGCGGGTCGGCATTGCCGATGTCTTCGCTGGCCATGCGCACCACGCGCCGGGCCAGGTACAACGGGTCGCAACCGCCGTCGATCATCCGCGCAAACCAGTACAGCGCGCCGTCGGGGTTGGAGCCGCGCACAGATTTGTGCAGCGCGGAAATCTGGTCGTAGAACGCTTCGCCGCCCTTGTCGAAACGCCGGCGGGTGTCGCCCAACAGGCTCTGCAGCAAGTCGACGCCGATTTCGCTGCCATCCTCGGCCAGGTCGGAAGCGTTTTCCAGCAGATTGAGAAAACGTCGACCGTCGCCATCCGCAGCAGTCAGCAGGATCTTGAAGCCTTCCTCACTGACACTCAACTGGCGCTTGCCCAGGCCCTTGTCTTCGTTCAGCGCACGCTGCAAGAGCTTCTGCATCGCGGCTTCGTCGAGGCTCTTGAGCACATAGACACGCGCCCGGGACAGCAAGGCATTGTTCAGCTCAAAAGACGGGTTTTCGGTGGTGGCACCAATAAAGATCAGCGTGCCGTCTTCGACATACGGCAAGAACGCATCCTGCTGCGACTTGTTGAAGCGATGCACTTCGTCGACGAACAGGATGGTGCGCTTGCCGTACTGCCCGGCCTGCTGCTTGGCGACTTCCACCGCCTGGCGGATCTCCTTGACCCCGGCCAGCACCGCCGAGACCGTCTCGAAGTGTGCATCCGAGACTTTTGCCAGGAGCCGCGCCAGGGTGGTTTTACCCACGCCCGGCGGCCCCCAGAAAATCATCGAGTGCAGCGCACCCTGCTCAAGGGCCTCGCGCAAAGGCTTGCCGCGGGCGAGCAGGTGTTCCTGCCCGACGTACTCGTCCAGGTTGGTCGAGCGCAGGCGCGCCGCCAGAGGCTGAGCAATCGGGTCACTTCGAAACAGGTCCATGGGCAGCGTTTGAAACCTCTGGGCAGTTTATTCCTGGATCACGTCGGCACCCTTCGGGATGTCGAACTTGAACTTGGATGCCGGTACCGGCTGGTTGGCCTTGACCCCGGAGAACAGGATATCGGTGCGCTGGCCGACGCTGTCAATCAGACGCATGTTGTTGATCACGCCGTTGCCAAACGACAGGGACAGCGTGTCAAAGAGCGTGTCCTTGGATTTCGGCTTAAGGGTGAATTCAATCACGTTGCTGGTCTGCTTGGAGGTAATGTCGAAGCTGTCGTTGATCTTCGACACATCGCCCGACAGCAACAGCGCTGGCGTCTGGTTCAGGCGCGGGTCGAGCTTCTTGATGGTCGCCTGCTCCAGGTCCGGGTCCCACAGGGTGACTTTTTGGCCGTCAGAGACGATGGTCTGCTCGGCCTTGCCTTCTGTGTGCCAGTAGAACAGCCCTGGACGCTGTACAGCCATCTCGCCGGCGGTTTCCTGCAACTGGGTGCCACCGGCATCCAGCGTGAGCTGGGAGAAGCGCGCGGTCAGGGTCTGGGATTTGTCCAACAGGTTTTTCAGGCTCGCGACGGAAGCCGGGTCAGCATGAGCCGAAACAGCAGTCAGGGCCAATGCAGGCAACAACAGCATGCGGATAAGACGCATGGGAGTCCTCTTAGATTCGGTTGCAAGGCGTGCCGCGTGTTGCCACGCGGCACGTAATCAGTCACGCATCTGCGCTGGCGCAATCACTTCGCGCGAGCCGTTGGTGTTCATCGAGGTGACCACGCCGGCCATTTCCATGGCTTCGATCATGCGGGCAGCGCGGTTGTAGCCAATCTTCAGCTTGCGCTGTACGGCGGAGATCGAGGCGCGGCGGCTTTCAAGCACGAACTGCACCGCTTCGTCGTAGAGCGCATCGGTCTCGGCATCATCGTCGCCACCGCCGCTGCCACCGTCGAAGCCGCTGCCGGCCTCTTCGACGCCGGCGAGGATGTCGTCGTTGTATTCCGGGGCGCCACGCAGTTTCCAGGCTTCCACCACACGGTGCACCTCATCGTCGGAGACGAACGCGCCGTGGACACGGATCGGCAAACTGGTGCCCGGCGGCATGTAGAGCATGTCACCGTGGCCCAGCAGTTGCTCGGCGCCGCCCTGGTCGATGATGGTCCGGGAGTCGATCTTGCTCGACACCTGGAACGCCATGCGGGTCGGGATGTTGGCCTTGATCAGGCCGGTGATCACGTCCACCGACGGACGCTGGGTCGCGAGGATCAAGTGGATCCCGGCGGCCCGCGCCTTCTGGGCGATACGGGCGATCAGCTCTTCGACCTTCTTTCCGACGATCATCATCATGTCGGCAAATTCGTCGACCACCACCACGATGGTCGGCAATTTGGTCAACAGCGGCGCTTCGTCGTGGATGCTTTCACGCTTGTACAACGGGTCGGTCAGCGGCGTGCCGGCGTCCTGGGCTTCCTTGACCTTGGCGTTGAAGCCCGAAAGGTTACGCACACCCATCTTCGCCATCAGCTTGTAGCGCCGCTCCATCTCGGCAACGCTCCAGCGCAGGGCGTTGGCCGCATCCTTCATGTCGGTCACCACCGGGCACAACAGGTGTGGAATGCCTTCGTAGATCGACAGCTCAAGCATTTTCGGGTCGATCATGATCAGCTTGGCGTCATCCGGGCCCGACTTGAACAGGATCGACAGGATCATCGCGTTCACACCCACCGACTTACCGGAACCGGTGGTACCGGCGACCAGCAAGTGGGGCATTTTCGCCAGGTCGGTGATCACCGGCTTGCCGCCGATGTCGTGGCCCAAGGCCAGGGTGACCGGCGACTTGAAGTTGTCGTACTCCGGGGTCGACAGCACTTCGGAGAAGCGCACGATCTGCCGGTCTTCGTTGGGAATCTCGATACCGACGGTGGTCTTGCCCGGAATCACTTCCACCACCCGCACGCTGGTCACGGCCAGCGAACGCGCCAGATCCTTGGCCAGGTTGGAAATGCGGCTGACCTTGACGCCGGCAGCCGGCTGGATTTCGTAGCGGGTAATCACCGGGCCCGGGTGGATCGAATCCACCGAGACTTCGACGCCGAATTCCTTGAGCTTGATTTCCAGCAGGTGGCCGACGGCCGCCAGGGATTCAGGGGAATAATTGAGCTGTTTCTTTTCCGCAGGATCAAGAATCGAGATCGGCGGCAAGGTGCCTTCCACGGCGCTGTCGACAAACAACGGCGCCTGTTTCTCTTTCTGCACGCGATGGCTCGGCTCGGGGGCCTTCGGCGGCGCAGGGGCAATCACCGGCGGCACTTGCTTCTCGCGGTCCGACATGTGTTTGGTCAGGGCCTGCTCGCGTTCGATCAGGCGTTCCTTGACCTTGGCCTGCTCACGCCGGTCCGGCGTGCTCGGGGCTACCACCTCGTTGACGCGGGTATCCACCTCGCGCAGTTGCGCAACCATGCGTTTGCGGTCCACCCGGGCCGACCACCAGCGATTCGCGGCGCCCTGGAACAGTTCGAGCAGGTCGAGGGTGATCTTGCCGGTCACGTCCATGACCTTGAACCAGGACAGGTCGGTAAACACGGTGAGGCCGAACAGGAACAGCGCAATAAACATCAGGGTGCTGCCCTGGATGTTCAGGGTCCTGCGGGCCAGGTCGCCGAGGCTTTCGCCCAGAGCGCCGCCGGCACCGGCCGGCAGACCGGTAGGTGCATGGAAATGGATATGGGCCAGGGCCGCGCCGGACAACACCAGGAACACCAGGCCGATCAGGCGCCAGGAGAAAAGCCAGCCGCTCCATTGCCACGGCTCGTGACGCTGGCGGAAGATCTGCCAGGTCTTGATGGCCAGCAGCAACGGGAAGATGTAAGCGAAGTAACCCAGCACCATGAACAGGATGTCGGCGCTGTAGGAGCCGGCCGGACCACCGAAGTTCTGCACGTCTTCGATCTTGCTGTTGTGGCTCCAGCCTGGATCGTCCTTGCCATAGGTGAGCAAGGCCATCATCAGGAACAGGCACAGCGCGCCGATGGCGATCAGTGCACCTTCCTTGAGTCGGTAGTGCAGGTGCTGGCGCCAGGCGGGCACGACTGCGGCTTTAGGTGTTGCGGCGGATTTCTTCAAAACGGGTCTTTTCCTGCGCCTTTAGCGCGTCCATCTGTTGAATGACTGCAAAACACTGCCCAATCCGGGCAGGTAAAAAATGAACGAGTGCCAGTGGAGCTACTTTTAACACCCTGCTACTGATTCATGAAACGGCGATAACGCCCCAATGGCCGCATTGTACGGGTTTGTGCGCGCGATGCCACGCACTTGGCCTACGTTACACAGCATAGCCAATGTTCAATTTCATAACGTTCAATTTGAGCATGCATTGTCTTTACTGACAAAGGCTTATGAGCTGTTTTTGCCAATCCAGGCTAGCTTGCCGACCGACGTACGCGATTACGACCACGCCCCCGGCATAGAGTTGCAGAAACACCCGTTCATGCTTATCTGCATCGATCCCATGTTCGGGCTAGCCCCAGAGCGTTTCGTCGACAATAATCACAGCTCTTGCAACGGACAACATCGCCGTTACCGCCCTCCCCTTCCGTAAGCCTGGATGCCATGCTGACCTGGTTACAACGCAACACCCTGACCTTCCCACCGCTGGCCAAGGCCATGCGCGAACCCAATGGCCTGCTCGCGGCCGGTGGCGACCTGTCGGCCGACCGCCTGATCCAGGCCTACCGTCACGGCTGTTTTCCCTGGTTCTCGGAAGGCCAGCCCATCCTCTGGTGGTCGCCCGACCCGCGCACCGTACTGTTTCCCGATGAGCTGCACGTTTCCCGCAGCCTCGGCAAATTGTTGCGCCAGCAGCGTTACACAGTGACTTTCGACCAGGACTTCACTGCGGTCATCCAGGCGTGCGCGGCGCCGCGCAGTTATGCCGATGGCACCTGGATCACCGAAGCCATGCAGAACGCCTACCTGCAACTGCACCAGCGCGGTTATGCGCATTCGGTGGAGGTGTGGGACGCGGGCGAACTGGTGGGCGGCCTGTACGGCCTGGCGATGGGCCAGTTGTTTTTCGGCGAGTCCATGTTCAGTCGCGCCGACAACGCCTCGAAATACGGCTTTGCCACCCTGGTTCGGCAACTACAGGCCTGGGGCTTTGTGCTGATCGACTGCCAGATGCCCACCGATCACCTGCACAGCCTCGGCGCCCGCGCCATTCCCCGCAGCGACTTCGCCAACTACCTGCGCGACCATTTGGACCAAACCAGCTCTGCTCCGTGGGTTTCCTAGGCGACTTCCCCGCACCTGGCTTACACTTATTTCAAAGCTTATCCGAGGGTTGATCATGACCGAGCTGGCGCGTTTGAAGTTTTATGCCACTCAACCCCACTCATGCAGCTATCTGCCCGATGAGCAGGCCACCACGCTGTTCCTCGACCCCAGCCAGCCGATGGACGTGCATGTGTATGCCGATTTGTCGGAAATGGGCTTCCGGCGCAGCGGCGACCACCTTTACCGGCCGCACTGCCAGAACTGCAACGCCTGCGTACCGGCGCGCATCCCGGTGGCGCAGTTCCTGCCGGACCGCAACCAGAAACGCATCCTGAAGCGCAACGCCGACCTGACCGTCACCGCCACCAAACCCGGCTTCAGCGAAGAATATTTCGACCTTTACCAACGCTACATCGAACAGCGCCACGCCGACGGCGACATGTTCCCGCCCAGCCGCGACCAGTTTTCCACCTTCCTGGTGCGCGACCTGCCCTTCTCGCGCTTCTATGAGTTTCGGCTCGAGGGACGACTGGTGGCGGTCGCCGTGACCGACCTGCTGCCCAATGGCCTGTCGGCGGTCTACACCTTTTATGAGCCCGCCGAGGAACGGCGCAGCCTGGGACGCTTTGCGATCCTGTGGCAGATCGGTGAAGCCTTGCGCCTGGAATTGGAGGCGGTGTACCTCGGATACTGGATAAAAAACTGCAAAAAGATGAACTACAAGACCCAATATCGGCCCATTGAGCTGCTAATTAACCAAAGATGGGTCACGTTGAACTAGAACCTCTTGGCTTAAACACCCTTTTTCGGGCACAATGCACGCCGCTTTTGCCTGGCGCAGTTGCACCGGGCCATTCACTGGATACCGAGGGCTTTACTGCATGTCGAAAGAAGACAGCTTCGAAATGGAAGGCACTGTCGTCGACACCCTGCCCAACACCATGTTTCGTGTGGAGTTGGAAAATGGGCACGTCGTAACCGCGCATATCTCCGGCAAGATGCGCAAGAACTACATTCGTATTCTTACCGGTGACAAAGTGCGCGTCGAACTGACGCCCTATGACCTGAGCAAAGGGCGCATCACTTACCGCGCCCGTTAATCAAGTCAATACAAAACGCCCGGTTATGCCGGGCGTTTTTGTGTGCGCGCGATTTACCTGAAACCAGAAATCCCTTGTGGGAGCGGGCTTGCTCGCGAATGCAGCGTGTCAGCCACTGATTGTGTCGACTGGCACACCGCATTCGCGAGCAAGCCCGCTCCCACATTTGATCTCCATCGGGTTCAAGGCAGCAAAAAGGCGCCTCTCGGCGCCTTTTTGTTTTGTTGCGTCAGCTATCAGGCCATTTCAGCCGTGGTTTCGAAGTCGAAGGTCAGCTCGCCGTCCTTCAGATCGATATGCACCACGCCACCATGGTCTGCCAGTTCGCCAAACAGGATCTCTTCCGCCAGTGGGCGCTTGATCTTGTCCTGGATCAGGCGAGCCATTGGCCGAGCGCCCATTGCCGCGTCGTAGCCACCTTCCGCCAGCCAGTTGCGCGCCGCGTCCGAGACTTCCAGCTGCACGCGCTTGTCTTCCAACTGCGCCTGGAGCTCGGTGAGGAACTTGTCCACCACGCTTTTGATGACCTCATGGCTGAGGCGACCAAACTGGATGATGGTGTCCAGGCGGTTGCGGAATTCCGGCGTGAAACTCTTCTTGATCACTTCCATGGCGTCGGAAGAGTGATCCTGATGAGTAAAGCCAATGGAAGCCCGCGCGGCCGTTTCGGCACCGGCGTTGGTGGTCATGATCACGATCACGTTGCGGAAGTCCGCCTTGCGCCCGTTGTTGTCGGTCAGGGTGCCGTGGTCCATGACCTGCAACAGCAGGTTGAAGACTTCCGGGTGCGCCTTCTCGATTTCATCGAGCAGCAGTACGCAATGTGGCTGCTTGGTGATCGCCTCGGTCAACAGGCCGCCCTGGTCGAAGCCGACATAGCCCGGAGGCGCACCGATCAGGCGCGAGACGGTGTGACGCTCCATGTACTCGGACATGTCGAAACGCACCAGCTCGATCCCCATGGCCTTGGCCAATTGCCGCGCCGCTTCGGTCTTGCCGACGCCGGTAGGCCCGGCGAACAGGAACGAACCGACCGGCTTGTCCGGCGACTTGAGGCCAGCGCGGGACAGCTTGATCGCGGTGGACAGCGAGTCGATCGCCGCATCCTGACCAAACACGGTCAGCTTGAGGTCGCGCTCCAGGTTACGCAGCAGCTCCCGATCGGAGGTGTTGACGTGTTTTGGCGGAATCCGCGCGATCTTCGCCACGATATCCTCGACCTGAGGCACGTCGATGCGTTTCACACGCTTCTCTACCGGCTGCAGGCGCTGGTAGGCACCCGCCTCGTCGATCACGTCGATGGCCTTGTCCGGCATGTGCCGGTCATTGATGTAGCGCGATGCCAGCTCGGCGGCTGCACGCAGCGCCTCATCGGTGTACTCGATGCCATGGTGCGCTTCAAAGCGCCCCTTGAGCCCGCGCAGGATGCCAATGGTGTCTTCTACCGAAGGCTCGGACACATCCACTTTCTGGAAGCGGCGCGCCAGGGCGCGGTCTTTTTCGAAGATCCCGCGGAATTCCTGGAACGTGGTCGAACCGATGCAACGGATATCGCCCGAAGACAGCAGCGGCTTGAGCAGGTTCGACGCATCCATCACGCCACCGGAAGCCGCACCGGCACCGATGATGGTGTGGATTTCGTCAATGAACAGGATCGCCTGCGGGCGTTTTTTCAGCTCGCCGAGCAACGCCTTGAAGCGCTTCTCGAAATCGCCACGGTACTTGGTCCCGGCGAGCAATGCGCCCAGGTCAAGGGAGTAGACGACGCTGTTGGCAAGCAGGTCGGGCACCTGGTTATCAACAATGCGTTTGGCCAGGCCTTCGGCAATCGCGGTTTTACCCACGCCTGCCTCACCGACCAACAACGGGTTGTTCTTGCGGCGACGCGCCAGGATCTGCGCCACGCGCTCAACTTCCAGCTCACGCCCCACCAGCGGATCGATCCGCCCCTGGCGCGCCAGTTCGTTGAGGTTGCTGGCATAAGCGTCCAGCGGGTTGCTCGAAGAAGAAGACTCACCGCCCTCGTCATCCTGCATATCCTGCTCACCTTCCGAGTGATCGCCATGCCCCGGCACCTTGGAAATGCCATGGGCGATGTAGTTGACGACGTCAATACGGGCAACGCTTTGCTGCTTGAGCAGGAACACAGCCTGGCTTTCCTGCTCGCTGAAGATCGCCACGAGCACATTGGCCCCTGTGACTTCGCGCTTGCCGGAGCTCTGTACGTGGAAAACGGCACGCTGCAGTACCCGCTGGAAGCCCAGGGTTGGCTGGGTCTCGCGGTCCTCGTCATGAACGGGGATCAACGGCGTGGTGGAGTCGATAAACTCCTGCAGGTCATGCTTGAGTTTGTCGAGATTGGCACCACACGCACGCAGTACGGTGGCGGCAGCTTCGTTATCCAAAAGTGCCAGCAGCAGGTGTTCGACGGTCATGAATTCATGACGCTTCGAACGGGCCTCCTTGAAGGCAAGATTGAGGGTGACTTCGAGCTCGCGGTTTAACATAGCTTCACCTCATACCCAAGTGGTCGGAGTTAACCGTCCTTCTCGATTTCACAGAGTAGCGGATGCTGGCTTTCCCTGGCGTACTGGTTGACCTGCATGGCCTTTGTCTCGGCGATGTCGCGGGTAAACACTCCACATACTGCCCGTCCTTCTGTGTGAACGGCCAGCATTACCTTGGTCGCCAACTCGCGGTTCAGGTTAAAAAACACCTCGAGTACTTCGACGACGAAATCCATCGGTGTGTAGTCATCATTGAACAAAACCACCTTGTACATCGGCGGCGCCTGTAAAGCAGGCTTGGCCTCCTGGACAGCAATGCCTGCAGAACCGTCGTCGTCTTCTTGATGATCCGGGCGATCCTGATTGAATGTTAGTCGAATCTGGCTGATTGCATGCATGGAAAGAAAGGTTCGTCAGTGGTTCAAATACAGTGGTGGGGGCGACCTGTCAGAATTTCAACTCTGACCGACTGGTCGCCTTGACTATCGGCAAATCAGTGTTACAACCAATAGAACCCACAGTGGGTAAAAAAGGTCCGCGCAGTCAACCTTATTTATTCGGGTTAGGACGGATAAACTGGATGATACTCCAGTGATGGAGTCTGGTGCAGAGGGATATGGGCATGGCGAGCGGTAAGGTCAAGTGGTTCAACAATGCCAAGGGTTACGGCTTCATCAACGAAGACGACAAGACTGACGACCTATTTGCGCATTACTCGGCTATCCAAATGGATGGCTACAAGACACTAAAGGCAGGGCAACCGGTTTCCTTCGACATCATTCAGGGACCCAAGGGCTTGCACGCAGTGAATATCAGCGCTCCAGTCAGCGCCACTACCCCCAAAGAGGGCGTCGCTCAAAAATCAAAAAGACAACTGGCCTGATCAGCCACTGAGCAAACGCTCTAAAAAAAACCGGCCCATCAGGCCGGTTTTTTTACGCCCCTGTATCAGCTTACATATGCGAAATCAGCGCATCCCCGAACGCCGACGACGACAGCAACTTGGCGCCGTCCATCAAGCGGTGGAAGTCATAGGTCACCGTCTTGGCCGAAATGGCGCCGTTGGTACCCTTGATGATCAGGTCCGCCGCTTCGGTCCAGCCCATGTGGCGCAACATCATTTCCGCCGACAGGATCAGCGAACCCGGGTTGACCTGGTCCTTGCCGGCATACTTCGGCGCAGTACCGTGGGTGGCTTCGAACATCGCCACGGTGTCGGACAGGTTGGCGCCCGGCGCAATACCGATACCGCCCACTTCCGCCGCCAGGGCGTCGGACAGATAGTCACCGTTAAGGTTAAGGGTGGCGATCACGTCGTATTCGGCCGGGCGCAGCAGGATCTGCTGGAGCATGGCGTCGGCAATGGCGTCCTTGACCACCACATTCTTGCCGGTGCGCGGGTTCTTGAATTGCATCCACGGGCCGCCATCCAACAGGGTCGCGCCGAACTCTTCGGCCGCCACTTCGTAGGCCCATTCCTTGAAGGCACCTTCGGTGAACTTCATGATGTTGCCTTTGTGCACAATGGTCAGCGAGTCGCGGTCGTTATCCACGACATACTGCAAGGCCTTGCGCGCCAGGCGCTTGGTGCCTTCCAGGGACACCGGCTTGATGCCGATCCCGCAGTTCTGGTCGAAACGGATCTTGGTGACACCCATCTCTTCCTTCAGGAACTTGATGACCTTGATCGCTTCCGGGGAGCCGGCTTTCCATTCGATGCCGGCGTAAATATCCTCGGAGTTCTCGCGGAAGATGGTCATGTCCACATCGCCTGGCTTCTTGACCGGGCTTGGCACGCCTTCGAACCAGCGCACCGGGCGCAGGCACACATAAAGGTCGAGCTGTTGGCGCAGGGCAACGTTCAGCGAACGGATACCGCCACCGACTGGGGTGGTCAGCGGGCCCTTGATGGAAACCACGTAGTCCTTGACCGCATCCAGGGTTTCCTGGGGCAGCCAGGTGTCCTGGTCGTAAACCTGGGTGGCCTTTTCGCCGGCATACACCTCCATCCAGGAGATTTTGCGCTTGCCGCCATAAGCCTTGTTAACAGCTGCATCGACCACCTTGATCATCACCGGGCTGATGTCGACGCCAATACCGTCACCCTCGATGAAGGGGATGATCGGGTTGTCAGGAACATTGAGAGAATGGTCTGCATTGACGGTGATTTTGTCGCCGACTGCCGGAACCTGAATCTTCTTGTATCCCATGCTGAACTCCATCTATGGATTGAACATCTGGCTGCGTTCGAGCCTACTCCAGATAAATGAGGACTGAAACCTCAGGCCCTGCACATTTGCGTCGAAAACAGCACATTTAGCGGCCTACAAGCTTGAAAGCAAAGGGAAAAGCGCCAATCTTGAGCACATCATGCGACTTTAGGCGCAACCCGCTGCCTGCGACCTTTAGACCAATGGACGACACACCTTTTGTATGAAGGCTCGGCGTAAGCATAGCGACCTATGTATAATGCCGCCGCTGACCAAAGAGTCACGACGGCCGACCGCTCTAGACAGACGCCCTCCGCCAGAAAAGCCGAGCTACTACAGTAGCTCACCCGCTTGACGCTCGACTGATGCAACCCAACATCACCGCGAAGAAACTTCGACATTTCGCTCATGGATGACTTTGAACGAACGCGCTTTACCCGGCGCATCTCGAGTTTCTGCGCATGCTTTCAGCAAAGAAGAGAGTTAATCCGAATATGCCCACCCGCTCGAAGATCATCTACACCTTCACCGACGAAGCCCCAGCCCTCGCCACCTATTCACTGCTGCCTATCGTAGAGGCCTTCACCGCTTCCGCTGATATTGCCGTGGAAACCCGCGACATTTCCCTGGCCGCGCGCATCCTCGCAAGCTTCCCCGAGCAACTGGGCGCCAAGGCCGTGCCGGACCACCTCGCCGAACTGGGCGACCTGGCCGTTACCCCTGAAGCCAACATCATCAAGCTGCCGAACATCAGTGCCTCGACCCCTCAGCTGCAAGCTGCGATCAAGGAACTGCAGGCCCAGGGCTACGCCCTGCCGGACTACCCGGAAACCGTAACCACCGACGCGGAAAAAGAAACCCGTGCACGTTACGACAAGGTCAAGGGCAGCGCCGTGAACCCGGTACTGCGCGAAGGCAACTCCGACCGCCGCGCCCCGCTGTCGGTCAAGAACTACGCTCGCAAGCACCCGCACAAAATGGGTGCCTGGGCTGCCGACTCCAAGTCCCACGTTGCCCACATGAGCAACGGCGACTTCTACGGCAGCGAGAAAGCCGTTCAGATCGAAGGCGCTGATGCCGTCAAGATCGAACTGATCGCCAAGGACGGTACTGCTACCGTCCTGAAGGAAAAAACCAGCGTACAAGCTGGCGAGATCATCGACACCGCCGTGCTGAGCAAGAAAGCCCTGCGCAGCTTCATCGCCGCTGAAATCGAAGACGCCAAGAAACAAGGCGTGCTGCTGTCGGTTCACTTGAAAGCCACCATGATGAAGGTTTCCGACCCGATCATGTTCGGCCAGATCGTTGCCGAGTTCTATAAAGACGCACTGGCCAAGCACGCTGTGGTGCTGGAGCAGATCGGCTTCAACCTGAACAACGGCATCGGCGACCTGTACGCTCGCATCAAGGCCCTGCCGGCCGATCAGCAAGCGCAGATCGAAGCCGACATCCAGGCGGTATACGCTGCTCGCCCTTCCCTGGCGATGGTCAACTCCGACAAAGGCATCACCAACCTGCACGTGCCGAGCGACGTCATCGTCGACGCATCGATGCCTGCCATGATCCGTGACTCCGGCAAGATGTGGGGCACCGACGGCCAGCTGCACGACACCAAGGCGGTGATCCCGGATCGCTGCTACGCCACTATCTACCAGGCAGTGATCGAAGACTGCAAGGCCAATGGCGCCTTCGACCCAACCACCATGGGCAGCGTGCCAAACGTTGGCCTGATGGCGAAAAAAGCCGAAGAGTACGGCTCCCACGACAAGACCTTCCAGATCAAGGCTGACGGCGTAGTCCGCGTCACCGACAGCAAGGGCAACCTGCTGATGGAACAGGCTGTTGAAGCCGGCGACATCTTCCGCATGTGCCAGACCAAAGACGCGCCGATCCAGGACTGGGTCAAACTGGCCGTCAACCGCGCCCGCGCCAGCAACACCCCGGCCATCTTCTGGCTGGACCCACAGCGCGCGCACGACGGCGTCGTGGTCGAGAAAGTTCAGGCTTACCTGAAAGACCACAACACCGAAGGCCTGGACATCCGCATCATGTCGCCAGTCGACGCGATGAAGTTCACCCTGGAGCGCACCCGCAAGGGCCTGGACACCATCTCGGTGACCGGCAACGTTCTGCGCGACTACCTGACCGACCTGTTCCCGATCATGGAACTGGGCACCAGCGCCAAGATGCTGTCGATCGTGCCGCTGATGAACGGTGGCGGCCTGTTCGAAACCGGCGCTGGCGGCTCGGCTCCGAAGCACGTGCAGCAACTGGTTGAAGAGAACTTCCTGCGCTGGGATTCCCTGGGCGAGTTCCTCGCCCTGGCCGCATCCCTCGAGCATTTGGGTGTGACGTACAACAACCCGAAAGCCCTGGTACTGTCCAAGACCCTGGACCAGGCCACCGGCCAGTTCCTCGACAACAACAAGTCGCCATCGCGCAAAGTCGGCAACATCGACAACCGCGGCAGCCACTTCTACCTGGCGCTGTACTGGGCTCAAGCCCTGGCGGCCCAGACCGAAGACACTGCATTGCAAGCGCAGTTTGGCGAACTGGCCAAGACCCTGACCGCGAATGAGGCAACCATCGTTGCCGAGCTCAACGCTGTCCAGGGCAAGCCAGTGGACATCGGTGGCTACTACGCACCGAACGCCGAGCTGACCAGCAAGGCCATGCGCCCAAGCGCCACCCTCAACGCGGCAATCGCTGCGCTGGTGTAAGGTTGTAAGGATGCAAAGAAGCCCCGGCCCTGTGCCGGGGTTTCTGTTTCTGGACATGGCGCTTTTATTGAAGAAACCCAATCAAAATGTGGGAGCGGGCTTGCTCGCGAATGCGGTGGATCAGTCAATACCTCTTTAACTGACACGCCGTATTCGCGAGCAAGCCCGCTCCCACACTGAATGCAATCGCGCCTGAAGACAGCGTTACACCTTGAATCGAGGCACTTTATGACCTGGCTCCCCCACATCACCGTTGCCACCATCGTCGAAGACAACGGCCGCTTCCTGATGGTCGAAGAACTCAAGGGCGGCCGCGCCGTGCTCAACCAGCCCGCCGGCCACCTCGACCCGAACGAAACCCTGACCGAGGCCGCCGTGCGCGAAACCCTCGAAGAGACCGGCTGGGACGTCGAAGCCACCGGGATTGTCGGGATTTACCTGTACACCGCTCCCAGCAATGGCGTGACCTATCAGCGCGTATGCTTCATCGCCAAGGCCCTGCAACACCACCCGGACTACCCACTGGACGACGGTATTCTGCGCGCCCGCTGGCTGACCCGTGACGAATTGATGGCCCTGCGCGAAGACTGGCGCAGCGAGCTGATTATCCGCTGCATCGACGATTATCTGGCCGGCCAGCGCCACAGCCTCGAATTGATCCGCCCTTCTCTTTAGCCTTGCAGACGCGAGCCTGCTAGAATCGCGTCCTTTTTAAAGACTCCCGTTGAAATCCTATGCGTGATCCAGCCCCTTCTGACACACAAAAGAAGCGCGTCATCGTCGGTATGTCCGGCGGCGTGGATTCTTCCGTTTCCGCCGTTCTGCTCTTGGAGCAGGGTTATGAGGTGGAAGGCCTGTTCATGAAGAACTGGGAAGAAGACGATGGAACGGAATATTGCACCGCCATGGACGACCTGGCGGATGCCCAGGCCGTCTGCGACAAAATCGGCATCAAGCTGCACACCGCCAACTTCGCCGCCGAGTACTGGGACAACGTGTTCGAGCACTTCCTGGCCGAATACAAGGCCGGCCGCACGCCGAACCCGGACATCCTGTGTAACCGCGAGATCAAGTTCAAGGCGTTCCTCGACTACGCGATGATCCTCGGTGCCGATCTGATTGCTACTGGCCACTACGTGCGCCGTCGCGACATCGATGGCCGCACCGAACTGCTCAAGGGCCTGGACGCCAACAAGGACCAGAGCTACTTCCTGCACGCCGTCGGCGGCGAACAGATCGCCAAGACACTGTTCCCGGTGGGCGAGCTGGAAAAGCCCGAAGTGCGCGCCATTGCCGAGAAACACGGCCTGGCCACCGCCAAGAAGAAGGATTCCACCGGGATCTGCTTTATCGGCGAGCGCCGTTTCAGCGACTTCCTCAAACAGTACCTGCCGGCGCAACCGGGCGAGATCAAGACCACCGAAGGCGAGATCATCGGCCGTCACCACGGCTTGATGTACCACACCATCGGCCAGCGCCAGGGCCTGGGCATCGGCGGCTTGAAAGACGCCGGCGAAGAGCCGTGGTACGTGCTGGTCAAGGACCTCGAGCACAACGAGCTGATCGTGGGCCAGGGCAATGACCACCCATGGCTGTTCTCCCGCGCCCTGCTGGCCTCGGACATCTACTGGGTCAACCCGGTGGACCTCAGCAGCCCGCGCCGCCTGACGGCCAAAGTGCGCTATCGCCAGAGCGACCAGCCCTGCACGCTGGAAAAAACCGCCACCGGCTATCGCGCCACCTTCGACGACCCGCAGCGCGCCGTAACGCCGGGCCAATCGGTAGTGTTCTATGACGGAGAGATTTGCCTGGGGGGCGGTGTGATCGAAGTTGCCGAACCCTGGAGCAGCCAGGCATGAGCCCGACCCAGGAGCAACTGACGGCACTGGGCGGCGTGTTTCTCGCCGCGGTGCTGGTGGACAAGATCGCCAAGACCGGCCAGGTCACCGAGGCAGGCCTGACCTGCATGCTCGGCAGCCTGCTGATCCGCGACCCGAAGGACACCCTGGAAGTGTACGGCGGCGATGACCTGGCCCTGCGCGAAGGTTATCGCGCACTGGTCGGCGCCCTCGAGCGCGATCCAAGCACCTTGCAGCGCGAGCCGCTGCGCTACGCCCTGTCGATGCTCGGCCTGGAGCGTCAATTGGCCAAGCGCGACGACCTGCTGGACACCATCGGCAAGCGCCTGCCGCAGATCCAGTCCCAGGTCGAGCATTTTGGCCCGGCCCACGAAAACGTGATCGCAGCCTGTGGCGCCCTGTACCAGGACACCCTGAGCACCTTGCGCCAGCGGATCCAGGTGCACGGCGATATGCGCAACCTGCAACAACCAAACAACGCCTCGAAAATCCGCGCCCTGCTGTTGGCCGGTATTCGTTCGGCGCGGTTATGGCGCCAATTGGGCGGTCATCGCTGGCAGTTGGTGGTCAGCCGACGCAAATTGCTGAAAGAGCTTTACCCGTTGATGCGCAACGAATAAGTCGCAGCAACCGATTTTTTTATAGCCCCACGCGTAATACGCCGGTCAGTTGGCAACGGACCGGCGGATTTTTTCATGTATGATACGCGCCCCATTTCGTTGCCCGACTGTCCGAGAACACCCCATGCAGCTTTCTTCGCTCACTGCGGTTTCCCCTGTTGACGGCCGCTACGCCGGCAAAACCCAGGCCCTGCGCCCTATTTTCAGCGAATACGGCTTGATCCGTGCTCGTGTTCTGGTTGAAGTGCGCTGGCTCCAGCGCCTGGCCGCTCACCCTGGCATCAGCGAAGTGCCGGCGTTCTCTGCCGAAGCCAACGCTGTGCTGAACGCCCTGGCGGAAAACTTCGCTCTGGAGCACGCCGAGCGTGTCAAAGAGATCGAGCGCACCACCAACCACGACGTTAAAGCCATCGAATACCTGCTCAAAGAGCAAGCGGCCAAGCTGCCGGAACTGGCCAAGGTCAGCGAGTTCATCCACTTTGCCTGCACCAGCGAGGACATCAACAACCTGTCCCACGCCCTGATGCTGCGCGAAGGCCGTGATGACGTGATGCTGCCACTGATGCGCCAGACTGCCGACGCCATCCGCGAACTGGCGATCCGTTTCGCCGACGTTCCGATGCTGTCGCGCACCCACGGCCAGCCGGCTTCGCCGACCACCCTGGGTAAAGAACTGGCCAACGTGGTGTACCGCCTGGAGCGCCAGATCGCTCAAGTCGCGGCCGTACCGCTGCTGGGCAAGATCAACGGCGCCGTAGGCAACTACAACGCCCACCTGTCGGCCTATCCTGAGATCGACTGGGAAGAAAACGCCCGCGCCTTCATCGAAGACGAACTGGGCCTGGGTTTCAACCCGTACACCACGCAAATCGAACCCCACGACTACATCGCCGAGCTGTTCGACGCGATTGCGCGCTTCAACACCATCCTGATCGACTTCGATCGCGATATCTGGGGCTACATCTCCCTGGGCTACTTCAAGCAGCGCACCATTGCCGGCGAAATCGGTTCGTCGACCATGCCGCACAAGGTCAACCCGATCGACTTCGAAAACTCCGAAGGCAACCTCGGGATCGCCAACGCCCTGTTCCAGCACCTGGCCAGCAAGTTGCCAATCTCCCGCTGGCAGCGCGACCTGACCGACTCCACCGTACTGCGCAACCTCGGCGTGGGCTTCGCCCACAGCGTGATCGCGTACGAAGCCAGCCTCAAAGGCATCAGCAAACTGGAGCTCAACGAGCAGAAGATCGCCGCTGACCTGGACGCTTGCTGGGAAGTGCTGGCCGAGCCGATCCAGACCGTGATGCGCCGCTACAACATCGAAAACCCGTACGAGAAGCTCAAAGAGCTGACCCGCGGCAAGGGCATCACCTCCGAAGCGCTGCAAACTTTCATTGACGGCCTGGATATGCCAGCCGCCGCCAAGGCCGAGCTGAAACTGCTCACCCCGGCCAACTACATCGGCAACGCTGTGGCTCAAGCCAAACGCATCTGATAGAAGCTTGACCCTTTGAGACGCCCGGCAGCGCCGGGCGTTTTTATTCCCGTCTGAAAAGTGCTTTTTTTCAATAGGTTACACATGAATCCTGACATTCCTCTTCAACTTCTGGGCGGCATCACGGCACGGGAATTCCTGCGCGACTACTGGCAGAAAAAACCCCTGCTGATCCGCCAGGCCATCCCTGACTTCGAAAGCCCGATCGACGCCGACGAACTGGCCGGCCTGGCGCTGGAAGAAGAAGTCGAGTCGCGCCTGATCATCGAACACGGCGAACGCCCGTGGGAGTTGCGCCGCGGCCCGTTCGCCGAAGATACCTTCAGCACCCTGCCCGAGCGCGAGTGGACCCTGCTGGTGCAGGCGGTCGACCAGTTCGTGCCGGAAGTGGCCGAACTGCTGGAAAACTTCCGCTTCCTGCCAAGCTGGCGCATTGACGATGTGATGATCAGCTACGCCGCCCCGGGTGGCAGCGTGGGCCCGCACTTCGACAACTACGACGTGTTCCTGCTGCAAGGTTCCGGCAAGCGCAACTGGAAGATCGGCCAGATGTGCAACTCCGAAAGCCCGCTGCTGCAACACGCGGACCTGCGCATCCTCGCTGAATTCGAAGAGACCGCCGAATGGGTGCTGGAACCGGGCGACATGCTCTACCTGCCGCCCCGCCTGGCCCACTGCGGCGTGGCCGTGGATGATTGCATGACTTACTCCGTAGGCTTCCGCGCTCCGAGCGCCGCTGAAGTGCTGACCCACTTCACCGACTTCCTCAGCCAGTACCTGACTGACGAAGAGCGCTACACCGACGCCGATGCCCAGCCGGTCAGCGACCCGCACCAGATCCAGGGCGACGCCCTCGACCGCCTGAAAAGCCTGTTGGCCGAGCACATGAGCGACGAGCGCATGCTGCTGACCTGGTTCGGCCAGTTCATGACCGAGCCGCGCTACCCGGAACTGGTCGCCGGCCCGGAAGTGGAAGAAGAAGACCTGCTGGGCAGCCTGGAAAACGGCGCCGTGCTGATCCGCAACCCGAGCGCCCGCCTGGCCTGGTCCGAAGTCGACGACGACCTGCTGCTGTTCGCCAGCGGCCAGAGCCGCCTGTTGCCGGGCAAGCTGCGGGAACTGCTGAAGCTGGTGTGCGCCGCCGACGCCCTGCACATCGACAACCTCGGCCCATGGCTGGCGGATGAAGATGGCTGCGCCCTGCTGTGGGAACTGGTCAAGCAAGGAAGCCTGGGGTTTGCCGATGAATAAGATTCACGTAAGTGTCGCGGACTGGCAAAAGGATATCGCCGAGATACGGCGCATTCGTGAAGCGGTATTTATCGCTGAACAATCGGTTCCACCGGAGCTGGAATGGGATGCAGACGACGCGAGTGCCGTGCATTTCCTGGCGTTCGAAGGCGACTTTCCCATCGGTACTGCACGCCTGCTGCCTACCGGCGAGATCGGCCGCGTGTCGGTTCTCAAAGACTGGCGCGGCCTGAAGGTCGGCGACAAGCTGATGGAAGCGGTGATCGGCGTGGCCGAGAAACGCGGCCAGACCCGGCAGATCCTCAGCGCACAGGTCCATGCGGCGCCGTTTTATGAGCGCCTGGGCTTCAAGATTGTCAGCGATGAGTTCCTGGAAGTCGGGATTCCTCACGTTGATATGGTGCGCGAGGGCTGATCCGAGACCGAGTCGCTCCCTTCGCAGGCAAGCCAGCTCCCACATTCGATCCAGTACATCCTTTGGAATGAGGTCAAATGTGGGAGCTGGCTTGCTCGCGAAGGCGCCATCAGCAACACCTCAAAAGGCCCTGCCATCCCCCGATGCCAGGGCCTTTTGCCGTCCAGGATTCAACTTGCACCCCGCCAGGCCGACAAACTGGCAATATCTAGCCTAAATGACTCGCAGAGATAACGGACATGTCCCTACGCACCCTGCTCACCCTGTTGCTCCTGGCCACCAGTTTCTCGGTGATGGCCGCCACCGAAGTCGTGCCCCTGAGCAACCGCACCAGCGCCGACCTGCTGCCGGTGGCGCAGAACTTTATCGGCAAGGACGGCACCGTCAGCGCCTACGGCAACCAACTGATCGTGAATGCCGAGCCCGACAAGATCCAGGGCCTGCGCGCCCTGCTCGCGCAACTGGACACGCCTTCCAAACGCCTGTTGATCACCGTCGACACCAACGAAAACAACCAGCAGAGCAACGGCAACAATCAAACACAGGTCATCACCTACAGCACCGAAAGCCGTGACGGCGGGATCCAGCAGATCCAGGCCAGCGAAGGCGTGCCCGCGCTGATCCAGGTCGGCCAGAGCGTGCCCCTCACCACCACCCAGCCCGATGCCTACGGCCGCCCGCAGAACCAGACCCAGTATCGCAACGTAACCCAGGGCTTCTACGTGACGGCCAGCGTCACCGGCGAGACCGTTCACCTGAGCATCAGTACCAATCGTGACCGCATGAGCCAGGAACGTCCCGATGTAGTGAACGTGCAAAGTACCGACACAACTGTCAGCGGACGCCTGGGCGAGTGGATCACCCTGGCCGGGATCAACCGCCAGACCCAGGCCGACAAAAGTACTACAACCCGCAGCTACTCTACTCAAGGGCGCGATGACCTGACATTGCGGGTCAAAGTCGACACGCTGAACTGAAGCACCAAAAACTGACTGGCGAGTCGTATTAGACTAAAGATGTAGTGCTTTAAAAAAAGCACTACAAAACATTTGACGATCCAAAAAAGCATGGGCATGATGGCCTCGCTCCCGCTAATCAGGGGCCCTGGCAAGGGCCTTCGGATCGTCGCTCAAAGCCACCCACCTGAGCCGATTCGTGTCTGTACCGCCCACAAGGTGTGTTTGACGAGGTTGCGACTGGAACGAAGTTGTCCCGAGGGACGGAAGCTAACCAGGTAACCCGGCAACACACTGATGGATCGTACAAAGGCCCACGACGCCCGAAGACTGTTCGCAGTTCGCCCTTACCTGCTCAACTCCCCCTTGAGCCACTCGTTCATCCCGTCGCCTTCCCCGCCAAGCCTGACTTGACCGCCTAAGCTTCTGGTCAGCGAGCAGCCATAACCACGCACTGATTACGTGGCTGGCAAATGGAATTTTCCACCTAGACCTATGCGACGAGGTTTTTCCCCATGGCACTGACACGCGAACAGCAAATTGCAGCCCTTGAAAAAGACTGGGCTGAAAACCCACGCTGGAAAGGCGTGACCCGCGCTTATTCCGCTGCTGACGTCGTCCGCCTGCGTGGCTCGGTTCAACCTGAGCACACCTTTGCAAAACTCGGCGCCGAGAAGCTGTGGAAGCTGGTCACCCAGGGTGCCAAGCCGTCCTTCCGTCCCGAAAAAGATTTCGTCAACTGCATGGGCGCCCTGACTGGCGGCCAAGCGGTTCAACAGGTCAAAGCCGGCATCCAGGCGATCTACCTGTCTGGCTGGCAAGTGGCAGCGGACAACAACTCCGCTGAATCCATGTACCCCGACCAATCGCTGTACCCGGTGGACTCCGTGCCAACCGTGGTCAAGCGCATCAACAACTCGTTCCGCCGTGCCGACCAGATCCAGTGGAAAGCCGGTAAAGGCCCGGGCGATGAAGGCTACATCGACTACTTCGCACCGATCGTTGCAGACGCTGAAGCCGGTTTCGGTGGCGTACTGAACGCCTACGAGCTGATGAAGAGCATGATCGAGGCAGGCGCTGCCGGCGTTCACTTCGAAGACCAGCTGGCTTCGGTGAAGAAATGCGGCCACATGGGCGGCAAGGTACTGGTTCCAACCCAGGAAGCTGTTCAAAAGCTGACGGCTGCTCGTCTGGCTGCTGACGTTGCTGGCACTCCGACCATCATCCTGGCCCGTACCGATGCCAACGCGGCTGATTTGCTGACCTCGGATTGCGACCCGTACGACCAGCCGTTCGTGACTGGCGAACGCACCCAGGAAGGTTTCTATAAAGTGCGCGCCGGTCTCGACCAGGCGATCGCTCGTGGCCTGGCCTACGCGCCGTACGCCGACCTGATCTGGTGCGAAACTGCCAAGCCGGACCTGGACGAAGCCCGCCGCTTTGCCGAAGCCATCAAGAAGGAATACCCGGATCAACTGCTGTCCTACAACTGCTCGCCTTCCTTCAACTGGAAGAAGAACCTGGACGACGCGACCATCGCCAAGTTCCAGCGTGAACTGTCTGCCATGGGCTACAAGCACCAATTCATCACCCTGGCCGGCATTCACAACATGTGGCACAGCATGTTCAACCTGGCGCACGACTACGCCCGCAACGACATGACTGCCTACGTGAAGCTGCAGGAACAAGAGTTCGCTGATGCTGCCAAGGGTTACACCTTTGTGGCGCACCAGCAGGAAGTGGGCACCGGTTACTTCGACGACATGACCACCGTGATCCAGGGCGGCACCTCGTCCGTGACTGCGCTGACCGGTTCGACCGAAGAAGAGCAGTTCCACTAAATACTGAGTACACGGCCACTGCGGCCCCACGGAAGACCTAACCGCAGTGCCGCACGATCTGACGCCCCGACTGGTTCGGGGCGTTTTTTTTGCACTGATGAAACCCTGCCTGACACAACACAGATCAAAATGTGGGAGCGGGCTTGCTCGCGAATGCGGTGTATCAGTCAACAGATTCATTGGCTGACCCACTGCATTCGCGAGCAAGCCCGCTCCCACAAGGGGAATGTGTGCATTCTGAAAATTTGTGCAAAACATTGATCTAGAGCGGTATCTGCATCAACCAGATCGGTTAAAAGATCTCCGTCAGCAACTAAGCGACAATCTAGCAAGTAACGGCAACTTCCCCCGCCACACGAGAAACATTCGCTTAAACCCCACGCAAACAATATTCATTATCATTTAGAGCATGAAAACTTCTTTACCGGTTAAACAAAACACAATTCGTGAAAAGCCCGCTAATGCCCGCAGCACAAGGGCTACAGCCCCAAGAAGGTGCACTATGTCCTTATTCCATCGAATAATTTCGCTATAGGAATTTTACTTGCCCGGTGTTTAGCCATAAAATCACCGCGATTGATTGCGCTGCGACATATCGTCACTGCATCGTTACTTTTTCGAGCTCAGAGACCTTTGCTCTCTGTTAAGGATTTCCAGCATGACCGAAGCGACAGGACTCATGGCCCACAACTGGGGCTTTGCCATTTTCCTCCTCGGTGTAGTCGGCCTTTGCGCCTTCATGCTCGGCGTCTCCAGCCTCCTCGGGTCAAAAGCCTGGGGCCGCAGCAAAAACGAACCGTTCGAGTCCGGCATGCTACCTACAGGTGGCGCCCGCTTGCGGCTCTCAGCCAAATTCTATCTGGTCGCGATGCTCTTCGTGATCTTCGACATCGAAGCCCTTTTTCTCTTTGCCTGGTCTGTGTCCGTCCGCGAAAGCGGCTGGACCGGATTCGTCGAAGCCCTCGTTTTCATAGCAATTCTGTTGGCAGGCCTTGTCTACCTATTTCGAGTGGGCGCCCTTGACTGGGCTCCGGAAGCTCGTCGCAAGCGGCAAGCGAAGCTGAAACAATGAGGCTTTGGCGATGCAATACAATCTCACCAGGATCGACCCGGATGCTCCTAACGAGCAGTACCCAATCGGCGAACGGGAAACCGTTTCCGACCCGTTAGAAGACCAAGTCCACAAAAACATCTACATGGGCAAGCTGGAAGACGTGCTGAGTGGCGCGGTCAACTGGGGACGTAAGAACTCCCTGTGGCCGTACAACTTCGGTCTATCCTGCTGCTACGTGGAAATGACCACCGCCTTCACGGCGCCCCACGACATCGCGCGCTTTGGCGCCGAAGTTATCCGGGCATCGCCGCGTCAGGCGGATTTCATGGTTATCGCCGGTACCTGCTTTATCAAGATGGCGCCGATCATTCAGCGTCTCTACGAGCAAATGCTCGAGCCAAAGTGGGTTATCTCCATGGGTTCGTGCGCCAACTCCGGTGGCATGTACGACATCTACTCCGTGGTTCAGGGGGTGGACAAGTTCCTGCCCGTGGACGTCTACGTGCCTGGCTGCCCGCCCCGCCCTGAAGCATTTCTGCAAGGCTTGATGCTGTTGCAGGAATCGATTGGCAAGGAGCGTCGCCCACTTTCCTGGGTTGTCGGAGATCAAGGCGTATACCGCGCCGAGATGCCGTCACAAAAGGAACAGCGCCGCGAACAGCGTATTCAGGTAACCAACCTGCGCAGCCCCGACGAAGTCTGATCCAGAACCGCTTCTTTTATAGAACGAAAACCTGGCTTCATTCTTTACGTTGACCGAAAGCGATAAAAAACCATGACTACAGGCAGTGCTCTGTACATCCCGCCTTATAAGGCAGACGACCAGGATGTGGTCGTCGAACTCAACAACCGTTTTGGCCCTGACGCCTTCACCGCCCAGGCCACACGCACCGGCATGCCGGTGCTGTGGGTGGCACGTGCCAGGCTCGTCGAAGTCCTGAGCTTCCTGCGCAACCTGCCCAAGCCGTACGTCATGCTCTATGACCTGCATGGCGTGGACGAGCGCCTGCGCACCAAGCGCCAGGGGCTGCCGAGCGGCGCCGACTTCACCGTGTTCTACCACTTGATGTCGCTGGAACGTAACAGCGACGTGATGATCAAGGTGGCCCTCTCCGAGAGCGACCTGAGCGTTCCGACCGTGACCGGTATCTGGCCCAACGCCAACTGGTACGAGCGTGAAGTGTGGGACATGTTCGGCATCGATTTCCCGGGCCACCCGCACCTGTCGCGCATCATGATGCCGCCGACCTGGGAAGGTCACCCGCTGCGCAAGGACTTCCCTGCCCGCGCCACCGAATTCGATCCATTCAGCCTGACCCTCGCCAAGCAACAGCTTGAAGAAGAGGCTGCGCGCTTCCGTCCGGAAGACTGGGGCATGAAGCGCTCCGGCACCAACGAGGACTACATGTTCCTTAACCTGGGCCCGAACCACCCTTCGGCTCACGGTGCCTTCCGCATCATCCTGCAACTGGACGGCGAAGAAATCGTCGACTGCGTACCGGACATCGGCTACCACCACCGTGGTGCCGAGAAGATGGCCGAGCGTCAGTCGTGGCACAGCTTCATCCCGTACACCGACCGTATCGACTACCTCGGCGGCGTGATGAACAACCTGCCGTACGTGCTCTCGGTCGAGAAGCTGGCCGGCATCAAGGTGCCGGACAAGGTCGACACCATCCGCATCATGATGGCCGAGTTCTTCCGGATCACCAGCCACCTGCTGTTCCTGGGTACCTATATCCAGGACGTCGGCGCCATGACCCCGGTGTTCTTCACCTTCACCGACCGTCAGCGTGCGTACAAGGTCATCGAAGCCATCACCGGTTTCCGCCTGCACCCGGCCTGGTACCGCATCGGCGGCGTCGCCCACGACCTGCCGCGTGGCTGGGAACGCCTGGTCAAGGAATTCATCGACTGGATGCCCAAGCGTCTGGACGAATACCAGAAAGCCGCCCTGGACAACAGCATCCTCAAGGGCCGGACCATCGGCGTCGCCCAGTACAACACCAAAGAGGCCCTGGAATGGGGCGTCACCGGTGCTGGCCTGCGTTCCACCGGTTGCGATTTCGACCTGCGTAAAGCACGCCCGTACTCCGGCTACCAGAACTTCGAATTCGAAGTGCCGCTGGCGGCCAACGGCGATGCCTACGACCGCTGCATCGTGCGCGTCGAAGAAATGCGCCAGAGCCTGAAGATCATCGAACAGTGCATGCGCAACATGCCGGAAGGCCCGTACAAGGCGGATCACCCGCTGACCACGCCGCCGCCGAAAGAGCGCACGCTGCAACACATCGAAACCCTGATCACGCACTTCCTGCAGGTTTCGTGGGGCCCGGTAATGCCGGCCAACGAGTCCTTCCAGATGATCGAAGCGACCAAGGGTATCAACAGTTATTACCTGACGAGCGATGGCGGCACCATGAGCTACCGCACCCGGATTCGTACGCCAAGCTTCCCGCACCTGCAGCAGATCCCTTCGGTGATCAAAGGTGAAATGGTCGCGGACTTGATTGCGTACCTGGGTAGTATCGATTTCGTTATGGCCGACGTGGACCGCTAAGCATGAATAGCACGCTTATCCAGACAGACCGTTTCACCTTGAGTGAAACCGAGCGCTCGGCCATCGAGCACGAGCTGCATCACTACGAAGACCCGCGCGCGGCGTCGATCGAAGCCTTGAAGATCGTCCAGAAGGAACGTGGCTGGGTGCCGGACGGCGCCCTCTACGCCATCGGCGAGATCCTCGGCATCCCCGCCAGCGACGTTGAAGGCGTGGCGACGTTCTACAGCCAGATCTTCCGCCAGCCGGTCGGCCGCCACATCATTCGCGTGTGCGACAGCATGGTCTGCTACATCGGTGGCCACGAGTCCGTGGTCAGCGAGATCCAGAGCAAGCTGGGCATCGGCCTGGGCCAAACCACTCCGGACGGGCGCTTCACGCTGCTGCCGGTGTGCTGCCTGGGCAACTGTGACAAGGCGCCGGCGTTGATGATCGACGACGACACATTCGGCGACGTGCAGCCTGCTGGCGTCACCCAATTGCTCGAGGGCTACCCATGACCCTGACTTCCTTCGGTCCTGCCAACCGCATCAAGCGGTCGGCCGAGACTCACCCGCTGACCTGGCGCCTGCGTGACGACGGCGAGCCTGTATGGCTTGACGAGTACCAGGCCAAGAACGGTTACGCGGCCGCGCGCAAAGCCTTTGCCGACATGGCCCAGGACGACATCGTCCAGACCGTGAAGGACGCAGGCCTTAAGGGCCGCGGCGGTGCAGGCTTCCCCACGGGTGTCAAGTGGGGCCTGATGCCAAAAGACGAATCCATCAACATCCGCTACCTGCTGTGCAACGCGGATGAAATGGAGCCGAACACCTGGAAAGACCGCATGCTGATGGAGCAACTGCCCCATCTGCTGATCGAAGGCATGCTGATCAGTGCCCGCGCGTTGAAAACCTACCGTGGCTACATCTTCCTGCGTGGCGAATACACCACCGCCGCCAAGCACCTGAACCGTGCCGTGGAAGAAGCCAAGGCCGCTGGCCTCTTGGGCAAGAACATCCTTGGTTCGGGTTTCGACTTCGAACTGTTCGTGCACACCGGCGCCGGGCGTTATATCTGCGGTGAAGAAACCGCACTGATCAACTCCCTCGAAGGCCGCCGCGCCAACCCGCGTTCCAAGCCGCCCTTCCCTGCCGCCGTGGGCGTGTGGGGCAAGCCGACCTGCGTGAACAACGTTGAAACCCTGTGCAACGTGCCGGCAATCATCGGCGACGGCGTGGAGTGGTACAAATCGTTGGCCCGCGAAGGCAGCGAAGACATGGGCACCAAACTCATGGGCTTCTCCGGCAAGGTCAAGAACCCGGGCCTGTGGGAACTGCCTTTCGGCGTGACCGCACGCGAGCTGTTCGAGGACTACGCCGGCGGCATGCGCGATGGCTACACCCTCAAGGCCTGGCAGCCAGGCGGCGCCGGTACCGGCTTCCTGTTGCCAGAACACCTGGACGCTCAAATGTACGCCGGCGGCATCGGCAAGGTGGGCACCCGTATGGGTACCGGCCTGGCCATGGCCGTGGACAACACCGTGAACATGGTGTCGTTGCTGCGCAACATGGAGCAATTCTTCTCCCGCGAATCCTGTGGCTTCTGCACCCCGTGCCGCGACGGTTTGCCATGGAGCGTCAAGCTGCTGATGGCCCTGGAAAACGGCGAAGGCCGCGAGGGCGACATCGAGACCCTGCTGGGTCTGGTCGGTTTCCTCGGCCCAGGCAAGACCTTCTGTGCTCACGCACCGGGCGCCGTGGAGCCATTGGGCAGCGCGATCAAATACTTCCGCTCGGAGTTCGAAGCCGGCATCGCGCCTACCAGCGCCGCCGTCCCGCCTCTGGCAAGGCCGATCGTAGTCGGCGCGTAACGCTTAAAAAGGCGAAGGGTCCGTGCCCTTCGCTTTCTCATGTGCTGACGCCTTCAAGGCTGTGTTGATGCACATGAATAACAAGATTCCATTAGCCACGCCCGCTGACACCGGGCCAACGAAGAACTTTGAACCATGGCCACTATCCACGTAGACGGCAAAGAGCTCGAAGTCGATGGGGCAGACAACCTGTTACAGGCGTGTCTGTCGCTAGGCCTCGACATTCCATATTTCTGCTGGCACCCCGCCCTTGGCAGCGTTGGCGCTTGCCGCCAGTGCGCGGTCAAGCAGTACACCGACGAGAACGACACCCGTGGTCGTATCGTCATGTCCTGCATGACCCCTGCCACCGACGGCAGCTGGATCTCCATCGAAGACGAAGAAGCGAAAGTGTTTCGCGCCAGCGTCGTCGAATGGCTGATGACCAACCACCCGCACGACTGCCCTGTGTGTGAGGAAGGCGGCCACTGCCACCTGCAAGACATGACCGTGATGACCGGCCACAACGAGCGCCGGTATCGCTTCACCAAGCGTACCCACCAGAACCAGCAACTGGGCCCGTTCATTTCCCACGAGATGAACCGCTGCATCGCTTGCTACCGCTGCGTGCGCTTCTATAAGGACTACGCCGGCGGTACCGACCTCGGTGTGTTTGGCGCCCACGACAACGTGTACTTCGGTCGCGTTGAAGACGGCACCCTGGAAAGTGAATTCTCCGGCAACCTCACCGAGGTCTGCCCGACCGGTGTGTTCACCGACAAGACTCACTCCGAGCGCTACAACCGCAAGTGGGACATGCAGTTCTCGCCGAGCATCTGCCATGGCTGCTCCAGCGGTTGCAACATCTCCCCGGGTGAGCGCTACGGCGAACTGCGTCGGATCGAAAACCGCTTCAACGGTTCGGTCAACCAGTACTTCCTGTGCGACCGTGGCCGTTTCGGCTATGGCTACGTCAACCGCGAAGACCGCCCACGTCAGCCACTGCTGGCCGACGGCGCCAAGTTGAGCCTCGACGAAGCACTGGATAAAGCCGCTGACCTGCTGCGCGGTCGCAACATCGTCGGTATCGGTTCGCCCCGCGCCAGCCTCGAAAGCAACTACGCGTTGCGCGAGCTGGTAGGCGCCGAACACTTCTACTCGGGTATCGAAGCCGGTGAGCTGGAGCGTATCCGCCTGGTGCTGCAAGTTCTGAACGACAGCCCGCTGCCGGTTCCGAACATGCGCGACATCGAAGACCACGACGCGATCTTCGTCCTCGGTGAAGACCTGACCCAAACCGCTGCACGCGTGGCCCTGTCCCTGCGCCAGTCGGTAAAAGGCAAGGCCGAAGACATGGCCGACGCCATGCGCGTCCAGCCTTGGCTCGACGCTGCGGTGAAAAACATCGGCCAGCACGCGCTGAACCCGCTGTTTATCGCCAGCCTGACCGCCACCAAGCTCGACGACATCGCAGAAGAATGCGTACACGCCGCGCCTGACGACCTGGCCCGCATCGGTTTCGCCGTGGCCCACGCCCTCGACGCCAGTGCGCCTGCCGTAGAAGGCCTGGACGCTGAAGCCGCTGAACTGGCCAAGCGTATCGCCGACGCCCTGCTGGCCGCCAAGCGTCCATTGATCATTGCCGGTACCTCGTTGGGTTCCAAGGCGCTGATCGAAGCCGCTGCCAACATTGCCAAAGCCTTGAAGCTGCGCGAGAAGAACGGTTCCATCAGCCTGATCGTGCCGGAAGCCAACAGCCTTGGCCTGGCCATGCTCGGTGGCGAGTCCCTCGACGCCGCTCTGCAAGCCGTGACCGACGGCAGTGCCGACGCGATCGTGGTGCTGGAAAACGACCTGTACACCCGCACTGATTCGGCCAAGGTCGACGCAGCGCTGAACGCGGCCAAAGTGGTGATCGTTGCCGACCACCAGAAAACCGCCACCAGCGACCGTGCCCACCTGGTACTGCCCGCCGCCAGCTTTGCTGAAGGCGACGGTACCCTGGTCAGCCAGGAAGGCCGCGCCCAGCGCTTCTTCCAGGTGTTCGATCCGAAGTACATGGACGCCAGCATCCTGGTTCACGAAGGCTGGCGCTGGCTGCATGCCCTGCGCGCTACCCTGCTGAACCAGCCGATCGACTGGACCCAGCTCGACCACGTGACTGCCGCCACAGCCGCAGCCGCACCGCAACTGGCACGCATCGTCGACGCTGCACCGTCTGCCTCGTTCCGCATCAAGGGCATGAAACTCGCCCGTGAACCGCTGCGTTACTCCGGCCGTACCGCCATGCGGGCTGACATCAGCGTGCATGAGCCACGTACACCGCAAGACAACGACACCGCGTTTGCCTTCTCCATGGAAGGTTACTCGGGTTCGGTCGAGCCACGTCAGCAGGTGCCTTTCGCCTGGTCGCCGGGCTGGAACTCGCCGCAAGCCTGGAACAAGTTCCAGGACGAAGTCGGTGGCCACATCCGTGCCGGCGACCCGGGCACCCGCCTGATCGAAAGCACCGGTGACTCGCTGAACTGGTTCGCCAGCGTTCCGCGTCCGTTCAACCCGGCCCAGGGTACCTGGCAGGTTGTGCCGTTCTTCCACCTGTTCGGCAGCGAAGAGACTTCTTCCAAGGCCGCGCCGGTACAAGAGCGCATTCCAGCCGCCTACGTGTCCGTAGCCAAGTCCGAAGCCGACCGCCTGGGCGTCAACGACGGTGCCCTGCTCAGCGTGAACGTCGCCGGCAAGACCCTGCGTCTGCCGCTGCGCATCGACGAAGAGTTGGGTGCTGGCCTGGTTGCATTGCCAAAAGGCCTCGCGGGGATTCCTCCGGCGATCTTCGGCCTCACCGTTGACGGTCTGCAGGAGGCAGCTCAATGACCTGGTTCACCCCTGAAGTGATCGATGTGATCATCGCGGTGGTCAAGGCCATCGTGATCCTGTTGGCCGTGGTCGTGGCGGGCGCCTTGCTCAGCTTCGTCGAACGTCGCCTGCTGGGCTGGTGGCAGGACCGTTACGGTCCGAACCGCGTTGGCCCGTTTGGTATGTTCCAGATCGCCGCCGACATGCTGAAAATGTTCTTCAAGGAAGACTGGACCCCGCCGTTTGCCGACAAGGTGATCTTCACCCTGGCACCGGTCGTGGCCATGAGCGCCTTGCTGATTGCCTTCGCAATCATCCCGATCACCCCGACCTGGGGCGTGGCGGACCTGAACATCGGCTTGCTGTTCTTCTTCGCCATGGCCGGCCTGTCGGTCTACGCGGTGCTGTTCGCCGGTTGGTCGAGCAACAACAAGTTCGCCCTGCTGGGCAGCTTGCGGGCTTCGGCCCAGACCGTGTCCTACGAAGTGTTCATGGGCCTCGCGCTGATGGGCATCGTGGTGCAGGTGGGCTCGTTCAACATGCGCGACATCGTCGAGTACCAGGCGCAGAACCTGTGGTTCATCATTCCGCAGTTCTTCGGCTTCTGTACGTTCTTCATCGCTGGCGTCGCCGTGACTCACCGTCACCCGTTCGACCAGCCGGAAGCGGAACAGGAACTGGCCGACGGTTACCACATTGAATACGCCGGCATGAAATGGGGCATGTTTTTCGTTGGTGAATACATCGGCATCATCTTGATCTCGGCCCTGCTGGTCACGCTGTTCTTCGGCGGCTGGCACGGTCCGTTCGGCATCCTGCCGCAGCTGGCGTTCTTCTGGTTCTTCCTGAAGACCGCGTTCTTCATCATGCTGTTCATCCTGCTGCGCGCTTCCATCCCGCGTCCACGGTATGACCAGGTGATGGATTTCAGCTGGCGATTCTGCCTGCCGCTGACCCTGATCAATTTGCTGGTGACTGCTGCCGTTGTGTTGTTGAACACGCCAGCGGGCGCGGTTCAGTGAGGATTTGACCCATGTTCAAATATATTGGCGACATCGTTAAGGGTACCGGTACCCAGTTGCGAAGCCTGGTGATGGTGTTCGGTCACGGCTTTCGCAAACGCGACACCCTGCAATACCCGGAAGAAGCGGTGTACCTGCCGCCGCGTTATCGCGGCCGCATTGTCCTGACCCGCGACCCCGACGGCGAAGAGCGCTGCGTGGCCTGCAACCTGTGCGCCGTGGCGTGCCCGGTGGGTTGCATCTCGCTGCAGAAAGCTGAAACCGAAGACGGTCGCTGGTACCCGGACTTCTTCCGCATCAACTTCTCGCGCTGCATTTTCTGCGGCCTCTGCGAGGAAGCTTGCCCGACCACCGCGATCCAGCTGACACCGGATTTCGAGATGGCCGAGTTCAAACGTCAGGACCTGGTGTACGAGAAAGAAGATCTGCTGATCTCTGGTCCCGGTAAAAACCCTGATTACAACTTCTATCGTGTTGCAGGTATGGCCGTTGCCGGTAAGCCGAAAGGCGCCGCACAAAACGAAGCCGAGCCGATCAACGTGAAGAGCTTGCTGCCTTAAGGAAGAAAGATGGAATTCGCTTTCTATTTCGCATCGGGTATTGCAGTGGTGTCCACGCTTCGCGTGATCACCAACACTAACCCCGTGCACGCCCTGCTCTACCTGATCATTTCGCTGATCGCCGTGGCCATGACCTTCTTCAGCCTCGGCGCACCGTTCGCCGGTGTACTGGAAGTGATCGCCTACGCCGGCGCCATCATGGTGCTGTTCGTGTTTGTGGTGATGATGCTCAACCTGGGGCCGGCGTCTGTCGCCCAGGAACGCGTCTGGCTCAAGCCCGGCATCTGGCTCGGCCCGGTGATCCTGGCAGCCCTGCTGCTGGCTGAACTGCTGTATGTGCTATTCGCTCACCAGAGCGGCCAGGCCATCGGCCACACCACCGTAGACGCGAAAGCCGTGGGCATCAGCCTGTTCGGCCCGTACCTGCTGGTGGTCGAACTGGCTTCGATGCTGCTGCTCGCTGCAGCCATCACCGCCTTCCACTTGGGCCGCAACGAAGCCAAGGAGCAATGACGATGCCTGCTATCCCTTTGGAGCATGGTCTGGCGGTCGCCGGCATCCTGTTCTGCCTTGGCCTGGTCGGCCTGATGGTTCGCCGCAACATTCTGTTCGTGTTGATGAGCCTGGAAATCATGATGAACGCCGCGGCACTCGCGTTCATCGTGGCCGGTAGCCGTTGGGGCCAGCCGGATGGACAAGTGATGTTCATCCTGGTGATCAGCCTGGCAGCCGCCGAGGCCAGTATTGGCCTGGCGATCCTGCTGCAACTGTATCGTCGCTTCCACACGCTTGATATCGACGCTGCCAGTGAGATGCGCGGATGAACATGATCTTTCTGACTTTCGTATTTCCCCTGATCGGTTTCCTGCTGCTGTCGTTCTCCCGTGGACGCTGGTCGGAAAACCTCTCGGCCCTGGTCGGCGTAGGTTCCATTGGCCTGTCGGCAATTGTCGCCGCCTACGTCATCTGGCAATTCAACGTCGCACCGCCTGAAGGCGGTCACTACACCCTGGTGTTGTGGCAGTGGATGTCGGTGGAGGGCTTCAAGCCCAACTTCGCCCTCTACGTCGACGGCCTGTCGATCACCATGCTCGGCGTGGTGGTGGGTGTGGGCTTCCTGATCCACCTGTTCGCGTCCTGGTACATGCGCGGTGAAGCCGGTTACTCGCGCTTCTTCGCCTACACCAACCTGTTTATCGCCAGCATGCTGTTCCTGGTGCTGGGCGATAACCTGTTGTTCCTGTACTTCGGCTGGGAAGGTGTGGGCCTGTGCTCGTACCTGTTGATCGGTTTCTACTACAGCAACCGCAACAACGGTAACGCCGCACTCAAAGCCTTTATCGTGACCCGGATCGGTGACGTGTTCATGGCCATCGGCCTGTTCATCCTGTTCCAACAGGTGGGCACGCTGAACATCCAGGAACTGCTGGTGCTGGCACCGCAGAAATTCCAGGTCGGCGACTTCTGGATCACCCTGGCGACCCTGATGCTGCTGGGTGGTGCTGTCGGTAAATCCGCGCAACTGCCGCTGCAAACCTGGCTGGCGGATGCGATGGCCGGTCCTACCCCGGTTTCGGCACTGATCCACGCCGCGACCATGGTAACCGCCGGTGTCTACCTGATTGCCCGTACCCACGGCCTGTTCACCCTGGCACCGGAGATTCTGCATCTGGTGGGCCTGGTGGGTGGCGTGACCCTGGTACTGGCAGGTTTTGCTGCCCTGGTTCAGACCGACATCAAGCGTATCCTCGCCTACTCGACCATGAGCCAGATCGGCTACATGTTCCTGGCCCTGGGCGTTGGCGCCTGGGACGGCGCGATCTTCCACCTGATGACCCACGCCTTCTTCAAGGCCCTGCTGTTCCTTGCTTCCGGTGCGGTGATCGTTGCCTGCCACCACGAGCAGAACATCTTCAAGATGGGCGGCCTGTGGAAGAAACTGCCGTTGGCCTACGCCAGCTTCATCGTCGGCGGCGCGGCCTTGTCGGCCCTGCCACTGGTGACCGCAGGTTTCTACTCGAAAGACGAAATCCTCTGGGAAGCCTTTGCCAGCGGTAACCACGGCCTGCTGTACGCCGGCCTGGTAGGTGCGTTCATGACCTCGCTGTACACCTTCCGCCTGATCTTCATCACGTTCCACGGTGAAGCCAAGACTGAAGCCCACGCAGGCCATGGCATTTCCCACTGGCTGCCACTGTCGGTGCTGATCATCCTGTCGACCTTCGTCGGCGCCATGATCACCCCGCCACTGGCCGGTGTTCTGCCGGAAAGCGCCGGCCATGCCGGTGGTGCAGCCAAGCACAGCCTGGAAATTGCCTCGGGCGCCATCGCCATCGCGGGTATCCTGCTGGCGGCCCTGCTGTTCCTCGGCAAGCGCCGCTTCGTCACTGCCATCGCCAACAGTGGCATTGGCCGCTTCCTTTCGGCCTGGTGGTTCGCTGCCTGGGGCTTCGACTGGATCTACGACAAACTGTTCGTCAAGCCGTACCTTGCGATCAGCCACGTACTGCGCAAAGACCCGCTCGACCAGACCATCGGTTTGATCCCGCGTGCCGCCAAGGCCGGTCACACCGCCCTGAGCCGCAGCGAGACCGGCCAATTGCGCTGGTATGCAGCTTCCATGGCGGCCGGTGCCGTCCTGGTAATCGGCGCCATCATCGTGGTCGCGGTCTGACTATGCACATTGCGAACTTTGCGAACTTGCGAAAGGAAACGAGCCCGTCATGATTCTGCCCTGGCTAATCCTGATCCCCTTTATCGGCGGCCTGCTCTGCTGGATGGGTGAACGCTTCGGCGCCACCCTCCCCCGCTGGATTGCGTTGCTGACCATGTCCCTGGAACTCGCGCTCGGCCTCTGGCTGTGGGCCCACGGTGACTATTCATTTGCTCCGGCACCGGGTGTCGATCCCACCTTCGCGCTTGAATTCAAGCACGTGTGGATCCAGCGCTTCGGCATCAACGTGCACCTGGCCCTCGACGGCCTGTCGCTGTTGATGATCCTGCTGACCGGCCTGCTGGGTATCCTCTCGGTACTCTGCTCCTGGAAAGAGATCCAGCGTCACGTGGGCTTCTTCCACCTGAACCTGATGTGGATCCTGGGCGGCGTTGTCGGCGTGTTCCTCGCCCTCGACCTGTTCATGTTCTTCTTCTTCTGGGAAATGATGCTGGTGCCGATGTACTTCCTCATCGCGCTCTGGGGTCACAGTTCTTCGGACGGCAAGAAAACCCGGATCTACGCGGCGACCAAGTTCTTCATCTTCACCCAGGCTTCCGGCCTGATCATGTTGGTGGCGATCCTGGGCCTGGTACTGGTCAACTTCAACAGCACGGGCGTGATCACGTTCAACTACGCCGACCTGTTGAAAACCAAGATGTCCCTGACCACCGAGTACATCCTGATGCTGGGCTTCTTCATCGCGTTCGCGGTGAAGCTGCCGGTGGTGCCGTTCCACTCCTGGTTGCCTGACGCTCACGCCCAGGCGCCGACTGCAGGTTCCGTCGACCTGGCCGGTATCCTGTTGAAGACGGCGGCCTACGGCCTGCTGCGTTTCGCCCTGCCGCTGTTCCCGAATGCCTCGGCCGAGTTCGCGCCGATCGCCATGACCCTCGGTCTGATCGGGATCTTCTACGGTGCGTTCCTGGCCTTCGCCCAAACCGACATCAAGCGTCTGATTGCCTTCTCGTCCGTTTCCCACATGGGCTTCGTACTGATCGGCATCTACTCCGGCAGCCAACTGGCGCTGCAAGGCGCAGTGATCCAGATGCTGGCTCACGGTGTGTCGGCTGCGGCACTGTTTATCCTCAGCGGCCAACTGTACGAGCGCCTGCACACTCGTGACATGCGCGAGATGGGTGGCGTGTGGTCACGTATCGCCTACCTGCCGGCCATCAGCCTGTTCTTCGCCGCCGCATCCCTGGGCTTGCCGGGTACCGGCAACTTCATCGGCGAGTTCCTGATCCTGATGGGTGCCTTCGTGCATACGCCGTGGGTCAGTGCGATCGCTACGTCTGGCCTGGTGTTCGGTTCGGTCTACTCGCTGATCATGATCCACCGCGCATACTTCGGTCCGGCCAAGTCCGACACCGTGTTGCACGGCATGGACGGTCGCGAACTGATCATGGTGCTCGGCCTTGCGGTACTGCTGGTGTTTATCGGCGTGTACCCGCAACCGTTCCTGGATACTTCTGCCGCAACGATGCATGGCGTGCAGCAGTGGTTCGGCACCGCCTTCTCTCAACTCGCTTCGGCCCGGTAAGAGCGCTATGGAATTCACGATCCAACACTTTATCGCGCTTGCGCCGCTGCTGATCACCAGCCTCACCATCGTGGTGGTGATGCTGGCGATCGCCTGGCGCCGCAATCACTCGCAAACGTTCCTGCTGTCCTGTGCGGGCTTGAACCTGGCCCTGCTGTCGATTATCCCGGCACTCAAGGTCGCGCCACTGGCCGTGACCCCGCTGATGATGGTCGATGACTTCGCGCTGCTGTATATCGCGCTGATCCTGGTTGCCACCCTGGCCTGCGTCACGCTCGCCCACGCCTACCTCGGCGAAGGCGGCACCGGCTACCCGGGCAACCGCGAAGAGCTGTACCTGCTGATCCTGCTGGCTGCGGCCGGTGGTATCGTGCTGGTCAGCGCGCAGCACCTGGCCGGCTTGTTCATCGGCCTGGAACTGCTGTCGATCCCGGTCTACGGCCTGGTGGCGTATGCCTTCTTCAACAAGCGCTCCCTGGAAGCCGGCATCAAGTACATGGTGCTGTCGGCAGCCGGTTCGGCGTTCCTGTTGTTCGGTATGGCCCTGCTCTACGCAGAAGCCGGCAGCCTGAGCTTCAGCGGTATCGGTCACGCCCTGGCAGCCTCCGGCAGCCCTGCGCCAATCGCCCAACTGGGCCTGGCCATGATGCTGATCGGCCTGGCGTTCAAGCTGTCGCTGGTGCCGTTCCACCTGTGGACCCCGGACGTGTACGAAGGCGCCCCGGCGCCGGTGGCTGCTTTCCTGGCTACCGCGTCGAAAGTCGCCGTGTTTGCCGTGATGGTGCGTCTGTTCCAGATCTCCCCTGCGGCCAACACCGGTGTACTCAGCAACGTGCTGACCATCATCGCCATCGCTTCGATCCTGTTCGGCAACCTGCTGGCGCTGACCCAGAACAACCTCAAGCGTCTGCTGGGTTATTCGTCCATCGCGCACTTCGGTTACCTGCTGATCGCCCTGGTGGCGAGCAAGGGCCTGGCGATGGAAGCCATCGGCGTGTACCTGGTCACCTACGTGATCACAAGCCTGGGTGCATTCGGTGTGATCACGCTGATGTCCTCGCCTTACAAAGGCCGCGACGCCGACGCCCTGTACGAATACCGCGGGCTGTTCTGGCGCCGTCCGTACCTGACCGCCGTACTGACCGTGATGATGCTGTCCCTGGCGGGTATCCCGCTGACTGCGGGCTTCATCGGCAAGTTCTACATCGTGGCCACCGGTGTTGAAGCGCACGAATGGTGGTTGGTTGCTTCCCTGGTACTGGGCAGCGCCATCGGCGTTTTCTACTACCTGCGCGTGATGGTGACCTTGTACCTGATCGAGCCAAACCTGCGCCGTGTGGACGCCGAGTTGCACTGGGAACAGAAAGCAGGCGGCGTGATGCTGCTGGCAATCGCCCTGCTGGCGTTCTTCCTGGGTGTGTACCCACAACCGTTGCTCACCCTGGTGCAGCATGCGGTGATGGCGGGTTGATCGCTTAGTTAAACGCAGCAAGCAAAACGGCGCCTTCGGGCGCCGTTTTGCGTTTCTGGCGTATTAATTTGTTGTCTGACACACAAAGGGAATTTTCCTCGTCGAGATGCCTCCCCTTCCGGCATCACCCTGCCTGGGTCGCTCGTATCGTGGTTGCGTTTTAGGAAACATCCCACAGCAGGGTCACTTGACCCACCGCAGATGGGCCACCAAACTATACGCAGGCTACGTACAGAACATGGATGCTCTATTTATCGAATTGCCAGCCTTTGAGCGGCACCGCAGGGATTATCTGAGTGATGAGTTATTTCACGGCTTTCAACAAGAGTTGATGAGAAACCCGCAAGCGGGCAACGTGATAGAGGGAACCGGCGGGTTACGCAAGGTGCGCTTTGTCGACGAGCGACGCAACAAGGGCAAACGGGGTGGCCTGCGAGTCATCTATTACTGGTGGTCGGGCGGTACGCAGTTCTGGCTGTTCACCCTTTATGGCAAACACGAACAGGACGACCTGAGCGCTCAACACAAAACGGCGCTCAAACACCTGCTGGACAGGGAAATCAAAGCGAGAAAATCTTATGAAACGTGACATCTTTTCCGAACTGGTCGAAGGCTTCGACGCGCTGGCAGATGAACGAGAAGGCAAGGTAACGCTGCGCAGCCACAAGGTGCAGTTGAGCAAGCTGGCACCGCTCACTGCCGACGAAGTAGTCGCTGTGCGTCAACAACTCAATCTGTCGCGCTCGGTGTTTGCGATGTACCTGCGCACCAACACCCGGACCCTGGAAAATTGGGAGCAAGGCCGGGCCACACCCAATGCTCAGGCGGCAACCTTGATTCGGCTGGTGTCGAAGTTTCCGGAGACGGTGGAACGTTTGGCGCTGTTGACCTGATCGATCAATCCAGCCAAGCCCGTCGGCAACGGGACGTTGCCGATGGCTCAAGCCTGCAATCAAATCCTGAACTGCCCCACCAACTGACCCAACCGCTGCCCCAGGTCCGCCAGGCTGCGGGAGGTCTGGGCACCCTGTTGGGTTTCATCGGCCACACTGTCAACCGCCACCGCGATCTGATGCACGCTGCGGTTGATCTCTTCGGCCACGGCGGTTTGTTCTTCCGCCGCGCTGGCGATCTGCGCGTTCATCGAGTTGATGGTGCCGATCAGCTGCGCCATGGTGTCCAGGGATGCTCCGGCTTCGTTGGCCTGGGCCGATGTGCCGTCACCGGCATCACTGGAACGGCGCATGGACTCCACGGCGGCTTCGGTGCCTTTTTGCAGGCGGTCGATCATGCCCTGGATCTCCTGGGTGCTTTGCTGGGTGCGGCTGGCCAACGCCCGTACTTCGTCGGCGACCACGGCAAAACCACGACCGGCCTCCCCTGCCCGCGCGGCTTCAATGGCGGCGTTGAGGGCGAGCAAGTTGGTCTGTTCGGCAATCGAGCGGATCACGCCAAGCACGCTGACAATCGACGACACATCCTGCTGCAAGCTGTCCAGGGACACGCCGCTGCTGCGGATGTCGTTCACCAGCGCGTGAATCTGCGCGATGCTGCCATCCACGACTTTTTTCGCGGCCTGGCCTTCGGCGTCGGTTTGCTGCGCAGCGACGGCTGCGCCTTGGGCACTGCGCGCCACTTCATGGGCCGCGGAGGACATTTCGTTGATCGCGGTAGCCACCTGGTCGGTCTCGTGACGCTGGCGCTCCATGGCCTTTTCCGAGCGGTTGGCTTGCTCGGCGACCTGGCTCACCAGGCCGGTAAGCTGGGAGGTCATCTCGGTGATCTGGCGTACCAGGCTGTGGATCTTGTCGACAAAGCGGTTGAAAGAGCCTGCCAGTTCGCCAAGCTCGTCCTGGCTGGTGATGGCCAGGCGGCGGGTCAGGTCACCCTCACCGGCGGCGATGTCGTCGAGGTTGATCTTCATCAGGTGCAGCGGTCGCAGGATGGTATTGGCCACCAGCATGCCCACGGCGGCGATCACCAACAGCACCACCACGGCAATACCGATAATACTCAGCACCACGCCTTCCATGCGCTTCTCGACCTTGGCCTGAACCACGGCAACTTGTGCATCGATACCGTCCAGGTTCACCGACGTACCGATCACCATGTCCCATTTGGGCAGGTATTCGGTGTAGCCGAGCTTGGGCACCAGTTCGGTCTGGCCGGGCTGCGTCGAGCTGTATTGCAGGTAGTGGGTGCCGTCCTTGCCGACTTTCACCAGGTCGCGGTTGACGTAGACGCCGTTCGGGTCGCGGTTGTCCTTGAAGCTTTTGCCGACGCCGTCCGGGCTGTTGCCCTTGAACAGGCGAATGGTCTCGGAGTCGTAGCCGAAGAAATAACCATCCTTGCCATAGCTGGTGTTGGACAGCAGCTTGACCACTTGCGCCCGTGCGGCCGTATCGCCTTGGGCGGCAGCGTCGTACAGCGGCTTGATGGTGGTCATCGCAACCTCGACGTAGCCGCGCAAGGTGGTCTTGGCGTCGTTGAGCAGGTTCTGACGGGTTTCTTCGACCTCGTTGCGGGCCTGCTCCCGAAGGATCCACACCGTGGTCAGGCTGATGATCACGGCAAACAACAACACGGGCAGGACAGCAAGGGACAGTACTTTGGCCTTTAGACTCAGACGCATGGCTCTTCTCTCTTGAGGGACAACTCAAGAGGTTAACGGCTAGTTACAATAAATCTGTAGGACAATCCCGTCAGAGCGTCATCGCGGCAAACCAGCCAAACGCCAGCAGCGGAATGTTGTAGTGCAGGAAGGTCGGCACCACGGTGTCCCAGATATGGTGGTGCTGGCCATCGATGTTCAAACCGGAAGTCGGGCCCAGGGTGGAGTCCGACGCAGGCGAGCCGGCATCACCCAATGCCCCGGCCGTGCCGACGATGCACACGATCGCCAGCGGGCTGAAGCCCAGCTGCACGCACAGCGGCACAAAGATCGCCGCCAGGATCGGCACCGTGGAAAACGACGAGCCGATGCCCATGGTCACCAGCAAGCCCACCAGCAGCATCAGCAGCGCGCCCACACCGCGGCTATGGCCGATAAACGCCGCGGAGGCTTGCACGAGTGTCTGCACTTCACCGGTGGCCTTGAGCACTTCGGCAAAGCCTGACGAGGCGATCATGATGAAGCCGATCATCGCCATCATCTTCATGCCTTCGGTGAACAGGTCATCGGTGTCGCGCCAGCGCACGATGCCCGACACCGAAAAGATCAGGAACCCGGCCAGGGCGCCAATGATCATCGAGTCCAGCCACAGCTGGATAATGAACGCCGCCGCAATCGCCAGGCCGGCCACCAGCAGGGTCAGCGGGTTGTAGTGCACCGCCACCTGCTCGACTCGCTCGATCTTCTCCAGGTCGTACACACGCTTCTTGCGGTAGCTGACAAACACCGCCACCAGCAAACCGACCACCATGCCCAGCGCCGGGAGGCCCATGGCATGGGTGACATTGACCTGGCTGATGTCGACACCGCTCTTGGCCACGTTGGCCAGCAGGATCTGATTCAGGAAGATGTTGCCGAAGCCCACCGGCAGAAACATGTAGGGCGTGATCAGGCCGAAGGTCATGACGCAGGCGATGAGACGGCGGTCCAGCTGCAGTTTGGTCAGCACATATAAAAGCGGCGGTACCAGCAGCGGGATAAACGCGATGTGGATCGGCAGGATGTTCTGCGAGGCGATGGCCACCACCCAGAGCAGACCGATCAGCAGCCATTTGACGTGACTGCCGCCCGTGGCTTCCTGCCGATCCACCAGCAGCAGGGCTTTATCGGCCAGCGCATGAGCCAGGCCGGATTTGGCAATCGCCACGGCGAACGCGCCGAGCAGCGCGTAGGACAACGCCACCGTCGCACCGCCACCCAGGCCGCTGTTGAACGCCTTGAGCGTCGCGTCGATACCCAGGCCGCCGGTCAGGCCACCCACCAGGGCGCCGACAATGATCGCGATCACCACATGCACGCGGGACAAGCTGAGCACCAGCATGGTGCCGACCGCGGCGATTACTGCATTAATCATCGTTACCTCAAGACAGAAAACATGAAAAAAGCACGCACCTGCCCGGGCTGCTGTCGGGAACGGCTGCCGCAAACCAGGTTTTAAGGGAGTTTTATTAGAGGGCGCGCACTTTGCAGCACCCGGCCTGCCTTGTCAAAAAAGTGGGGAGAAGGTTTGTCAGTGGTTAGGGGATTTGTCTGTGGCGAGGGGGCTTGTCCTGTGGCGAGGGGGCTTGTCCCCCGTTGGAGTGCGCAGCGCTCCCGCTTTTTTTGGGGCCGCTACGCAGCCCAACGGGGGACAAGCCCCCTCGCCACACAAACAGGTTTAAATTGATCGTTTGAATAAAGAAAATTTCCGAGCCGCCGATACAGGCAGATCGTCTCTGTCGTATCGAAAGTTAAGGAAGGCTCCATGTCGCTCAGACAGCTGTCCATTCAATGGAAAATTACCCTGCTGGCCGGTCTTTGCCTGCTGGGCATCGTGACCTTGCTGGTAGGTCTCTCGCTGTACCGCATGGCGCAGAGCTCCGACCTGGTCAAGGCTTCCAGTATGGAAATGCTCGACGAAGCCGCCCAGGCGCGCATCGAAGCCCAGGGTGAGGTCCAGGCCTTGGGCATTCGCCAGCAGTTCATGGACGCCTATCAATACGGCCACGGTTTTTCCCGGCAGGTGTTGTTCCTGCGCGAACAGGCCGAGAAACGCTTCCTGGATGCCTTCGACCTGCGCGAAGACCTGACGCGCCAGGTCAAGGCCGCGCTGCAGGCCAACCCTGACCTGCTGGGCCTGTCCCTGGTATTCGAGGCCAACGCACTGGATGGCAAGGACGAACTGTTCGCCAACCAGCAAGAGCTGGGCAGCAACGACAAGGGCCGCTTTGCGCTGTACTGGTCCCAGCCGACTGCGGGCAAGCTGACTTCAATGTCGCTGCCCGAAAGCGACATGTCCGACACCAGCGTCGGACCCAGCGGCGAAAAAGCCAACGCCTGGTTCACCTGCCCGCGCACCACACTCAAGCCCTGCGTGATCGAGCCGTACTTCTATGTGATCGATGGGCAAAAGGTGCTGATGACCAGCATCGTCTTCCCGCTGATGGCCAACGGCAAAGTCATCGCCTCGCTGTCGGTGGACATCAACCTCAACAGCCTGCAAGCCGTCAGCCAGGGCGCCAGCCAGAAACTCTACGACGGCCAGACCAGCGTCAGCATCATCAGCCCGGTGGGCCTGCTGGCCGGCTACAGTCCGGACGCCGGCAAACTCAGCCAGCGCCTGGATGCCGTCGACACCGCCAACGGCGCGCAATTGATCAGTTCGCTTTCCACCAGCACCCAGACCCGCAGCGTGCGCACCGACCACCAACTCAAGGTGCTCGCGCCGTTCCAGCCGATCCCCGATGGCAAGCCGTGGGGCGTGTTGCTGGATGTTCCGGAAAAAGTCCTGGTGGCTCCGGCTGAGGCCCTGAAGTCCAAACTGGACGCCGATAACGCCAAGGGCACTCTGCTGGAACTGAGCCTGGGCCTGCTGGCAGCAATCGTCGGCCTGTTGCTGGTGTGGCTGATGGCCCGCAGCGTGACCCGGCCGATCCTCGGCGTGGCACGCATGCTGGAAGACATTGCCAGTGGCGAAGGTGACCTGACCCGCCGCCTGGCCTACGACAAACACGACGAACTCGGCGAGTTGGCCGGCTGGTTCAACCGCTTCCTCGACAAGCTGCAGCCGATCATTGCCCAGGTCAAACGCTCAGTGCAGGACGCCCGTGGCACCGCCGACCAGTCGGCCGCCATCGCCACTGAAACCAGTGCCGGCATGGAGCAGCAATACCGTCAGGTCGACCAGGTGGCCACCGCCTCCCACGAGATGAGCGCCACCGCCCAGGACGTCGCCCGCAGTGCCGCGCAAGCCGCCCAGGCGGCCCGCGATGCCGATCAGGCGACGCGTGAAGGTTTGACCGTGATCGACCGCACCACCACCAGCATCGGCCACCTGGCGGCGGATATGAGCACCGCGATGGCCCAGGTTGAAGGACTGGCGGCCAACAGCGAGAAGATCGGTTCGGTACTGGAAGTGATTCGTGCAATCGCCGAGCAGACCAACCTGCTGGCACTGAACGCCGCTATCGAGGCCGCCCGTGCGGGTGAAGCCGGTCGCGGTTTTGCGGTGGTCGCCGATGAAGTGCGCAACCTGGCGCGACGTACCCAGGAGTCGGTGGAAGAAACCCGCCTGGTGATCGAGCAACTGCAAAGCGGTACCCAGGAAGTGGTCGGTTCCATGAGCAACAGCCATCGCCAGGCCCAGGGCAGCGTCGAACAAGTGGGCCAGGCCGTGACCGCCTTGCGCCAGATCGGCGATGCGGTAACGGTAATCAGCGACATGAACCTGCAGATCGCCAGCGCCGCCGAAGAGCAAAGTGCGGTGGCCGAGGAGATCAACAACAACGTGGCGACGATTCGAGATGTGACGGAGTCGTTGTCCGAGCAAGCGAATGAATCGGCGCGGGTCAGCCAGGCGTTGAACAGCCTGGCGAATCAGCAGCAGGGCCTGATGGATCAGTTCAGGGTTTGATGAGTTGCGGGATACTCCGGCAATCAGCCCGAGTATCCCGTAGCAGCTGTCGAGCCTTGGCGAGGCTCGACAGCTGCTACGTTTGTGTTCACTGGCGGCGTGGCAGGTCGATGATGACCTTTAACCCGCCCAGCTCGCTCTCCTGCAACAGAAGCACCCCGCCCCACACCTCGACAATATCCCGCACGATCCCCAGCCCCAGACCATGCCCGTCAGTCTGCTCATCCAACCGAGTGCCTCGGCTGAACACCTGATCACGCTGGCTCTCGGGAATCCCCGGCCCGTCATCTTCGACAGCCAACCGAAAGCCTTCCGGGGTTTCGCCGATGCTCAACGCAATCTCCGCGTCCGCCCATTTACACGCGTTGTCCAGCAGGTTGCCCAACAGTTCCAGCAGGTCTTCGCGGTCCCACGGCAATTGCAAACCGGGCGGCACGCGGTAACTCAAATCCAGGTGTTCGCCATGGATCATGTTCAGGGTCGCAAGCAACCCCGGTAATTCGCCGTCGCAATCGAACAAGGCACCCGGCAGTGTCTCTCCGGCCAGGCGGGCACGATTGAGTTCACGATTAAGCCGTTGCTGCACCTGCTCCAACTGTTCCCGCAGCAGCTTGCTCAGTTGCGGATGGTCCTTGAGCTGTTCACTGGATGCCACGCTCAGCAACACCGCCAACGGGGTTTTCAAGGCATGGCCGAGATTGCCCAGGGCATTGCGCGAGCGCTTGAGGCTGTCTTCGGTGTGGGCCAGCAGATGGTTGATCTGCGCCACCAGCGGCTCCAGTTCCACCGGCACCTGGGTGTCCAGTTGCGAGCGCTGGCCCTGCTGCAGTTGGGCGATCTGGTTGCGTGCGGTCTCCAGCGGGCGCAAGGCGCGGCGCACGGTGACCCGTTGCAGAATCAGGATCAGCAACAGCGCCGCCAGCCCCAGCACCAGGCCGATCTGGCGCATCAGCCGAAAGCTTTCTCTGACGGGTGTGTAGTCCTGGGCCACGCTGATGGAAATCGACTGGCCAAACCGTTTGTAGTCCGAACGCAGTACCAGCAACTGCTGGCCTTCCGGCCCCAACTGCAGGTTGCCCTTGAGCCCGGCGTGGGGCAACTGCGGCAGTTCCTGGTCCCACAGCGAGCGGGAACGCCAATGGGTGTCGGCAAAATCGATACGGAAATAGTGCCCGGAAAACGGACGCTGGTACGCAGGAGACAACCGCTGCTCATCCAGTTGCACCCCCGCCGGCCCGCGCACCAGCGCCACCAGCAGGTTCTCGCTGTCGTTGCGCAAGCCGGACTCCAGGTAACGTTGCAGGCCCATTTCGAACAGCCACAGGCTGGTCTGCGCCAGCACCAGGCCGACGATCACCATCACACTGATCAGCCCCAGGCTCAGGCGCCGCTGGATCGACTTCATGCCGGGCTGGCGCCAAACCGATAACCCTGGCCGCGCCGGGTCTCGATCACGCTGCGGCCCAACTTGCGGCGCAGGTGGTTGACGTGGACCTCCAGCACATTGGAGTCACGCTCGCTCTCGCCATCGTACAAATGTTCGGCCAGGTGACTTTTTGAAAGGATTTGCTCGGGGTGCAGCATGAAGTAACGCAGCAGCCGAAACTCGGCCGCGGTCAGCTGGATCTCCTCGCCATCACGCATCACACACTGGCGACCCTCATCCAGGTGCAAGCCGGCAGCCTGCAAGGTGGGCTGATTGGCGTGGCCATGGGAACGACGCAGCAAGGCCTGGATACGCAGGTGCAACTCTTCGGGATGGAACGGTTTGCTGAGGTAGTCGTCGGCCCCGGCCTTGAGCCCTTCGATGCGCTCGGCCCAGGAGTCGCGGGCAGTGAGGATCAGCACCGGCGTGGCCAGGCCGGCGGCACGCCATTGCGTCAACACCTCAAGCCCGGGCAAACCCGGCAGGCCGAGGTCAAGGATGATCAGGTCGTAAGGTTCGCTGCGCCCCTGGTACACCGCATCGCGCCCGTCCGCCAGCCAGTCGACGGCATAGCCCTGGCGATTGAGTCCGGCCATCAGCTCATCGGCCAGGGGTACGTGGTCTTCCACCAGCAGCAGGCGCATCAGTCGTCTTCCTTGTCTTTGAGCAGTTGACCGGTGTTGGCATCGAGTTCGATCTCGCGCACCACGCCTTCCACCGTCAATAGTTCGATTTCATAGATATAGCGCACAGGGCGATCCTTGTGCTCTTCAAGCTCGGCGTCCAGCAGCTTGGCGCCCGGGTAGCGCTCGAAAGCCGGGCCCAGCAGATGCTCAAGCGGCGCGATCACACCCTCCTGGCGCAGGCGCAGCGCCTCGTCCTGGCCCAGGTCACGAGCGGCCAGGCCTGAGCAAAATGCCAGGAGCACCAGCGCCACTTGAACGCTGGTGCGTAGATTTACCTTCATTACGTATCCTGATGATCCTTGAGGACGGCGCCGGTGACAGCGTCCAATTCCAGGTCCCACTCGACGCCCTGGGCGTCGCGCAGTTCAACCTGATAAAGGTATTTGCCGTATTCCTCTTCAAGCTCGGTTTCATGCACGGTGGCGCCGGGATGTTTGGCCAACGCCGTGGCGTTGAGCTTCTCGAAAGACACAATGGTACCAGCGTCGCGCAACTTCAGTGCTTCGTCCGGCCCCAGGTCGCGAGCCTGGGCGACGCCTGCGGTGAGGGCGATGATACTGCTGGCGATCAAGGCTGTGAGGGTTTTCATGGTGAGTCTCCGTTTCGGGATATTTTGCCTACGGGGCTCACGGTACTGGATCCAACTTAACTGAAACTGAATTGCCACCATGGCAATTCTCTGCGAGACCTTTGCCTGCAACCGGGCAAGATTTTCTATACTGCCCTGCTCGCGGTAAATGAGACCGGTATGACTGCTATCCATATGAAGTTCCCCGCCTTGACCCTCAAGGCCGGTACACGCGCTTTTGCACGCATTCGTGAGCAGGGGCTTGCGCCTGCGGACGTCGGCATCCTTCCCGGCGCTGCCGGCGGGCCCAAGGCGCTGGGCATCCAGGGTCTGGACCTGGCGCTGTTTGGTGACTGGCTGCCCCGGGCGCCCCGCGAGCGTGCGCTGATCGGCGCCTCGATAGGCTCCTGGCGGTTTGCCAGTGCGTGCCTGCCCGACCCGGTGCAAGGCCTGCTCGACCTGGGCCGGCTGTACAACGCACAAAGCTTTGCCAAAGGCGTGACCATGGCCGAAGTCAGCCAGAGCTGCGTGCGCATGCTCGATGACTTGCTGGCCGGCCGCGATGCCCGCGTGCTCGACAACCCGCACTACCGGCTGAACATCATGGTGGTCAAAAGCCATGGCCTGCTCGCCGACGATCATCGCGGTCGGCTTGGTTTGGGGTTGTCCTCGGTGATCGCCGACAACCTGAGGGGCCGCGCGCGGTTGTCCCGGCACTTCGAACGGCTGATCGTCCACGACCCACGCCAGCCGCCACCGCTGCATGCGCTCAAGGATTTCCCGTCGCGCTTCCTTGATCTGGAACTGGGCAACCTGCGCCAGGCCTTGCTGGCGTCGGGCTCGATCCCCATGGTGATGCAAGGCGTACGCGACCTGCCGGGTGCAGGCCAAGGCACTTACCGCGATGGCGGCCTGCTGGACTATCACCTCGACCTGCCCTACCACGGCGATGACATCGTGCTGTACCCGCACTTCACCGACCGGGTCATTCCCGGCTGGTTCGACAAAGGCTTGCCGTGGCGCCGCGCCAATCAACAGGGTTTGCAGGATGTCCTGCTGCTGGCGCCGTCGAAGGAATACCTGGCGCGACTGCCCCACGGCAAACTGCCGGACCGCAGTGACTTCAAGCGCTTCATGGGGGATGACCCGGGCCGCAACAAGTACTGGCAAACCGCAATGAGCGAAAGCCAGCGGCTGGGGGATGAGTTTCTGCAACTGGCCGACAATGGCCAATTGGGCGAACGCCTGCTGGCTCTCTAGCGCCCTCTCCGTAGCAGCTGTCGAGCCCAAGCGAGGCTGCGTCGGCAGCACCTCGGTTTGTCAGACAAATCGCAAACGCAGCCTCGCCATGGCTCGACAGCTGCTACGCGGTATGCGCGCGGCCGCGACAAACTGTTAAACTCGCCGCCTGCCAGACACCTCACCGAGCTGAAAAACCCTGTGGAAATCTTCAAAGAGTTTACCTTCGAGTCCGCCCACCGCCTGCCCCACGTTCCGGAAGGCCACAAATGCGGGCGCCTGCATGGCCATTCGTTCAAGGTGGCGATCCACCTCAGCGGCGACCTCGACCCGCACACCGGCTGGATCCGTGACTTCTCGGAGATCAAGGCGATTTTCAAGCCGCTCTACGAACGCCTCGACCACAACTACCTCAACGACATCCCGGGCCTCGAAAACCCCACCAGCGAAGTGCTGGCCAAGTGGATCTGGAATGAACTGAAACCGCTGTTGCCGGAACTCAGCGCGATTCGCATCCATGAGACCTGCACCAGCGGCTGCATCTATCGCGGCGAATAAGCCGGCGATGTAAAAAACCACCCTTGCGGTGGTTTTTTTATGCCGGAGACTCCCTTACAGTCGTGGCCTCTTGTACAGGAAGCGCTGCGATGCCAACCCATATCCGCCCCGCTACCGGCGACGATATCGCCGCAATTGAAGCGATCGTCCACGCCGCCTACTCCCCTTACATCCAGCGAATCGGGCGCAAGCCAGGGCCGATGCTGGATGACTATCGCCAGCAGGTCGCCGCCGAACGGGTGCATGTGCTGGAGAGTGCGGGCCAGGTCCACGGCTTTGTCGTACTGATTCATCACGATGAGTACCTGCTGCTGGATAACCTGGCCGTCGACCCCGGTGCCCAGGGCTTGGGTTACGGGCGCCTGTTGCTGGGCTTCGCGGAAGGCCAGGCCAGGCATGGCTCCATCCGTCTCTACACCAATGAAGCGATGACCGAAAACATCGCGCTGTACACCCGCAAAGGCTATGTGGAAACCCACCGGGCCGAGGAAAACGGCCTGCGTCGGGTCTACATGCATAAAGACCTCACCGCCTCGCACTGAAGGAGCTCCCATGGAAAACACCTGGCTGGCCCAGGCCAAGCGCCTGCAAGCATTGGCCTCCACGGGGCTGCACTTCTGCACCGATGACTTCGAGCGCGAGCGCCTCGAGGAAATCGCCCAGATTGCCCACAGCATGCTGGCGCAATTGGGCGAAGTACCGCTGGAGCGCATCACCGGGCTGGTGCCGGATTTTGCCAAACGTTATTCGACGCCCATGATTGATGTGCGGGGCGCAGTGATTGACGGTGACCGGATCCTGTTGGTCCGCGAGCTCACGGATGGCTGCTGGGCATTGCCCGGCGGTTATGCGGATATTGGTTTTTCGGCGGCTGAAAACATCGTCAAGGAAATCCGCGAAGAGGCCGGGCTGACGGTCACGGCCAAGGCGCTGTACAGCGTCACCCACAAGGCCAAAGGCTTGTACCGGCCGGATATCCGGGACTTCTACAAACTCTACTTTCTGTGCGAACGGGTTGATCAACTGGCGCCGGCGGCCGGTTTCGAAACCACCGAAGTTGGCTTCTTCAGCCTGGACGATCTGCCGCCGCTGTCCCGTGGCCGCACCATTGAAAGCGACCTTGAGGCCGCTTTTGCCTTTCATCGCGGGCAGACCACTCACACCCTGTTCGATTGAATCACGGGTGATCCAATTTGTATCACCCTGCACCGCTTTCGCGCCTGAGTGGGCAGAAAGACCAATCCCGCCTGCGTGTTTCCCCTGTTTGGCTATAAATACTGTGCAACCTGCACAGTCCTGACCGTGCGCCCGTCACTGCCTCGCACTTGGCACGACGGGTGCAATAGGCCTGCGTCACTCATTCAGGGAGAACGGCACATGACGCAGAACGAACCGGGCAATGACTACCCTCTCAGCGAGGTGCCCATGCATGCCCGCAAAGGCCTGGCCTCCACCGCCATGGTGCTGCTGGGCTTTACCTTTTTTACCGCGACCATGTTCGCCGGCGGCAAGCTGGGGGTGGCCTTCAGCTTTACCCAGATGCTCGGCGTCGTGGCCCTGGGTAACCTGCTGTTGGGTATCTACGCCGCAGGCCTGGGTTACATCGCGTTCAAGAGCGGTTTGAACTCGGTGCTGATGGGACGCTTCTGCTTCGGTGAAGTGGGCAGCAAACTCAGCGACTTGATTCTCGGTTTTACCCAGATCGGCTGGTACGCCTGGGGCACCGCCACCGCAGCCGTAGTACTGGGCAAGTATTTCGAGTTGAGCCAGGGTAGCGTACTCGGGCTGATGGTGCTGTTTGGCATGGTGTTCTGCGCGACGGCCTACGTGGGCTATCGCGGGTTGGAGATTCTGTCCTACATCGCCGTGCCGGCCATGGGTATTTTGTTGTTTCTGTCGATGTGGGTCGCCACCGTCAAGGTAGGCGGGCTCGATGGACTGCTGGCGGTGGTGCCGACCGGTGAGCTGGACATGTCCACGGCTATCACGCTGGTGTTCGGCACCTTTGTCAGCGGCGCGACCCAGGCTACCAACTGGACGCGGTTCTCACGCTCGGCCAGGGTCGCGGTGCTGGCCAGCCTGATCGGCTTCTTTATCGGCAACGGCTTGATGGTGTTGATCGGTGCCTATGGCGCCATCGTCTACCAGCAGCCCGACGTGGTCGAAGTGTTGCTGCTGCAAGGCTTCGCCATGGCGGCCATGGCGATGCTGTTGCTGAATATCTGGAGCACCCAGGACAACACCATCTACAACTTCGCCGTCGCCGGCTGCAACCTGCTGCGCACCAAGCGCCGCAAAACGGTGACCCTGGCCGGTGCGGTAATCGGCACCCTGCTGGCGTTGCTGGGCATGTACGACATGCTGGTGCCCTACCTGATCCTGCTGGGCACGGTGATCCCACCGATTGGCGGGGTGATCATGGCGGATTTCTTCTATCGCTACCGCGGCCACTATCCGCGCCTGGCCGATACACGCCTGCCGGCCTTCAACTGGCCAGGGCTGATCGCCTATGCCGTGGGTACGGTGCTGGCCTTTCATTCACCCTGGGTGGCGCCATTGGTGGGGATCGTGGCGGCGTCCCTGACCTACATCGTGCTGACCAGCGTATTGCGGGTCCGGGCACCTTTGGCTGACGTCCAGGCATGAGCCTGACAATCGCCGATGTGCTGGCCTTGCCCGGCCTTGAATCGATGTGCCTGCGGGCCGGGGAAGCCGGCCTGGAGAACACGGTGCGCTGGCCCTATGTCGCAGAAAACAGCGGGATCGCCGAATGGGTGCTGGGGGGCGAACTGGTGTTCGTCACCGGCATCAATCATCCACGGGACGAGGCCAATCTGTTGGTGCTGCTGGACGAAGCCTGTCAGCGCCAGGTCGCCGGCCTGGTGATCCTCACGGGGCCGGACTATATCCAGGCGATTCCCCAGCGTTTGCTGGAAGCGGCGCAAGCGGCGGGCATGCCGCTGATCGAACAGCCTTACTCGTTGAAGATGGTACTGGTGACCCAGGCCATCGGTTCGGCGTTGATCCAGTCGCAGCAGTTGGGGCGCTCGCGACACGATGTGCTGGAGCGCCTGCTGGCCGGTGATTACCAATCCCTGGATTTGCTGCTGCACCGCGCTGCGCAGTTGGACATGCCGCTGGCCGGCCATTGGCAACTCGTCCAGTTGCAACTGGACGGCAGCGACGCGCTGTTTGCCCAGGGTGAGGCGCCAGTGGTCGAGGCGCAGCTTGCCCGACAACACGATGCGATTACCCGCCGTCTGCGCCAGTTTTCTGCGCAGCATCCGTCGCGCCTGCCCGTGCTGGGGCGTGCCGGACAATGGACGTTGCTGCTGCCTGCGATAGACGCGGGTGCGGCATTGGCCAACCGTCAGTTGTTGGCGGGTTGGTTGAAGGCACTGAATCTGCGCCTGGCGCCGTTGAAACTGTTTATCGGCCTGAGTGCTGCCGCGCACCCACCCGCGCGCCTGGCCCAGGCCCTGGATGAGGCGCGCCAGGCATTGGCCGCTGCGCGACGGTTCAGTGAACGCGCCGGGCTGTGTGTCTACGATGAGTTGGGCGTACTCAAGCTGCTCAGTGGCGTACGTGATCGCGCCCTGCTCGATCAGTTCCTCAACGAACGCCTGGGGCCGCTGCTGCGCCACGACCTGCACCATGGCCCAAGCCTGATGCCGACCCTGGAGGCCTGGTTCCACGAGAATGGTAACCTTGTGGCCGCAGCCCAACGGCTGGCGGTTCACCGCAACACCCTGACGCATCGCGTCCAGCGTATCGAAGCCCTGTGCGGGCTGACGCTGGACAATGCTTATGACCGCCTGGACATCGGCATCGCGCTGATGATCTGGCGGCTGTCTGCCTGACTGTTTTTTGCCAAGAGGAACTTGCCCATGCACATCATCAACGCCCGCCTGCGCAACCGTGAAGGCCTGCATGATCTGCACCTGGAACACGGCCGGATCGCCAGCATCACCCAACAAGGCGCTGCCCCTTTGGTAGGCCCCGACGACCTGGACGCCGCCGGCAACCTGGTGGTCCCGCCTTTCGTCGAGCCGCACATTCACCTCGATGCCACCCTGACCGCCGGCGAGCCGCGCTGGAACATGAGCGGCACCCTGTTTGAAGGCATCGAGTGCTGGGGCGAGCGCAAGGCCACCATCACCCTGGAAGACACCAAGACCCGCTCCAAAAAAACCATCCAGACCCTGGCCGCCCATGGCATCCAGCATGTGCGCACCCATGTCGACGTCACCGACCCGGACCTCACCGCGCTCAAGGCCATGCTTGAAGTACGCGAGGAAAGCGGCCACCTGATCGACCTGCAAATCGTCGCGTTCCCCCAGGAAGGCATCGAGTCCTACCGCAATGGCCGCGAGCTGATGGAAGAGGCCATTCGCCTGGGCGCCGACGTGATCGGCGGCATCCCGCACTTTGAATACACCCGTGACCAAGGGGTGAGTTCGGTGAAGTTCCTGATGGACCTGGCCGAACGCACCGGTTGCCTGGTCGATGTGCATTGCGACGAAACCGACGACCCACACTCGCGCTTTCTTGAAGTGCTGGCCGAAGAGGCCCGCAGCCGTGACATGGGCACCCGCGTGACCGCCAGCCACACCACGGCCATGGGCTCCTACGACAATGCTTACTGCGCCAAACTCTTCCGCCTGCTGGGGCATTCGGGCATCAGCTTTGTCTCCTGCCCTACCGAAAGCATCCACTTGCAGGGCCGCTTCGACACCTTCCCCAAACGCCGCGGCGTGACCCGGGTCAACGAACTGCTGGAGGCTGGCATGAACGTCTGCTTCGGCCAGGACTCCATCGTCGACCCTTGGTACCCCTTGGGTAACGGCAACATTTTGCGGGTGCTGGAAGCCGGGTTGCATATCTGCCACATGCTTGGCTACCGCAACCTGCAAAGTGCCCTCGACCTGGTCACCGACAACAGCGCCCGGGCGATGGCCCTGGGGGATCGTTATGGCCTGGAACCGGGACGCCCGGCGAACCTGTTGATCCTGTCTGCAGACAGCGACTATGAAGTGATTCGCAGCCAGGGCTTGCCGTTGTATTCGATTCGCGCGGGCAAAGTGTTGATGAAACGCCGGCCGGCGCAGGTGGAGTTTTTGTAGGCTCATACGATTGAATCTATATCGAGGGTTTGTGGCTTTCCCCAGCCATCATCCGACTGTGGCGGGATGCTCGCCACTTGGGTGAGTACGCGATTTTGCGGGTGAGCGAACCAGCGTTTCAGGCTGGATTGCAGGGTTGGGGATGAAGCGTGGCTGCCGTAGACGTCGCGGGCCTGGAGGCGGCGCCAGCGGAGGGTTGCCAGGCGGTCGCGACTACTTTGCAGACGATCAGCTTCGATGCTCAGGGCCTGGATATCTTCATAACTACGCTGATTGGTCGGTCGATAGCGGTCCAGTTCTCGTTTTTTCTCCCGCAGTTGTTGCCGCATGCTGATCAGCGCTTTTTCGATCAGCTCAAATTCACTCGCAGTCACCAGTGTTCCGTCGGCGTCCACGGTTTGCTGCCAGCGGCGTAACGTCGCCCAGGCTGCCGGGATGTAGCTTGCGGTCATAAAGTGCTGCTTGTATTGGACTAGCTGCTTGATCAGGTTGGCCCGGTCCGGCATATCACCGCTGAGTTGAATCGCGCGATTGCATGCAGCTTCTTCGATCGACTCACACCCGGGGTTCCACAATATTGAAGACTGTGTGCCGTCGGGCAAGGCAATCGGCATGAAATGCTGCGGGGAGCCGTGATGCTGATAGGCGTTCCCGCCCACCCGCACCAACCCAAGTGCGAACAGCAGGCCAGCAGGTGCAGGATTGCTGAACAGGGTAACAAGCCCGGGAATCCAGAGTTTGGCAGTTGTGTTCATCCAGGGTGCCGGGACGCTGGGTACCGGGTCGTTATGATTGACGATGCGGTGATGCACCAAAGATGAAGCACCGTCAGTGAACTCAGAGTCGGCAGCGCGGGGAGCGCCATAGGTGTAAAGAAGGATGTTGCGGTCGTAACCTGGAATTCGCCTAAGAGACTCTGCCAGCAGCAGTGCTATGGCGCCGCCGAGACTATGGCCACAAATTATGATGCGCTGGCCTATGTAGAACCGGTCGAGGTAATGCAGCGCAAAATCACGCATCGCCCGATACGCGCCATAAAAGCCCTCATGAACCTTACCAACACCCTCGACAAAAGCGACCTGGTGAGCATTGGCATCCCTCAGCCCATCGGAACGGCTTGCAGTGCCCCGCACTGCGATCAGGATCACATGGTCGTGATGGCTGATAAACGCCTGAGTATCAGTGCCATTCTCCTCGTCATCAAAAAAATGCAGCTTCGCTGGGTGGGCCGGGGACTCTCCTTGCTCCGATCGATTTTGCTCATACAACTCAGGATCAAAAGGCAACACCTCGAATCGTTGCGAGTACGGCACGTCTTCATACACGGGATAAAAGTGTTCCACCTGGTCGGAATCGAACTTCCAAGCCTCCTGATAGCCCGACAGTTGTTCGGAAAAAAAATTGCCCACACTGGGCTCTATGGGAAAGCTGACCTGGTCCATCGGCGGAGTCGATGGTTCCTGCCCAAAATCGCAATAACTCAAGGTAGCCATAAGCGCCAACTGATAAAGGTTCAAGGCACAGAACTGGTCTTCAATTGACAACAACGGGCGTAACGCACGCAGCGGCCTTACCTCCAGCACAGTGTGCAGGTCAGGAAATAAAACCAGCCCTGTCAGCGTGGGCTGAGGGGGGCCAAACCCAAGTTCAGCCAGCATGCGGAGCGCATGCCGCGGTGGTCGATGGGTTCTGGGCGCCAAGGGAGGCAAATGAGCAGTGTGCAAGACCAAGTCACTGACCTCGACTTGATAGAATTTGCCTGTTTCCCGCCCTGCCGGGTTTCGCTCGACGCGCTCCCCGTCTACACGTAAAAACCGCGTCTGTTCGGCTCGTACCTGAAGCTCGGTGATAGGCAGTGGATAACAACCACGCGTTTGCAACGTTGCGTAGTAATCCCCGCTCATTTCATATGGCGCATCGAAGATCAGAACCACAGGCCCTCGATATGGGTTGTCCAACTTTGCGAAACCGTTTCCATCCAAACGACCTGCATATTGTTGACCTGTGCTGTCAAAAACCTTGTACGCAAGCCCCCCATAAGCGTTTCCGTCACCTGATTCGTCCACAAGACAAAAACTCAGCCAACATCCACGCACTGCACAAGCCGGCATTTTCCCGCTGAAAAAGGGTTGTTTCCATTCTGTAAGCGCCATCGCTGAATATCCTTATTCAGTAAAAGTTAAAGATAAGTACGCTCCCCATCAGATTTCCCCAAACACGAGCCTCACCGTTTTGCCGTTCAACTCATCACGCTGCACACGGCCACCCGTTGCTGTCGTTGGCGGCAGTCCTCTTGCATCCACCAGGTTGCATTGAAATACGTTATCAGTCGCCTGCGTTGGCCCTGCCGGCCTGAGTAACCACTGACAGGCCCCCGGCACCTCCAAGGTACCTTCCCCCGGCATTCGAGACATATGGGGTTCAACCCAATCATGCACACCGATAAACGCAAAATCCCCCCCACTGTCCGACAAGTGCTCAGCCGACTTCGCATAGACATCAAACGTCATGTAACGCAGCACTAACGGACACCCGTTCACCGTCTCCGTCAGAGGCAACTCGAAGCTCGCCCGATTCGCCACCGACTTCTCAAGAGCGTCGAATATCTTGATCTCTGGCAGATCACCTGGACGCCATCGTAAAGTGCAAGTCTCACCTGTTCCGGGGACGTAAGTTGCATCGCCTCTGAGTCTGTAATTCGCCGGCAAATCGACCTCCAAAGTGAAACTATCAGCAGGCTTCATCACACAACCGGAAACACCCAGCACACTGCAAACGAATACCCCTCGCCACACGCCCGACATAAATCCCCTACGCATCCTGCTGCTCCCGCTCCACCCGACGCCACTCCCCAACCACCCGCTGAAAATGATCCTCCGCCACTTCCCCACGCATCGGCTGCCATCGAATAAGCACGTCCCCAGTGGCTTCCAACAGCCGCCGCACGACCAAAAACTCCAGCTGTTCCGGCCTGTCCCATTGCCAGGCCCGCGCTTGCTCCAGCACCTGCGCCAACCAGATTCTCGGGTCTTGAAATTCAACCAGTGCGCTCAACGCCTCGCTGTACTCGGCCAGCAGGTAACGCAGGATATTGGCTTGCAGAATCACTCCCGACTGGGGATTCGGCACCTCCAGCCACGGCGCAGGATCGGGTACCGGATACGCCCCCGGAGCCGGGTTATCGACACAACTCCAACGCTCACCCTGCCAGTAACACACGCCGATCCGCGGCCCGAGAAAAACAGGCCAGTCCCGAGCAGGCAGGTGAACCAAGGCCCGCGCCAAGGTGCGGTTATCGTGGAAGCGGTACAGCGCCTGACTGCCCGCCGCTCCCACCACCAACCTGTCGCGCCAGTGCCGGGTAACACCCGATAAATCATCACCAGCCAGGCTGCCCAACCAGCCCCAATTACGCTGAGGGTTTTGCAGCAAACCCACCAATGCGGGCTCGCTGACATGGTCGAGCAACAGGAGCATCGGCCCATCCGCTGCCATTTCCGATGCGACAGTTTCACCAAAGAGGCAGCGATACTCAGCGACCGTGCGTGTCGCCAGCAGTACCCCACGCGCATCGCTTTCACCCTGTAGAACCAGGCACAGGCGGCGCCCTGCCTGCTGCTGTTCAGCCATCCACTGGCCAGGCGCGATCTCCATCAAGCCGCCCTCCCCGTGGATTCGCACAGGCCTTCACGGCAGCGCTCGCACACTGGACAGAAGTCCGCATCCAGTCTTCTGGCCATCTCCATGACTGCGCCTTGGATAACCGAAACCTTCGGCCCATCCGCTGCAAATGCGGACGAAGCAGCCACGTCACCCGGTCCAACTGGGTTGGCTGTGCGAATCACGGCAGGCACACCGCCCAACGTGATCGGCCGACTGCTGAAAATCCCGCCGGCCTGAATCAGCAAATGCTCACCACCGGCCTTGAAGCTCAACTGCGCACCGGCATCGATAACCAGGTTGGCCCCCGCCTTCAGATGGACCTGTTGCCCCGCTTCGATCACCAGGGTCTGGCCGACAAGGGTCTGGCTGTTGCCCTGCACGTGCAAGTGATCATCAGCCCCAAGCCGAACCTTGCGGTCGCCGGCGATGCTGCGGTGTTCCTCGCCTCCCAGGGTGGTGGCACTCAAGCCGTGGATGGTTTCCCGACGTTCGCCCACCACCTCCAGCCGACTGTCGTGGCCGACCTGCTGCTCCAGATCGCGTTGGGCGCGCAGGTAGATGAGTTCCTGGCCGCTGCGGTCCTCAAGGTGCAGCTCGTTGGCCCCCGTCCCGCCCGGCGAACTGCGGCTGCGCAGCACACTGCGGGTCTTGTGTTGGGGCAACGGATAGGCAACAGGCTGCAAGGTATTGGGCAGGCAACCATTGATCACTGGCCGGTCTGGATCACCTTCCAGGAACGTCACCAGTACCTCCATGCCCACACGCGGGATCATCACCGCGCCATAGCTGTCACCCGCCCATCCGGACGCCACACGCACCCAGCAGCTGCTCTTGTCGTCGTGCTGGTCCAGGCGGTCCCAATGAAAGCGAATTTTCACCCGGCCGTGAGCGTCGCAATGCACGTCTTCACCCTCGGGCCCGCTGACGGTTGCGGTCTGGCTGCCGCTGATACGCGGTTTGACGTGCTTGAGCGGCGGGCGGTAAGCGGCGCGCCAGGGCGTTGCGGTAAATCGATTGCGATAGCCGTGGAATGCCTCGACATCCACCACCGCCTCCTCCAGCACCTGCGGTTGATAGCCTTCGTGACGCACGCCGGTGATCAGCCACAAGTCATTACAGGTGCGGTCCGGATGGCCGCGCAGTTCCAGGAAATGCCCGCTGCGCAAAGCCGGCTGGTCACTGCGGCCCAGGGCCCGATGGCGGTCGCGTTGATGACGTTCCAGGCCACGCCGGGCCAACTGCGAACCTCGCAGATGCCCCGTGAATCCCGCAGGGTATTGATAGTCTTCAAGTGCCGGGAAAGATCCGGCCTGCTCCTGCAAGCGCAGCGACGGATGTTCGAAGTCGTAGTCACGCCGAACAACCTGAGCACTGCGCGTGGCCAGGCGCACATCGAAACGCTGGATCACCAGCGTTTCGGCAGCCGGGCCTCCGGCCGGGCAGTAGCGTTGCGCCGGCAAACGACGAAACACCGTCTGGTCATCACCCAACACCAGTACATGGGCGTCTGCACTGTGGCGAAAGTGGTAGTGAATGCCCTCTTCCTCGCACAGCCGCTGGATAAAGTGCAGGTCGGTTTCCGCGTATTGCACACAGAACGTACGCGGTGGGTAAACCACCGGCCCCAGTTCGAAGGTATAGGCATCAGCAAGGATGCCGTGCTGCTCAAGCACTGCCGCGATAATTTGCGGCACGCTGCACTGCTGGAAAATCCGCTGGTCGCAACGATGGGCCAGGTACGCCACGCGCGGCGCAAGGGTGAGGTGGTAGCGGGTCAGCCGCTGCCCCGGGCCTTCCCGGCCAATGCTGTAGATTTGCCCGTGCAGGCCTTCACCGGGCTCGCCAAAATCCAGATAGGCCGGTTGGTGAAGTAACTTCTCCAGATCCAGGCTGGGGTTTTCACTGACCCACTGCACTTCAATGAAAAAAGGCTGGTCAATCGTTTCGCTGCCTTTAAAAGCCAGCACCTGAAATGCCTGGTTCATTCCTGCAACGACCAGTTTGAAACGTGACGAAACAAGCGTATTGAACATCCGTTGTTACCCGCCATTCATTGTCGAGCTGAAATAACTTCTCCCGTAAAACGCAGATAAAGCCACTCAATTCGAAGCCGATAAAAAGTGCCTGAACCCCAGGAATACTAGCGATTTCAGGCGAAATTCGGCCGCCTCAAAATAAAAAAGAAGTTTCGTACATTGATAGTGGAAGGGTCTTTTATAAATACAGAAATGCAGTTAAACAGCCAGTACTGACTAACGAGAATACTCTTACACCACCATTCACCAGAGCTGCTTATTTATAGAGAAACAGCTGACAAAGATGATTAAGCCCGCCACTGCCTTTTTCAAACTTCCTGCAGCCGCGCAGTCCCGAACAGGCTAACGCTCGGCAACTCACCCGGCTCTGCTTGCAACCGTACGGGTGCGGTACCGCCCGGCATCACCACCGCCACCTGACCCGCCGTCACCCATCCTACAGACCAGGCGGCGCATGCCACCGCACTGGCGCTGGTCCCGGAGGACGCCGTGGGCCCCTCACCACGCTCAAACACCCGCGCGATCACGCGATTGCCTGAATCCCGGGCGACCCATTGCAGGTTGACCCCGGAAATACAAGGTTGGCCGGCCCCGGCAGGTGGTGCGAAAGCAATCGCCCTCAGCGGATCGAACCAGGCTGATCGATGCAGCTGGGCGTTGTCCGGCAACGCTGACGCGTCCTGTACCAGCGTCACACAATGCGGGTTGCCCACACGCACAAACTGGCTGTGATTCCACTCGGGGTTGAGCGCAGCCAGTGGCGAAACATGGCTCACCTCAGTTCCCTCAAGCGAGACCGCGCCCACACCAACAGCCCCTACCGCCAAAGGCCCGAACTCGGGACGCCCCAGCGCCAGCCAAAAGCCCTGCACCTGTTCGTACTCCGCCGGCTCAACCCGCGTAACCACCGGCGACAGTGCGTCTGTCTTGTCGTGATGCACCCGCAACTCACAGCCTTGCGCCATCAATCCCTGGTCGGTCAACGACTGGGCAAAGATCGTCAGGCCATTGCCACTGCGTTCGGCCAGGGAACCGTCGGTGTTGACGATCAACAGGTCAAAAGGCGGCGCGGCCTGGAACGGCCCCACCAACAAACCGTCACAACGATGCGCCTTGGCCTCGGCCGGGCGCGGCAACTCATCCCAACCGCACTCGGCGGCAATCGCCGCCAACGCCCAAACACCTCGGGTGCCAGCGGCCAAGTCGGCACGGTCCGGCACGTCGATACCCTTGCTGCGTAACTGCGCCGGGCTTACCACCCCGTAGATATTCCCGCGGGCGTCGTAGAACAGGGTCATTGCGCAGTCCGCATAAAGATTCGTACCACCTCTTCCAGGTGCTTGCGCATCGCCTGTCGCGCACCCTCCACGTCTCGCAATTCCAGTGCATCGAGGATCTTGCGGTGCTCGTCTTCCGAGCGATGGGGCATGTCGTCCGAGGTGTAATGCGCCTGCAACCGCTGGAACATGCTGCCGTAACGATGCCCCAGCAAATGCGCAATCATCAACGCATACGCCGGATTGCCCGAGGCCTGGGCGATGCGAATGTGAAACAGGCGATCGCCCGGATGGGTATGGGAGCCGTCGCGGTTGTCCTGCACATTACGCTCGAAGGCCTCGCGGATCCCCGCCAGCTCTTCGTCGGTGGCATGTTTGGCGGCCAGGGCGGCGGCTTCCGGCTCAATCAGGCGACGGGCCTGGAGCAGGGAAAACGGTGGAATCTCGGCATTGAAGTCGACGTGCAGGTTGAGTTCCGGATCGAACTCTTTCCATTGATCCCGGGTGGCCTGGGCCATCACCGGTTCCTGGCTGACTGTCGGTTGCACGGGTTCACACACCAGCACGCCGTTGCCCACCCGCACATCTACCAGGCCGATCACCTCCAGGGCAATCATCGCCTCACGCACGGAAGCGCGACTCACGCCCAGCAGTTTGGCGAGTTCACGCTCAGCGGGAAGTCGACTGCCCGGCGGAAATTCTCCGCTGTCGATCAACGCTCGCAACTGGTCGGCAATCTGTCGATAAAGACGTTGGTTATCAATCACTTGAAATGGCATCTAGGCTCAGCTCGATTCATGCACAGCACGGTCAAAGCGATCAACCCGCAAAAAAGCCGCTTGTTGACCGGGATGACCCATGCTAAAAATTGGATCAATGGCCTGACCATTGGATCGTTTCCAGTGTGCTGATCATAGCAAACCCCCCAGGGTTCGCTATGCCGCAGATGCAGGTGTTTCACGCCCTCAATGGCCTGACCATTGAGCCAATAACAATAATCAAGGGAGTCTGTCATGGACCTCACCGGTAAACGCGTGCTGATCACCGCCGCCGCCCAGGGCATTGGCCGCGCCAGCGTCGAAGCCTATCTGGCGGCAGGGGCCGAAGTGATTGCAGCCGACATCAATCAACAGGCGCTCGCTGACTTGTCGGGCGCGCAAACGGTCTTGCTCGACGTCACCGACGCCAGCGCTATTCAAAGCCTTGCTGCCGAGATCGGCCCGCTCGATGTGCTGTTCAACTGCGCAGGCGTGGTGCATGCCGGCAATATCCTCGAATGCCCGGAAAGCGACTGGACGTTTGCCCTGGACCTGAACGTCACCGCCATGTACCGCATGATCCGCGCGTTTCTGCCGGGGATGCTGGCGGCGGGCGGCGGCTCGATCATCAACATGTCGTCGGTGGCCTCCAGCCTCAAGGGCGTGCCCAACCGCTTTGCCTATTGCGCCAGCAAGGCGGCCGTCATCGGCCTGACAAAATCCGTCGCGGCCGACTTTGTCACCCAACGCATCCGCTGCAACGCTATCTGCCCGGGCACCGTGGAGTCGCCTTCGCTGCAGCAACGCATCGTCGAACAAGCCCGCCATGAAGGCCGTCAACAGGACGAGGTGTACGCCGCCTTCACCGCGCGCCAGCCGATGGGACGCCTGGGCACGCCCCAGGAAATTGCCCAGCTGGCGCTGTACCTTGGCGCCGATGCCAGCGCGTTTACCACCGGCACCACCCAGATCATTGACGGCGGCTGGAGCAACTGACCGCCCACTTCCAATAAGAGGATTGCTCATGAAATTGCTGCGCTATGGTGAAAAAGGTCAGGAACGCCCGGCCCTGCTGGACGCTGATGGACGTCTGCGTGACCTGTCCGCCCACATCAGTGATATCGCCGGTGACGCCCTGCTCCCGCAAAACCTCGCTCGCCTGCAAGAACTCGACCCCGCGAGCCTGCCCCTGGTACCGGGCAATCCGCGTTTGGGCGCCTGCGTCGGCCAAGTGGGAAAATTCATCTGCATCGGCCTGAACTACGCCGATCACGCTGCCGAAACCGGCGCCCCCATCCCTGACGAACCGATCATCTTCAACAAGTGGACCAGCGCCATCGTCGGCCCCAACGACGCCATCGAAATCCCCCGCCACTCCACCAAGACCGACTGGGAAGTGGAGTTGGGCGTGGTGATCGGCCAAGGTGGCCGCTACATCGAGGAAAGCCAGGCCATGCAGCACGTGGCCGGCTACTGCGTGATAAACGATGTCTCCGAGCGCGAGTTCCAGCTGGAACGCGGCGGCACCTGGGACAAGGGCAAGGGCTGCGACACCTTCGGCCCGCTCGGCCCCTGGCTGGTCAGCCGCGATGAGATCGCCGACCCGCACCAACTGTCGATCTGGCTGGAAGTCGACGGCCACCGCTACCAGAACGGCAACACCCGCACGATGATTTTCCAGATCCCCAAACTGATCAGCTACCTCAGCCAGTTCATGAGCCTGCAACCGGGGGATGTGATTTCCACCGGCACCCCGCCCGGTGTCGGCCTGGGGATCAAGCCCACGCCGGTCTACCTCAAGCCCGGGCAAAAAATCCGCCTGGGTATCGAAGGCCTCGGCGAACAGAACCAGACCACCGTCGACGCCTGACAAGAGACTAGGAGCCGCTCATGACTACCATTACCGCGATTCGCGTCGAAGATATCCGCTTTCCTACGTCCCAGTCCCTGGACGGTTCCGACGCTATGAACCCGGACCCGGACTACTCGGCCGCCTATGTGATTTTGCAGACCGACAACCCGGCCCTTGAAGGCCATGGCCTGACCTTCACCATCGGCCGTGGCAACGAGATTTGCTGCGCGGCGATCCAGGCCATGCAGCCGCTACTGGTGGGCTTGACCCTGGAATGGATCGCCGAAGACATGGGCCGCTTCTGGCGGCATGTCACCAGTGACAGCCAGTTGCGCTGGATCGGCCCGGACAAGGGCGCAATCCACCTGGCCACCGGCGCGATCGTCAATGCCGCGTGGGACTTGTGGGCCAAGGCCGAAGGAAAACCCCTGTGGCGCCTGGTCGCCGACATGAGCCCGGAACAGCTGGTGCGCTGCATCGATTTCCGCTACATCACCGACTGCATCACCTCCAGCGAAGCCCTGGCCTTGCTGCGCCAACGCGCCGAAGGCAAGGCTGAACGCCTGGCCGACCTGCAAGCCAACGGCTACCCCTGCTACACCACCTCCGCCGGCTGGCTCGGTTACGGCGACGAAAAGCTGCGCAGGCTGTGCCAGGAAGCGGTGGATGCCGGCTTCAACCACGTCAAGCTCAAGGTCGGCCACGACTTGCAGGATGACCTGCGGCGCGTACGCATCGCCCGCGAAGTATTGGGCCCGGACCGCCAATTGATGATTGACGCCAACCAGGTGTGGGAAGTCGACACCGCCATCGATTGGGTGCGCGAATTGGCGTTTGCCAAGCCGTGGTTCATCGAGGAACCCACCAGCCCCGACGATATCGAGGGCCATCGCAAGATCCGCCAGGGGGTGGCGCCGGTCAAGGTCGCCACCGGCGAGATGTGCCAGAACCGGATCATCTTCAAGCAATTGATCATGCGCGAAGCCATCGACGTGGTGCAGATTGACGCCTGCCGCCTGGGCGGGGTCAACGAGGTGCTGGCGGTGATGCTGATGGCGGCCAAATATGGCCTGCCCGTGTGCCCGCATGCCGGCGGTGTCGGGCTTTGCGAGTACGTGCAGCACCTGTCGATGATCGACTACCTGTGCATTGCCGGCACCCACGAAGGCCGGGTGATCGAGTATGTCGACCATTTGCACGAGCATTTCGAGGAACCTTGCGTGGTGCGCGGTGCGGCCTATCTGCCGCCGAAGGCGCCGGGCTTTTCGATCCAGATGAAAGCCGCGTCCCGGGAGCAATACCGCCACCGGCCGTGAGCTGGACCGCAATTTGAATGGACGGAGCACAATAACAATGTCGTCCCCATCACCTTTGAGGCTCGATGCGCACCAGCATTTCTGGCGCTACCGGGCCGCTGATTATCCGTGGATCGGTACGGCTGAGGCCGACTTGCGGCGGGACTTTCTCCCACAGGACTTGCGGCCGTTGCTCGACGCTGCCGACCTGGATGGCTGCATTGCCGTGCAAGCCCGCGCCGGTGAGCAGGAAACCGACGCGCTGCTGGAAATGGCGCGGCAGCACCCATGGATACTCGGCGTCGTCGGCTGGGTCGACCTGTGCGACCCACGCCTGGAACAGCACCTGGAACAGTGGCGCGACGCACCGGGACTCAAGGGCTTTCGGCATCAGATTCAGGATGAGCCTACGCCTGCCAGCTTTATGGCCGACGCCAGGTTCTCCCGTGGCCTGCAACACCTGCAGCAACAAGGCTACGTCTACGAGGTGCTGATCCGCTGCGCCGACCTCGACGCCGCGACAGCCCTGTGCCAGCGCCACGACCGGCATCATCTGGTGCTGGACCACCTGGGCAAACCGGACATCGCCAACGGCCCCGTCGGTTGGGCCGAACACCTGGCGCCACTGGCCGCCCTGCCCCACGTCAGTTGCAAGCTGTCGGGCCTGCTCACCGAAGCCGGGCCCGAGCAACGCAACGCCCGAGCCCTGCGCCCCTACATCGAACTGGCGCTGGAATTGTTCGGCGCCGAGCGCCTGATGTTCGGTTCGGACTGGCCGGTGTGCCTGCTGGCCGGGGAATACCAGGGCACCTGCCAATTGCTGCAACAGACCCTCGGCCCACTGTCGCCCGATGAACAGCAAGCCATCTGGGGCGGCACCGCCCAGCGGGTCTATCACCTTGAAGGAAACTGCCCATGAATCTGCATTTGCAGGACCGCGTGATCATCGTCACCGGCGGCGGCTCGGGGATTGGCGCCGCCATTTCCCTGGGGTTGATTGCCGAAGGCGCAATCCCGGTAATTTTCGGCCATCAACCGTTGTCACCGGCCTTCGCGGCCGAGCTTGAGCAGCACGGTCAAAGCCACTTCATCCGTGTCGAGTTGCGCGATGAGGACGCCTGCCGCGCAGCCGTCAACGAGGTGTTGCAACGCTTCGGACGCATCGACGGCCTGGTGAACAATGCCGGGGTCAACGACGGCGTGGGCCTGGATGCGGGCCGTGCAGCGTTCGTCGAATCCCTGGAAAAGAACCTGATTCATTACTACTTGATGACCCACTTGTGCCTCGATGCCCTCAAGGCCAGCCGCGGGGCAATCGTGAATATCAGCTCCAAGACGGCCCTCACCGGCCAGGGCGGTACCAGCGGTTATACCGCCGCAAAAGGTGCGCAGCTGTCACTGACCCGGGAATGGGCCGCCTCCTTGCTGGAGTTCGGCATCCGGGTCAATGCCGTGGTGCCCGCCGAGGTGCTGACGCCGCTGTATCAACGCTGGATCGACGGCTTCGACAACCCCGAGGCCAAGCTCGCCGCCATCGTCGAAAAAATCCCCTTGGGCAAACGGATGACCACTCCCGAGGAAATTGCCGACAGCGTGCTGTTCCTGCTCTCACCCCGCGCCTCCCACACCACCGGACAGTGGCTGGTGGTGGATGGAGGCTACACCCACCTCGACCGGGCGCTGACATGAGCGGCCAACGTTACTGCCTGGCGCTGGACCTGATCGACGATGCGGCATTGATCGCCGAGTACCAGCAGCTGCATCGACGCATCTGGCCTGCCGTGGCAGAGCATCTGCGCAGCCAGCAAATCCTGGAAATGCAGATCTGGCGCCTGGGCACGCGGCTGTTCATGGTCATGGACACCGCGGCCGGGTTCAGCTTCGAAGGGCTGGACCACGCTGCACGCGCCAACCCCGACGTGCAAGCCTGGGAAACCCTGATGTGGCGCTTCCAGGCCCCCACGCCGTGGACTGACCCCGGCGGCAAATGGCAGCCCCTGGAGCAGATTTTCCGCCTTACCGACCAACCCTGATACCCGCTGCATCGCACGCCTTGATCCCATAAAAACAACAGGAGAAGCGTCATGTTAAGCAAAGATACACACCTGCCAGGCACCCGTGCCGTGCCGACCTATCGCTGGGCGCTGATGCTGGTGACCAGTCTGTTTTTCCTCTGGGGCTTGTCCTACGGTTTGCTCGACGTACTGAACAAGCACTTCCAGGAAGTCCTGCACGTCAGCAAGGCCCAGTCCGGGCTGTTGCAAAGCGCCTATTTCGGCGCGTACTTCCTGATCGCCTTGCCGGCCGGGTTGTTGATGGACCGCCACGGCTACAAGGCCGGGATCCTGCTGGGCCTGTGCCTGTATGCGGCGGGCGCGCTGCTGTTCATGCCGGCGGCGGCAGCGGCGAGCTTTCCGTTTTTCCTGTTCGCGCTGTTTGTCATCGCCTGCGGCCTGGGCTGCCTGGAGACCGCTGCCAACCCCTATGCCACGGTGCTTGGGGAACCCCAGGGCGCCGAGCGGCGGTTGAACCTGGCGCAATCATTCAATGGCCTTGGCCAGTTCTTCGGCCCGCTGATTGGCGGCGCGATGTTCTTCAGCGCCGGCAGCACACCGGCCTCGGACATGAGTTCGTTGCAGACCACCTACGTGGTGATCGCGGTTCTGGTACTGCTGGTGGCGCTGCTGATCGCCCGCACGCCGCTGCCGGATTTGCGCGCCCAGGAACAGGCACTGCAACCGACGGCCGGCAAAGGTCTGTGGCAGCACCGGGAGTTTGTCGGTGGGGTGATCACGCAGTTTTTCTATGTGGCGGCCCAGGTCGGAGTCGGCGCATTTTTCATCAACTACGTCACCGAGCATTGGGCACAGATGGGCAATCAGCAAGCCGCCTATCTGCTGTCGATCGCAATGCTGGCCTTCATGTTCGGGCGCTTTTTCAGTACCTGGCTGATGGGCCGGGTCAGCGCGCAGAAGCTGCTGCTGATTTATGCACTGATCAATATCGCGTTGTGCGGCCTGGTGGTGATCGGCCTGGAAGGTATCTCGGTGATCGCGCTGATCGCGGTGTTCTTCTTCATGTCGATCATGTTCCCGACGCTGTTCGCCATGGGCGTGAAGAACCTCGGGCCGCACACCAAGCGCGGCAGTTCGTTCATGATCATGGCGATCGTCGGCGGCGCCCTGATGCCCTACTTGATGGGCAAGGTGGCGGACAACAGCACAGTGGCGCTGGCTTACCTGTTGCCTATGGGGTGTTTCGTGATTGTGGCGGTGTATGCCCGTAGTCGCTTGCGCCATCCGTGAAGTACCGCCCCGGCGTCGTCCCGAACGTACGCCGGAACATCGCAATAAAGGCACTGACGTTTTCATAACCCAGGTCCAGCGCAACCCGGGTCACGGGTGCATGCGCCGCCAGCAACTCCAGGGCGCGCAACAATCGCGCGCGCTGGCGCCACTGGCTGAAGGTGAACCCGGTCTCGGCAATAAACCGCCGGGCCAGGGTACGCGGCGAGACACCGGCCCACTGCGCCCAGTGTTCCAGCAGGCGGTTGTCGTCGGGACTGTCGGCCAGCGCCTGGGCGATGCGCAACAGGCGCGGGTCCCGGGGCAGCGGCAAGCCGAATGGTTCCTGGGGCAACCCGGCGATTTCATCAAGGATCACCTGGGCGATCCGTGACTGTGGCGGCTCGAGCAGCAGCTGGCTCCAGGTTGCCGCGCGCCTGACGGCTTCCAGCAACAAGGCCGACGTGGCGATAACGCACGTCTGTCGGGGCAGCCCTGCACATGCCTGGGGTTCGACATACACACTCCAGCCATCAAACGGCCCGTGGGAACGCAAGGCGTGGGAACAATCGGGGGCAATCCACACCGCATGGGTGGCCGGTACTACCCAATGCTGGTGCGCCGCCTGCACCGACAACAACCCGCGCTGGGCTCCGAGCAATTGCCCGCGGGCATGCTGATGAAGGGCCGTGGTGCGTGCTACCGGACTGCTGCGCAACGTCGCCACCAGCAACGGACCGCCGGTCGCATTGGCGAGCTGGGCTGAAACGAGTGTTGACGGCATATGGCAGCTTTACCGTATTGAATGACCTGGATAAGGCAGTGTAGCCATTTGCGCACGCCCAGACTGCGGATTCATTCATTGAGGGCTCCGCCATGCGTGCAGAAGACGTGCTTCCCGACCATCTCGACCAAGGCCAATTCAATGGCGTGACCGTGCGCAAGGGCACGGTGGGCGCATTCCTCGCCAACGCCAGAACCTGGTGCGATCCGGCCACCCCGGACGAGCAGCGCTTGCTGGCCGAACAGGACATCCTGCAAGCCCTCCCCGCCCTGCAGGCCCTGGGCCTGTTTGAAGTGTTGCAGGTGCGGGATGGCAAACTGGCGCGGCTGCTGAAGTAGGAGGATCGGCCTGGAAGGTGGTAATCCGTCGCTGGAAGCCCGGGGTTCACCAGTTCTCGCGGGGATTACGCACCTTCCAGGCCACCTCGCACCTCAAGTTGTTACTTGTCCTACGAACTGATAGTGGTTGGAAAGGCCCGTCGCGTTCCATGATCCTGGAAAAAATGTTTGGCCCTGTGTTCAGGCATGCCAAGGGAACCCGGCTCGCTCGATACGGCCTGATGTGCAAGGATGTTGCGCTGCACATCGTTCGTTGAACGCAAAACCAAGGATTTTTCATGACCGCCATCAGCACCCCAGCGCCCGTGGTACCCGGGCGGCTGGAACAAATGTCGACCCGCATCGCGTTTTTCATCGCCGGCTTCGGCATCGCCGCCTGGGCACCACTGGTGCCTTATGCCAAGGCCCGCGCCCAACTCAATGAGGGCACCCTCGGCCTTTTGCTGTTGTGCCTGGGGGTGGGCTCGATGATCGCGATGCCGGTCGCCGGGGCCCTGGCGTCGCGCTACGGTATCCGGCGAGTGGCCACCGGCGGCACCCTCCTGATCTGCCTGGGCCTGCCGATGCTGGCCACCGTCACCTCGATTCCGTTGCTGATGGCCGCGCTGTTTGTGTTTGGTGCCGGCCTGGGCACGGTGGACTCCACGGTCAACCTGCAAGCGGTGATGGTCGAACGAGCCAGCGGCAAGACCATGATGTCGGGCTTCCACGGGCTGTTCAGCCTGGGCGGGATCGTCGGGGCGGCAGGTGTCAGCGGGCTGCTGGGGTTGGGCTGGTCGCCGTTGCAGGCCACCCTCGCCGTGATCGTCGTCATCGTAGTGGCCTTGCTCAAGGCCGGGCCACACCTGCTGCCTTACGGCAGTGAAAGCTCCGGGCCGGCCTTTGCCGTGCCCCACGGCGTGGTGCTGTTTATCGGCTGCCTGTGCTGCATCGTGTTTCTTGCCGAAGGCGCCGTGCTGGACTGGAGCGCGGTGTTCCTGAGCGCCGAGCGCGGCCTTGACGAAGCCTATGCGGGCCTTGGCTACGCAGCCTTTGCCTTGACCATGACCGTCGGGCGCCTTACCGGCGACAGGATAGTTCGCCGCCTGGGCGCAACCCGGGTGATTGTATTCGGTGGCGCGCTCGCCGCCGGCGGCATGCTGTTGGCGACGCTATTACCTGCGTGGGAAACCGCCCTGCTGGGGTATGCTCTGGTCGGTGCCGGGTGTTCGAACATCGTACCGGTGCTGTACACCGCCGTCGGCAAGCAGACCGTCATGCCGGAACACATTGCGGTGCCCGCCATCACCACCCTGGGCTACACCGGCATTCTCGCCGGCCCTGCGGTGATCGGCTTCATCGCCCATGGCAGCAGCTTGAGCACTGCCTTTGTGCTGATTGCCGTACTGCTGATCGGTGTGGCGATCAGCGGGAAAATACTGCGGGTCTGACCACCCAGCCCCATCACGCCTCGTACATTGAGGCGTCAACCCGGGGTCATTTGGCTTTCTGGAGTTCCAGCCAGCGATCAAGGGTTTTGTTGCTGAGCCAGCCCGCCTGGTGATGACTGCCGAAAATTCGCCGACCGCTGTCGGCGGTGTTTTCCAGCGACCGCAACAAGCCCGGCCGGTCCACAAGGTTTTTCGCCATATACACCTGCTGTTCGTCGTATTTCTTCTTCGGTAGCCCCGTGGCCGGGTCCAGTACAACTTGGCCATGGCTGTCGAGCTCATCCGGGTCTTTGCTCATCATCGCCAGCACCTCGATATTGACGTAGCAGATCTGCTCGAAAAACCCCATGCGGTCCCGCGACCGGTCCCGTAACTCGGTGAACATTTCCTTGAACAGACGGACGAGATCGGCATTGTTTTTTGTGTGGAAAGGGTCCGGGCTGAAGGCACTGGGATCGCTGTTGCCGAACACGACGTTCTCGGCCTGTGCCAGGCTTTCGCGGGTGATGTAGCCGTCCTGGTCGAGGATCGCATCGATCAGGCGCGGACGCTGGATGATCGCCTTGGCAAGCAGGATAGCGCTGTCGGCCTCTCGGCTGGCACCGAGCTTTTTACTGGCGATTCGTTGCAGTGAAGACAGCTTCAGTCCGTCAGTTCTCATGGAGTTTTTTCAGCATGGCAAATTGGGCGTTCGCCGCGCTCACCAAATCGCTGTCCGGCAAACGAATGTAGGGATTGGGCCCGCGGAGGCGGCTGGCCACTTCGTTCTGAAGCCCCAGGTGTTGCAGCAGACTCCTGCAGTGACTCTCCCCCCGCAAAGGAGGCCGATAGCCTGATGAGCGGACAGGCGCCCCGCCGGATTGATGGCTGTGCTTTCGCGCAGCCTCACCGGGTTCACTTGAAGCGGCGTGAATTGCCCGTGTACCGCCGTCCAGTGCCGGGGCAATACAGGGTGTAGCACCGAGGTGCTGGCAGACCGACCCGCCGTTGATTGTCATGATTCATCTCCACCATTTTCCGGTTCCACATTGACCTGGTCATCATCCCGGCAATCGCCGTATCGCTCAGGTGAAAACAGGCCAAAGGTGTGTGGTGTGCCGGTGGCAATGGTTCCGAGATAGAGCAGCGTTCCAATGACAACATGTAAAAACCGAAGAATCAGTCGGCTTTTCGAGACCCTGGCGAGGTCGGTTTTGTCTCCTGCCAAAGGTCTTTGATCGCTGCGACCATAGCGCCCATCACCGCGCGCAACGGGCGTAACCCAGGCGCGTGGGAGGCAGGCAACTGCCCGTGCGGCAACATGCCTTTGATGAAGTCGTCAGCCGCCGGGGCCTGGAATGTGTGCTGCCCGGTGAAGTTCTTCACTCGCCGGGCTTCGGCGCCCTCTTCGCACCGTTTGCCCGGTGCGGCAACGGGGGGCGGTTGCAGGGTATCGCTGCCCGTCGGCGCAAGACAGGCTGGCTGATAGCCAGGATTTTGCGATCCACACGAAGGTGTAGCCATGTCTGAGCCCTGGCTGAGAGTTTGAAAGCAGCGGATTGAGCAAGGCAGGTCATCACGCCGCGAGAGGGTCGCGGCGTGATCGAGCTAAAACAGGTTCAGAGAGAGGTGGCGCAGGGCGGCTCTGCCGATCTTGCCGTCATACCGGTCAAGAGAGTCCATCAGCGTTAACAGGCTTGAGCGCTGAGTGACTTCCTTGGCCAACTCGATGAGCCGCTGTTGCTTTGGGTCGCTCGACGACGATGCGGCCAATTTTTTCAAATCTTTGATACTGATGGAGCGGCTCCAGATACCCTTCAGGGCGTCGAAGTCCTTCAACATCTGTTCGGCGAGCTGTTGGTCGGTCTTGTACTTCAAGGCGTTGCCGGAGTCGAGCACGGCGTTGAGGTCCCGCCGGGAGATTCGACCATCCAGATCACCGGTCCTGCCGGCTCGGTCAAAGGCTTGTATTACGTCTGGGCGTCGCAGCAGTTCCCGGGCCAACAGAATGTTCTCATTACGGTCCTGGTCGTTGGTCAACCGTCTGCCCGCCATCTCCTCCAGGCTTTGTTTTGTGATGAAGGGCTGGCCCGGCACCGTGAACGCATCAAATTTGTTCTTGAGGAGGTTCCCCAGTTGATCGGGGGTTTGCCTCGAAAAGTGTGGGTCCGGGCGACCGTATCCCGGGTCAGGCTTGCAGGGGGTCGGACGGCAGTGTCCGGGAAGAGGCCTGAGTGGAATGGAAGGGTCAGGACGACCATAACCGGGGTGAGGCCGGAACGGATTGAACAGCTTGTGCAGAATGTCCTGAAGCTGTCCGATCAGCCCGCCCAGGAACGAGTTTGCATAGGACGCCCGGAATGAGTTGTTGGCGGCACCATGGGGATCCATCGTGCTCTGGGTCGTCGGCCCATTCGAATACACCGGGCCGACTCCATTCTGTGGCACGTTGAAGCTGATGTGGATCGCCCCCTGCCCGGAGCGTGAGCGTGACTGCGTCGATGTGGCGGCATCAGTATGCGGCTGCGCGGCGTTATCAGAGGGGTTGGCAACAGTTGAGTTGGATAAGGTTACCGACATAGGCATCTCCAGTTCGGCGTATTGACACGATTCACTCCCGGCTCAAAGACACCTCGGCGATACAAGGTATCCCATGGAAAGTGGGCACCTCCTTGTGTGGTAGACCTGTCGGATTCAGTTCCTGCGGACGCAGAAAATCGTTAGAAAAAGAGTAGGAAGAAGGGCTATGGCGAGGGGGCTTGCGCCCCCTCGTCACTGTCGATACCTGGGATCAGGCACGCATCAGAAGCCGACGCTGGCCTGCACGAAGAACGTGCGCGGTTCACCCAGGTAGATCCCGGAGTTGTTGTCGCTGGAGCGGGTGTAGTGTTCCTGGTTGAACACGTTTTTTACCCCGACGCCCAGCTTCAGGTTCGACAGTTGCGCACCGAAGTCATAACCGCTGCGCACGTTGACCGAGACGTAGCCGGGAATATCCCCGTACTGGCCATCAGCAGTCGGCTGGGTGATGTAGGTGGTACCGGTGCCCGGCGCACGCTGGCCGGACTGGGCATAGACGTCCAGGTTGTGGGTCCAGTGGTTCATGTCGTAACGCAGCCCCAGGGTGGCCACTTCACGGGAGTACAGCGGCAAGTCGCGGCCCTTGAAGGCAACGTCGCCTTCGGAGGTGGCCCTGGTGTAGGTGAAGCCGGCGTTGGCGGTCAGGCCGTCCAGGCGCGGGTCGAGGTTCGACAGGTCGTAATGGGCCGACGCTTCGATGCCCTCGTGCTTGGTAGCGCCGAGGTTGGTCCAGCCCACATCGTTGCTGACGTATTGCAACTCGTCCGAGAAGTCGATGTAGAACAACGTCACTTCGCCGCCCCAGACGTTGTCGTTGTAGCGGGTACCGATTTCGTAGGTCTTGGCTTTTTCCGGGTTCAGGCCGTTCGCGGTCTGGTCGCCGTTACCGCCCTGGCCCAGCTGGAAGTATTGCAGGCTGCCGAAGGAGGTTTCGTAGTTGGCAAACAGCTTCCAGGCATCGGAGACGTGGTACATCACGCTCAAGGCCGGCAGCGGTTCGTTGTTGTGGATCTCGCGACGTTTCTCCTGAACCGTGGCGCCATTGAGGCCTACCACCGGACGGTCGTGCCATTCGGTGCGGATCTGCTCAAAGCGAATGCCCGGGGTGACGGTCCATTTGCCGATATCAATCTTGTTGTCGATATAGAACGAGTTGGCCTCGGTGCCACCGGTACGGTCCTGGTACACGTGGCCGTCACTCTGGCCCACGGGCGTCGGCACGTTGTTGACCAGCGCCAGGCTGGTGGCCTGCTCGTGCATGCCTTCCTTGAGGTAGCGATAACCGACGCTGACTTCCTGGGTGCTCGGCCCCAGGTCAAATACATGGGACACACGCGGCTCGATGCCGAAGGTGTAGTAGGTGCGCGGGTAGGAACCCAGGGTCTTCAGGTCGCGGTTGGCGATGTTGCTGCCGCGGAAACTGTCGGAGTAGTAGGTCAGCACTTCAGCCTGGGTGCGGTCGTCGATCTGCCGGATGTACTTGAAGGACATATCCTTGCGCCGGCCATTGAAGTTGTCCCAGTCACGTACCGATTGATACGGGTTGGCGTCGTACTGCTTCTGGGTCAGGCCGCCGGGCATGTCGGCGCTGGCGTCGTAGTAGTGGAAATTCAGCGAGAAATCGTCTTGATCGGTCGGCGCCCAATGGGTCTTGAAGATCACGTCGTCGATGTCGTTGGAGTTGTTGCGGTCGCGGTAACCATCGCCCTTGGTCCCGGAATACAGCAACGCAGCACCGATACCGTTGTCGGCGGTGCCGCCGATGAAGGCGTTTTCAATGTGTTTCCAGCCGCCGTGGGCCGCGGTTTCCAGGGTGGTGCCGACTTCGCCGGAGAATTTTTCCGGGATGGCCCGGGTGACGAAGTTGATCACGCCGCCGACGTTCTGTGGTCCATAACGTACGGAGCCTGCGCCACGCACCACGTCGATGCTGTCGAGGTTGCCGGAGGAAATCGGCGCCATCGACAACTGCGGCTGGCCGTAGGGTGCAAACGCTGCCGGTACGCCGTCGATCAATACCGTGGAGCGTGGCGACAGACGCGAGGTCAGGCCGCGTACCCCGACGTTGAGGGAAATATCACTGCCACCGGTGCCGTTGGCCTCCTGTACCTGCACCCCGGGAATGCGCCGCAGCACGTCACCGACGTTCATCGCGCCCTGCTCCACCATGGCTTCACGGCGCACCACGGTGCGCGCCCCCGGGTGGTTCTGCACCACTTCGGCATTCGCGTCGCCGAGCCAGTCGCCAACCACCTTGATGTCGGTGGCACCCAACTCCAGCGGCGAACCGGCTTCGCCGGTGCCCTTGCCCAGCGGGCGCAGGGTCACGGAGCCCGCATCGATCTGGTAATCCAGGCCGCTGCCCTGCAGCAACTGGCGCAGCGCTTGTTCGGGCGACAGGTTGCCGTCGACGGCCGGGGCTTGTTTGCCGGCCACCATGTCGGGGCTGAAGAACACTTGCAGCGACGTCTGCTGACCCAATTGGCTCAAGGCCGAACCCAGGGACTGGGCCTGGATATGAATGCCATCGTCAGCATAGGCCGCCGGCAGTGCGGCGCTGACGGCCAGCGCCAGGGCGAGGGGTGCCCAGCGGGATGATTTATTGTTTTTCATGGCGAGTTTTTTCACGTCGAACGTAGTCCTGTGATCGCAAGAGAGTGCGGCTGTTAATGCAAACCAGTTGCAGTTGCACAAGAAGACGAAGAACTCGAAAAAAACCTGAATCTATCGCGAAATTATTTCCTGGCTACCGTCCGGCAAGGTGCGCAAGGCCACCGGAAGAATGTGCGGCAAGGCCTTGAGCAAGGCGTCGGTGTCGGTGGATTTGAACACGCTGGTCAAGCGCAGGTTGCTCACCGCGGGCGCGCTGACCCGCAAAGGTTGCTCGCGGTAACGTGAGACCTCCCGAGCCACTTCGCCGAGGGTGGCGTTGTTGAACACCAGCTTGCCGGTGCGCCAGGCCGTGAGCTCTTCAGGGTTGACGGCGTAGGCAGCCGCCACCTGGCCCCGGGTATCCACATGGGTGCCCCGACCGGCCGTGAGCATCACGATGTCATCGGATGAGCGCCCTTGCACTTTGACCGTACCGGCCTCGACCACCACGCGGGTCTGGTCGTCATCGCGGCGCACGTCGAAACGCGTACCGGTGACCGTCACCTGCCCTGCCCCGGCGTCCACCACGAAGGGCCGGCTGGTGTCGTGCTCGACGCTGAACATGGCCTCGCCCTGCTTGAGCTCGATGCCGCGCTGGCCTTTTACATAGTGCACGGCCACCACGCTGCGGCTGTTCAAGTCCATCAGCGAGCCGTCGGGCAACGCCACCTGCCGGTGCTCCCCCAATGCAGTGCGGAACTCGGCGTTATACGTCGCCGGATGATCCTGGCCACTGAACAACCCCAGGCCCAGGGCCACCGCCAGCACACTTGCAGCCACTGCATAACGCAGCACGGGCCGGCGCTTCGCACGCGGTTGCGGGGCATCGCACAACGCCTGCAAGCGCGCCTTGGGCACCAGATCGGTGGCACTCCACAAGCCTTGCAGCACATCAAATTCGTACTGGTGCTCGGCATGCTCTGCACGCCAGGCATCAAAACGCTCGCGTTCTTCTGCGCTCAATGGGCTGTCCTGCACACGCACAAACCATTGCGCCGCCTCGTCGCGGACCGTCGCGCTGCCGCAGGCACACTCACGGGTATCCATCATGGAAGATCCTGTTTCAAAGCGGGCATTGGTCATGGTGCCATCGCATCCAGGCGGTCACGTAGATGCCGCAGGGTGCGGATCATATACTTTTCCACCATGTTTTTAGACAGGCCCAGGCGTTCGGCGATTTCCTGCTGGGTCAGGCCCTCGATTTTCTGCCAGATGAAAATCTTGCGGCAATTGAGCGGCAGCTCGGCCAGGGCTCGCTCGATGGAATCCGCCAGCTGGATCGCGTGCATGAAATGCTCCGGGTCGCCACTGTGGGGCGAACTCTGATCAAAGGCTTCCAGGGCCATCGCCTCCCGCCGGTCCTCGCGGCGATAGGCGTCAACGGCGATATTGCGCGCCGTTTGATGCAGATAGGCTCGAGGTTGCTCAACCTTGGTGGCGCTGGATTCAAGCACCCGCACAAAAGTGTCGTGGGCCAGGTCTTCGGCCTGCTGACGGTTTCTCAGGCGGCGCGTCCAGGTCCCGATCAACTCTTCGTAGTGCTCGAAAAAGCCTGTTCTGCGGGGCGGCTGAGGAGTCATCAAGGAAGCACTGGGGAGGCGGGGTGTGAATAGTAATGCTTCCTATTAAGTGGAGCAATTGCTTGCCGTCGTCCTCTTTCCTCGACCCTTGTACAACCCGCCCAATCCCGGCAGCATTCGCCCGTGACTTTCACGGACGAGCACCTTATGACCCTGCCCTTTTTCGCCCCCGTACTTCTCACCACCGAACGCCTGGGCCTGCGCCCTCCCCATCAGGATGACTGGCGCGCGCTGTTTGCCATTTGGTCCGACCCCGAGGCCATGCGCTACTTTTCCTTTCCCACCATGACCCGCGCCGAGCAAGCCGTTGAACGCTTCGGCCAACTGATGGAGGCATCGATTGCCGGTGAAGACCTGGTGTGCATGGTGGAGTTGCTGGCCACCGGCGAGGTGATCGGCAGTTGCGACCTGTTCAATGTCGACGAGCAATGCCGCCGCGCTGAAATCGGCTTTACCCTGGGCCGCCAGCATTGGGGCAAGGGCTACATGAGCGAAGCCGCCCGCGCCGTGATCGACCATGGGTTCAACACCGCCGGGCTGCGCCGCCTTGAAGCCGACATTGACCCACGCAACCTGGGCTCCGCAAAGCTGCTTGAGCGCCTGGGTTTCGTCCGCGAAGGCTTGCTGCGCGAGCGCTGGGTGGTCGGCGACGAGATCTCGGACAGCGCGCTGTATGGCCTGCTCAAGCGTGACCGTCCTGCCTGACCCACAACGGGCGCCCCTTCTTCAGGCCGACGATCAGGGCCAAGAGGATCAAGCCCATGGCCTGCCACTGCGAAACCCCGGGGCGCTCACCCAGGATCAGCATTGAGCTGACGATGCCGAACACCGGGATCAGCAGTGACAGGGGCGCCACCCGGGAAACCGGGTACTCGCGCAACAGCAGGTTCCAGCCCCAGTAACAGAAGTGCGTCGCGCCATACACCTGGAACGCCAGCGAGAACAACGCCACGCCGTTCAGTTGAGCAGGCAAAGCGATAAAGGCTTGCGAGCCATCCAGCAGCCACGTCAACAGCACCAGCGGCAACGGCGCAAACAGGCTGGCCCAGACCACGAACCCAAAGATCTCCCGCACCCGGGAAACCTTGATGATGATATTGCCGATGCTCCAGGCCAGGGCACTGAACAGCACCAGGGCAAACCCCAGCAGCGTGGCCGTCCCCACCACGCCCAGCAGCATGCCTGCCAACCCCATGGCCGCCAGCAGCACACTGATCAATTGCGCCAGGGAAAGGCTTTCCCGAAACAGCAGCACGCCCCAGCCCAGGGTGAAGAATGCGCTGAACTGGATCAGCAGCGAGGCACTGCCAGGGGGTACGCCCATGGCGATCCCGAGGTTGATCAAGGCCCACATCGCCACCCCGAATATCAAGCCATAGGCCGCCAGCCACTTCACCGCGACCTGGGGCCGGCGCACCAGGAACACCCAGGGCAACGCCGCCAGGGTGAACCGCAGGGCCGTCAGCAACAGCGGGTTGATCTCGGCCAGGCCGAGTTTGGTAATGGGGAAATTGAGTCCCCACACAGCCGTCACCAGGACGGCCAGTAACAGGTGTTTTTGCTTCATCGTGACGGGTCCATTGACTCGGTGGCACGACAGGAGGCCGTGCATCAGATAGATTTTTTCGTAAACCGCGATGGCCCGCCTGCGATTGTGGGTCAACAAAGGCTAGAATCAGGCCATGCCCGATATTCATCCCTACGAAAACACCCCGCGCGACGTGGTCGTGACCGCCATCGACTATGCCGACGGCGAGCTGTTCCCCGCCCACGCGCACCCGCGAGGCCAGTTGGCCTATGCCAGCCAGGGTGTCATTACCGTCTACAGTGCCATCGGTAACTGGGTGGTGCCGCCCCGCCGCGCGATCTGGGTGCCGCCGCATGTGTCCCACGCCATGCTGATGCGCGGGCCGGTGACGATGCTCAACACCTACATTCGCCCGCAGGCGGCGCGGCGGCTGGAGTTGCCGCAACAGTGCCAGGTGCTGGATGTGTCGCCGCTGCTTGGGCAGTTGCTGGAGAAGGCCGTCGAGGTACCTGCGCGTTACGCGATGGGTGGCCGCGACAGCTATTTGATGGGCTTGCTGCTGCACGAGATCGCCCGGATGCCGGTGCTGCCGCTGTGTGCGCCGTTGCCGGCCGAGCCTCGATTGGCGAAGGCCTGCGAAGAGTTTCTGGCTGGGCCTTCGTTGGAGGTCAGCATTGATGCCATGGCCTTCGGCGCGGGGATGAGCCGCCGGACGTTTACCCGGCAGTTTCGTCAAGCCACGGGTATCAGTTACCTGCAGTGGCGCCAGCAAGCCTGCCTGCTGGCGGGGATTGTGCGGCTGGGCAATGGGGAACCGGTGACCAGGGTGGCGCTGGATTTGGGGTATAGCAGCCCGAGTGCGTTTGCGACGGTGTTCAAGCGTGTGTTGGGTGAGGTGCCGAGTCGTTATTTCAGCAACGAGTTGCGACGCTGATTGAGACCGGTGGGGGGATTTGTGGATGGATTGGTCCGGGGTATTTACCCGTTGCTGCGGTAACGGCGTCAATGACTTTACCGACGCGGTACTACGGGAAAAAATCCGCTTCAGGTAATCTGTCTGTCACCTTGATTGACAGATCAGACGGTTTTGGAGCGCCTCATGCAACGCATTGGTTTCATCACCTTTTCCGGTTTCGGCGTCATGAGTTTCTCTGCACTGTCAGTTTTCGAGAGTGCCAATAATGCATTGGGTAAAACCCATTACGACGTACGTCTGATCTCGGAGCACGGCGGGCCGGTACGCAGTTCACTCGGCGTGGTGGTGCAGACTGAAGCCTTCGGCAAGACTGCATTCGACACGGTGATCATCGGTGGCGGCAATGACCGCGAATTCACGCCCGGCTTGCTGGATTACCTGCGTCAGGCTGCCAGAAATAGCCGACGCCTGGCCGCCACCTGCTCCGGAACCTTCTTCCTGGCCCAAGCCGGTTTGCTTGACGGTATGCGAGCGACCACCCACTGGTTTTTCGCGGCAGAATTCCGCAAACGCTACCCCAAGGTGCGGCTGGAAGAGGAGCGTTTGTTTATCGTCGACGGTTCGCTATGGACAAGCGCCGGCATGACCGCTGGCATCGACCAAGCCCTGGCGATGGTCGAAGCCGATCTTGGCGCGACGGTAGCGCGGGCGGTATCGAAAACCTTCATCCTGCAAAACCGCCGTGCCGGGGGGCAGCCACAGTCCTCGGCACTGCTGGACATGGAACAGAAGACCGACCGTATCCAGACTGCCATAGCCTATGCGCGCAATAACCTGCATCGCAGCCTGAGCCTCGACGAACTGGCCGAAGCAGCCCATTTAAGCCTGCGCCAATTCAGCAGGGCGTTTCGAGCACAGACCGGCGTATCCCCAGCCAAAGCCATTGAAAAGCTGCGGATCGAAACAGCCTTGGTGCTGATCCAGGACGGCCGTCATCCTATCGAAGGCATTGCCCGCCAGACCGGCTTTGGCGACAGCGAACGCATGCGAAGGGCATTTATCCGCGAATTCGGCAAACCGCCGCAGGTGATGCGGCGCACGGCAAGAAGCCGGTCGGAAACGGCGGCATCGGGAATGTCCAGAAACGAGGGTTAAATGGCCTTTGCTTCGCCCTGCCCGAGCCTAGGCTAAACCTCAGGTCACTCAACCCGATTCCCGAGGAACTCCATGAAACCTTATGCCCTGGCCTTCGGCGCCTTGCTCAGCCTGCTTAGCGCCACCACAAGCTTCGCCGCAGCCAAAGAGGATGACGCTCGCGCCTTCTTCACCCGGTTTGTCGCCGCTCAAAACGCCCACGACCTCACCCAGATCAAGGCAATGCTCTGGGACTCGCCAAAAATGCTCTGGTACGCCCGAGGTGGCGAAAACTGGGGGCCGGATGCGGTGGTCAGCAAGCTCAAGGTGTACTACCAGGGCGCCTGGCAACTTAAGCCCGACATGAGCCACTTCAGCGTGGTGCTGGTGGCCGATAACGTTGCGCAACTGATGGTGCCGATCACCTTCACCCGTAGCCACGCCGGTGAAACACCTACCGACAGCACCTTCCTGATCAGCCAGACGCTGGTCATGGGCAAGGATGGCTGGCGTGTAGCGAGCATCATGCCGATCGCCGATACCAACTTCAAATAAGCCGATGTCCGAAAACGAGACCTTGGCGCAAACGCTTACGCGTCTTAGCGTTGCGTCATCAATCTGATAGTCCTGGATGGCCGGTACCTATATGACGAATAGGTACCCGCGCCACCCCACACACTCACACCAACCGCTTGATCTGCTTATGCCGCCAAACCAACCGGTAATACGCCGTCTGCAACCCCAACATCGCCAGATACGTCACCGGAAACGCCATCCACACCCCTTCCAGCCCAAACCGCGCATTCAGCAGATACGCCACCGGCAACTCCACCCCCAACACGCAAACGATCGAGATCCCCACCGGCACCAGCACCACCCCGCTGGCCCGCATGATCCCGCCCACCACGGCCTGGAAACCGAACACCAGGATGCTCCAGAGCATGATATGCAGCAGGTGCTCGGCCTTGACCCGCGCATCCACGTCGGTAATGAACAACCCCAACAGCCAGTGCGACAACACATACCCCAGCACTATCAACCCACCCGTCAGGCACAGGTTGATCAAAATCCCCGTACGCAGGATCGGCCCGATCCGCTCCAGGCGCCCCGCCCCGATCGCCTGCGCCCCCAGAATCGACGCCGTGATCGCAATCGACAACGCCGGAAACTGCACATAGTTGACGATCTGCGTCACCGCCCCATACGCCGCCGTCGCCTGGGAACCATGGCTGTTGACCAGCGCCAGAATCACCAGCTCCGACAACGACAGCACCACCATCTGCAACCCAGTGGGCAACCCGATACGCAGGACCTTGCCCAGGATCACCCGATCCAGCCGCAGCGCCGCCATCAACTGGCGATCCGGCGCCATCACGTGGTTTTTATGGCGCAGGCGCAGCACCAGGAACGTCATCGCCAGGGCATTCCCCACCAACCCCGCCACCACCGCGCTCTGGATACCCATCGGCGGCAGGCCCAGCCAGCCCTTGATCAGCGCAGGGGTCAGCACCAGGCCCACGGTGGTCGACACCATCAGCGCCAATAAGGGCGACACCGTGTCACTCACGCCCCGCAGCAGTTGGGTGAACAGGATGAACACCAGCAACAGCGGCATGATCAACATCATCATCTGCGCATAACCCACCGCGTCATCCAGCACATCCACCGGTGTGCCCAGGGCCTGCATTGCCGGGCGCGCAAACACGCTGCCCAGCACCGCCGCGATCACCCCGATCAGGGCGCCGAGGGTCAGGGTGGCGCCGGTGATCGACTTGACCATCGAGGTTTCCTGCGCGCCCCACGCCTGGCCGATCAGCACCGAAGCACCCGCCCCCAGGCCGATCACCAGGGCGATAAAGAAAAACACGATGGGGAACATCCCCGACACCGCCGCCAACGCCTGGGTGCCGAGCATCTGCCCGACATAGATCCCGTTCAGCGTGCCGGAAAAGCTCTGGAGGAAATTGGACAGCACCATGGGTGCCAGAAAGATCAGGTAGATCTGCCACAACGGTCGTTGCTGGGTGACTTCCATGAAGGTTCGGATCTCAATGCAATTAGGCAGGGAAAGCGTTGCGTGACAACCAGGCCAGGTACAACTTCACATCCACCGGCCAGTGCGCAATCTTGTTGGAAAAGTCGGCGCCGTCCTGGGCAAACAACGCCCGCGAGGCCTCTTCGAAACCCGGCAGGTCGCCGCCCAGGGCGCTCATGAAACGATAGCTGGATTCCTTGGCCTGGCGTCGCTCATCGTGCTCGGCATGGGCGTTGCGCGCTTCATCCACCAGCCGGCGCAAGGCCGCCGAGGCGCCGCCGCGCTGTTGCCCCAGCCACTCCCAATGCCGTGGCAGCAAGGTCACTTCACGGGCGACCACCCCCAGCTTCGGACGGCCTACAGTAGGTGACGCCGGCACGTCGGCCTCCGTCACCGCGACGGTCGGTTGCTGCGGTGCGTAACCGGCGGGCCAGGGATAGTCGACTTGAACACCGCTGGCGTCATCAAACACCAGCAAGCTGCCCGTCGCCAGGTCGAGGCTTTTCAGGTTTTTGGCGACGTCGGCATAAGAGCCGGCAGCCACGCGTTGGTGGCCAAGGAAGGCGGTGCACTGTGATGCGCTCATGACTTTTACCCGGATTATTTTGTTTTACCCGGGTTATATTAGTCTGAAATTTATTGGATGCAAGCCGCTTGTTGCGAAACCACCAAACGATCACTGTCGACAGTCGCGCCCATGGGGCCCACACCCGGGTCGCGCAATACGCATTCGGCAATCGCCGGCTCCAGCTCCACCCGCAATCGGCGGCCCAAGGCGCGGGCGCCGAACCGTACGTCATGGTCGCGGCACAACCAGGCGCGTGCCGATTCATCCAGCACCAATGATCGGTGCTGCGCCGCCAGGCGTTGATTGAGTTTGCCGAGTTCCACCTTGAGCAGCGCCTCAAGCCACTGATGGTCGATGGGCTCGAACATCAGGATACGATCGATGCGATTGAGAAATTCCGGCTCGAAGTGGCGGTGCAAGGCGTCCTCCAACACCCCCGCTTCACCGCGCCCCCACCAGCGCAACGGGGCAAAGCGTTGCCGGTGCCGACGCGCCTGCTGGGCGCCGATATTGCTGGTCATGAAGATCAGGCTGTTGCGAAAGTCCAGCGTACGAGCGCCGCCCGCCAGCGTCAGCTGGCCGTTTTCAAGGATGCCCAGCAGGCTGCGCACCACCTCCTGGCTGGCTTTCTCCAACTCGTCGAACAGCACGATACCAGGGCGGCTGTAGCTACCCTGGATCAGTTCGCTGTTGAACAGGCTGATGCCCTCCTTGCTGCCGACATAACCCGGCGGTGCACCGGTGAGTGCGGCGGCATAATGCTCCTGGGCCAGGGTGTGCATGTCGATACGGCAGAACCCGTCGGCACGCCCGTGCAACGCCTGCGCCAGCAGCCGGACGATTTCCGTCTTGCCGACCCCGGTAGGCCCCATGAACAGGTTGACGCTCAACGGCCGCTCACGCTCACCGATATCGGCCTTGACCACCTTGAGCAACCCTTCCATTTGGGCCAGGGCTGCTTCCTGGCCAACGATACGGCTGCGCAGCAAGGCCATGACCTGGGCCGGTTCAAAAGTAAACCGCATGCCTCAACCCGCCGTTTTTTCTTTACCACCATGGGGCAACTGCCCCACCGGGCATTCGGCGACACCGACGGTGCTACGGGTGAAGGCCTCGACATTCTCTTGGGCCTTTTGCGCGTCCAGCACCCAGGTGCGATAGAACTCGAATGGGCAATCCGCCACGCCCTTGTCCCCATCGCCCGAGGCATGCATGCCGGTGTAGCCACGGTGCAGCAACTTGAACAGATGGTTCTGCGACTGGTCGTTGGCCCGCGCATCGCGGATCTGCGACACCGACAGTTGGGCGTACTGAATGCCCATTTCTTCCTCGCCGCACTCGCCCAGGGTACGGCCATCGAAGCCGATGATCGCCGAGTGCCCGAAGTACGAATACACCCCGTCGAACCCCGCCGCATTCGCCACCGCCACGTAGCAGTTATTGGCCCAGGCCATGCTCTTGGACATCTGCACCTGCTGCTCCTTGGCCGGGTACATATAGCCCTGGCAGCGCACGATCAGCTCGGCGCCTTTCATCGCACAGTCACGCCAGATCTCCGGGTAGTTGCCGTCGTCGCAGATGATCAGGCTGACCTTCATGCCCTTGGGCCCGTCGCACACGTAGGTGCGATCGCCCGGGTACCAGCCCTCGATCGGGCACCACGGAATGCACTTGCGATAACGCTGGACGATCTCGCCGAGGTTATTGATCAGCACCAGCGTGTTGTACGGCGCCTTGTGCGGGTGCTCCTCGTGGCGTTCACCGGTCAGGGAAAACACGCCCCAGGTATTGGCCTGGCGACAGGCCGCGGAGAAAATCGCCGTCTCCTCGCCGGGAATACTCGCAGCGGTCGCCATCATCTCGTCGTGGTCGTACATGATCCCCATGGTGCTGTATTCGGGGAACACCACCAGGTCCATGCCGGGCAAACCCTGCTTCATGCCGACAATAATCTCGGCAATCTTCTTCGCGTTATCGATGACCTCGGCCTTGCTGTGCAGGCGCGGCATCTTGTAGTTCACGACAGCAACGCCGACCGTGTCCGGGCTGCTGGAAATGTCGCCATGGCGCATTGCAAATCTCCTCGGTCAGTGACTGATCATCCAGGGCCGTGGCCCGGTCCTGGTCTTGAGCCCCAGCGGGTTGGCCTTGCTCGGCACCACCGGCTTGCTGGTGCCACAGCAACTGCAGCCCGCCGGGTGCTTGCGCGCTGCCTGATATTCGCCGACGGTTTGCGGCGCATGGGCGCTGCGCTCGTTACCGGCTATGGCCTTGCGCTGATTGGCCGACAGCGTGGTCAGCGCCGGCGCCGACAGCAGCAACTGCCCGCCCGGGCCGTCGCAATACGGGCATTGGCTGGGTTCGTGACGCTGGGCCATGGGCCGCAGCATCGTGAAGGTGCCGCAGGACTCACAGGCATATTCGTAGGTCGGCATGGCTACAGGTCCGGAGCGATGGGCAGGTCGATGCTGCCGTCGAGGAATTGGGTCGGGCCGCTGGCATTGGGGTTGATGTCGAACTCGAAGATTTCAGTCGGCAGCCACAACGTCGCGCAGGCGTTGGGGATGTCCACCACGCCGCTGATATGCCCCTGCACCGGCGCCGAGCCGAGCAACGCATAACCCTGGGCCGGTGAGTAGCCGAACTTGGTCAGGTAGTTGATCGCATTCAGGCAGGCCTGGCGGTAAGCGACATTGACGTCCAGGTAATGCTGCTGGCCCTGTTCGTCGACGGAGATGCCTTCGAAGATCAGGTAGTTCTTGTAGTTCGGGGTGATCGGGCTTGGCTTGAACACCGGGTTCTTGATCCCGTATTTGGCCATGCCGCCCTTGATCAGCTCGACCTTCATGTGCACCCAGCCGGCCATTTCGATGGCGCCGCAAAAGGTGATTTCGCCGTCGCCCTGGCTGAAGTGCAAGTCGCCCACCGACAGGCCGGCGCCGTTGACGTACACCGGGAAATAGATCTTCGAGCCGCGGGACAAATCCTTGATATCGCAGTTGCCGCCATGCTCACGGGGCGGCACGGTGCGGGCACCGGTGGCGGCGGCATCATCACGGGCCGAGCCCTTGAGTTTGCCCATGTGCGCGGTGGCGGCCAGCGGGGCGTTGGCCAGGGGTGGGACGCGGGTTGGGTTGGTGTCGATCAGCTCCTGCTCGCGACGATTCCAGTCGGCGAGCATCACCGGGTCGGGCAGGCAGCCGATCAGGCCGGGGTGGATCAGGCCCGCAAAATTGACGCCCGGGATGTGCCGGGAGCTGGTGAACATGCCCTTGAAATCCCAGATGGCTTTTTGCGCGCTGGGGAAGTGATCGGTGAGAAAGCCGCCGCCGTTCTGGCGCGAGAAGAACCCGTTGAAGCCCCACTGGGAGTCGGCCTTGGCGCCGATGTCGAGCAGGTCGACCACCAGCAAGTCGCCGGGTTCGGCGCCGTGTACGCCCACCGGGCCGGAGAGGTAATGTACGGTGGAGAGGTCGACGTCGCGCACGTCGCTGGCGTCGTCGTTGTTCTTGATGGCGCCGGCGGTCCAGTCGTAGGTTTCGAGGATGAAGTCATCGCCGGGTTTGACCCAGCAAGCCATCGGGATGTCCGGGTGCCAACGGTTGTGGATCTGTTCGTTTTCGGTGACGGGTTGGTTGAGGTCGACTTTGATCAGGGTGTCGGTCATCGAGGTGCTCCCGGAGGGTGGGTTGGCTGTCGGGAGCAGTCTCACGGGGATGGGGTTGGGCGGGGAATACGTTGGATGACGTATGCGTCTTTGGGGTTGGGGGGCATATCCGTTTTTTGGGTGATGGCTGATATCGGTTCCGCTCTTACAGC
>NZ_JACAPM010000033.1:112924-113303 GCF_013385695.1 Pseudomonas sp. D8002
CTGCGTTCGGCCAGCGTGGTTTAACGGGGCGCCCAAGATCAAGATCAAAAGCAGATCAAGAGCACAGCGGCCTACCGGCCGGCTTGAGTGTTGAAGAGCAAAATCAAAAGCAAAATCTAAAGCGGGCACGGTCAAATGTGGGAGCTGGCTTGCCTGCGATGGCATCACCTCGGTGTATCTGATGTACCGAGTTGTCTGCATCGCAGGCAAGCCAGCTCCCACAGAAAAGCAGAGCTGCATCAGCTTCAGATTTGGCTTTCGCTCTGGATCTTGCCTTTGCTTTTAACACTCAAGCCGGCCGGGAGGCCGCTGTGCTCTTGCTTTTGATTTTGATCTTGATCTTAGGCGCCCCGTTAAACCACGCTGGCCGAACGCAGGC
>NZ_JACAPM010000034.1:0-200503 GCF_013385695.1 Pseudomonas sp. D8002
ACCATAGAATCTCCCACATTTGAAATGCATTCCAAATGTGGGAGCGGGCTTGCTCGCGAAAGCGGTTTACCGGTTAAAGCGTTCTACCAGCGAGTACTGGGTATTGGCGGTATGCGTCAGCTCTTCACTCAACTGCGCCGAGTTCAACGCCTGTTCCGACGTCTGGTCCGCCAGCAGCGCAATGGTGCTGATGTTACGGCTGATCTCTTCCGCCACCGAGCTCTGCTCTTCGGTCGCCGCCGCAATCTGCGCCGTCATATCAGTGATGTGCGCCACCGCCTCGCTGATCCCGATCAGCGCCTGATCCGCTTCCATCACCCGTGCCACACCTTCTTCCGCCTGGCGATGCCCGGCGTCCATGGTTTGTACGGCCGCGCTGGCGGTCTGTTGCAGCTTGGCGATCAGCGCATGAATCTGCCCGGTGGACTCGCTGGTGCGCTGGGCCAGTTGCCGCACTTCGTCGGCCACCACCGCAAAGCCGCGACCCATCTCCCCGGCACGGGCCGCTTCGATGGCCGCGTTCAGCGCCAGCAGGTTGGTCTGGTCGGCGATGCCTTTGATCACATCCACCACGCCACCGATTTCGTCACTGTCCTTGGCCAGTTGGGTCACGGTCACGCCGGTCTCGCCCACGGCCACCGACAGGCGCTGAATCGCTTCGCGGGTTTCGCCGGCGATATCACGGCCACGCCCGGTCAGGCGATTGGCTTCCTGGGTGGCATCGGCAGTGCGTTGCACATGGCTGGCGACTTCCTGAGTCGTCGCGGCCATCTGGTTGACCGCAGTGGCCACCTGTTCGGTTTCCACGCGCTGGCGCTCAAGACCGCTGGAGCTGTTATGCGCCAGGGTGTTGGATTGCGCGGCCTGGTCGTTGAGGTGCTCGGCAGTGTCCTGCAGGCGTGTCAGGCAGGTCTTAAGACGCGCCTCCTGGCTGAGGATCGACATTTCCAGGCGCGCCTGGGCGCCGCGGCTGTCGGTGTACATCTGCGCGATCAGCGGGTCTGAGGTGGTCTGTTCGGCCAGGCGCAGCAAGCGCTTGAGCCCGCGTTGTTGCCAGCTCAGGCCCAACAGGCCCAGCGGTACCGACAGCGCCGCTGCCAGGGCAAAGCCCCAGTGGGAATTGAGCCAGACGCCAATCAGGAAGCTCAACTGGCTGACCAGGATAAACGGCAGCCAGTCCTGCAACACCGGCAGCCACTTGTCGCGGCGCGGGATGGCCGGCTTGCCCTGGTTGATGCGCTGGTAAAGCGCTTCGGCACGGCGGATCTGCTCGGCGGTGGGCTTGACCCGCACCGACTCGTAGCCGATCACCTGGTTGCCGTCGAAGACCGGTGTCACATAGGCGTTGACCCAATAGTGATCACCGCTCTTGCAGCGGTTCTTGACGATGCCCATCCATGGCAAGCCTTGTTTGAGCGTGGACCACATGTGTGCGAACACTGCCGCCGGCACATCCGGATGACGAACCAGGTTGTGCGGGGCACGCAGCAGTTCGTCATGAGAAAACCCACTGATCTCGACGAAGGCGTCGTTGCAGTAGGTGATCACGCCTTTGGCATCCGTGGTGGAGATCAACCGTTGCTGAGCGGGGAAGGTACGTTCGCGCTGGGTAACGGGTTGGTTATTACGCATGATTGTTCAATCCGCAAGGCTTTGACAGGTTGTCGACCGTTGCGGGGTTTTATTTAACTTATTTTTTGCAACAATCGGCGCAGCCTCAGCCCGCCAGCATCGGATAGGTAAACAACCCGAAATGCAGCAGGTTCAGCCCGAAGTGCGTAACGATCGCCGCGCCCAATCCGCTAAAGCGATACGCCAGGCCGTAGCCCAGGCCTGCGATGGTCGCCAGCAGGGTCCACTGCCAGCCTGCGCCCAGGTGTACCAGGCCGAACAGCAGGGCGGCCAACAGCAGGGCGAGGTTTTCACCATAGGGCAATTGCTTGAACCGTCGGCTCAGGCCGCCCTGGATATAACCGCGGAACAGCGCTTCCTCCACCAGGGTCACCAGCAGCAGGTTATTCAACACCCACAGCCAGGCCTGCTCCGGCCACTTCGGGGCCCAACTGATGACGCCCAGCAACGCAGCGCCGCCCAGGGCGGCAATCGCCGTCAGTGTCAACGCCAGGGCGGTGGCGTAGATCGACAGGCGCAGGGACCGGCGCGCAACAATCCACGGGCAGGCCAGCAGCAGCCAGAAGCCAATCAGCGGCTTGTCCTGGTTCAGGTACATCGAGAAAGGCACGGCGTCGTCCGTAAAGCGCTGCGGCGCGATCCCGCGACCGTTGTAGAACCCGGGCAGCCAATGCATCGCCAGCCCCAGCGCCAGCACGATAAACAGCCCGTGGCCCAGATAGCGTACCCACGGGTTTCGCTGTTGCCGCACGGCAAACCCGGCCAACAGCAGCATGGCGACAGACAGTGCCGCCATTAACCCCAATTGCCCGTAGCTCAAGGCAAGTACATAGCCGATGGAAAGAAGCGCCAGGTACAGCCATGGCAATGCAAGCATGGGGAATCCTTGTGACAGTCAAAATCTGAGGGCGGCAGTATACCGAGCGTCACCGACGGTAAAAATGAAAACACCGCCAGGGAAGGCGGTGTTTTGGGTAGCGCGTGTCAGTTACGAGGCAATCAACTGCCGCAACACGTAGTGCAGGATCCCGCCGGCCTTGAAGTACTCGACCTCATTGAGGGTGTCGATGCGGCACAGCACTTCGACCTTCTCGCTGCTGCCATCCTCACGGGTGATCACCAGCGTCAGGTTCATGCGTGGCTCGATCTCGGCGTTGGTCAGCCCGAGGATGTCGATCTTCTCCTTGCCGGTCAGCTTGAGTGCCTTGCGGTTCTGGTCCAGCTTGAACTGCAGGGGCAGCACGCCCATGCCCACCAGGTTGGAGCGGTGAATCCGCTCGAAACTCTCGGCGATCACCGCCTTGACCCCCAGCAGGTTGGTGCCCTTTGCCGCCCAGTCACGGCTTGAGCCGGTGCCGTATTCCTGGCCGGCGATCACCACCAGCGGGGTGCCCGAGGCCTGGTATTTCATGGCGGCGTCATAGATCGGCATTTTCTCGCCGGTAGGGATGTAGATCGTATTGCCGCCTTCCTCGCCGCCGAGCATTTCGTTGCGGATACGGATGTTGGCGAAGGTGCCGCGCATCATCACTTCATGGTTGCCGCGACGCGAGCCGTAGGAGTTGAAGTCCCGCGGTTCGACGCCTTGCTCCCGCAGGTATTTGCCGGCCGGGCTGTCGGTCTTGATGTTGCCGGCGGGGGAGATGTGGTCGGTGGTCACCGAGTCCCCCAGCAATGCCAGCACGTTGGCGCCCTTGACGTCTTCGATCACCGGCAGCGGGCCGCCGATGTCGTCGAAGAACGGTGGGTGCTGGATGTAGGTGGAGTCCTTCTGCCACACGTAGGTCGCAGCCTGCGGCACTTCAATGGCCTGCCACTGTTCATCACCGGCAAACACCTCGGCGTATTCCTTGTGGAACATCTGGGTGCTGACTTGCGCAACGGCGTCGGCGATTTCCTTGCTGCTGGGCCAGATGTCCCGCAGGTACACCGGTTTTCCGTCAGAGCCGGTGCCCAGTGGTTCGCTGCTGATGTCCATGCGCACGGTGCCGGCCAGGGCATAGGCCACCACGAGGGGCGGGGAGGCCAGCCAGTTGGTTTTCACCAGGGGGTGCACCCGGCCTTCGAAGTTACGGTTGCCCGAGAGCACCGAGGCCACGGCCAGGTCGGCTTTCTGGATAGCTTTTTCGATCGGCTCGGGCAGCGGCCCGGAGTTGCCGATACAGGTGGTGCAGCCATAACCCACCAGGTCGAAGCCCAGCTTGTCGAGGTATTGGGTCAAGCCTGCCGCTTTGTAGTAATCAGTCACGACTTTGGAGCCCGGCGCCAGGGAGGTTTTCACCCAGGGCTTGCTCTTCAGTCCTTTCTCCACGGCCTTTTTCGCCACCAGTCCTGCCGCCATCATCACGCTCGGGTTGGAGGTGTTGGTGCAGGAGGTAATGGCCGCGATCACCACCGCGCCGTTTTTCAGGCGATAGGTCTGGCCTTCGAAGTCGTAGTCGGCTTCACCGATCAGGTCGGCGTTGCCCACCGCAACACCGCCGCCGCCTTCGCTTTCCAGGCGGCCTTCTTCCTTGTTGGTGGGCTTGAATTGCAGGTCGAGGAAATCGCTGAAGGCCTGGCCGACGTTAGGCAGCGAGACACGGTCTTGCGGACGTTTCGGCCCGGCCAGGCTGGCTTCGACGCTGGCCATGTCCAGCGCCAGGCTGTCGGTAAAGATCGGCTCCTGACCTGCATTGCGCCACAGGCCCTGGGCCTTGGTGTAGGCCTCCACCAGTTTGACGGTTTCTGCAGGACGGCCCGACAGGCGCAGGTAGTCCAGGGTTACTTCATCCACCGGGAAGAAGCCACAGGTGGCGCCGTACTCCGGGGCCATGTTGGCGATGGTCGCGCGGTCGGCCAGTGGCAGATCTGCCAGGCCGTCGCCATAGAATTCGACGAATTTGCCGACCACGCCCTTTTTACGCAGCATCTGGGTGACGGTCAGCACCAGGTCAGTGGCGGTGATGCCTTCTTTCAGCTTGCCAGTGAGCTTGAAGCCGATCACTTCCGGGATCAGCATCGACACCGGCTGCCCGAGCATCGCGGCTTCCGCTTCGATCCCGCCCACTCCCCAGCCCAATACGCCGAGGCCGTTGATCATGGTGGTGTGGGAGTCGGTGCCGACCAGGGTGTCGGGGAAGGCATAGGTGCGGCCGTCTTCATCCTTGGTCCACACGGTGCGGCCGAGGTATTCCAGGTTGACCTGGTGACAGATGCCGGTGCCCGGTGGCACTACGCTGAAGTTGTCGAAGGCGCTCTGGCCCCAGCGCAGGAAGGCGTAGCGTTCGCCGTTGCGCTGCATTTCGATGTCGACGTTTTCCTGGAAGGCGCCGGTGGTGGCGAACTTGTCGACCATCACCGAGTGGTCGATCACCAGGTCCACCGGTGACAGCGGGTTGATGCGTTGCGGGTCACCGCCGGCCTTGGCCACGGCGGCGCGCATGGCGGCCAGGTCGACCACGGCGGGCACGCCGGTAAAGTCTTGCATCAGCACCCGGGCGGGGCGGTATTGGATCTCGCGGTCGGAGCGGCGCTCCTTGAGCCAGGCGGCAATGGCCTTGAGGTCGGCGCCGGTGACGGTCTTTTCGTCTTCCCAGCGCAGCAGGTTTTCCAGCAGCACCTTGAGGGACATCGGCAGCTTGTCCAGATCACCCAGGCTCTTGGCGGCTTCGGGCAGGCTGAAGTAGTGATAGGTCTTGTCGTCGATCTGTAAGGTTTTAAGGGTTCTCAGACTATCAAGGGATGACATTACATGACTCCTTATGGTCCGCACGGCTACGGACCTGACGGGACGAACAGAGCTTACAAATTAGCCCTGTTTTAAGTAGCTGGCTAATTACTGGACTCTATCAATAAGTCCAAGGTTCCGAACTCGGCTATCATGCGCGCGTTTTCATGACAGGCATTGCGCTATAGCAAGCCCGTGATCCAGGAGAGTTGATGAACACCCTTTTTATGCACTGCCGCCCGGGTTTTGAAGGCGAAGTCTGTTCCGAGATCGCGGAACACGCCGCACGCCTGAACGTTTCGGGCTATGCCAAGGCCAAGACCGGCAGCGCCTGCGCCGAATTTGTCTGCACCGAAGAAGACGGCGCCCAGCGCCTGATGCGCGGCCAACGCTTTGCCGAGCTGATCTTCCCGAGGCAGTGGGCGCGCGGGGTGTTCATCGACTTGCCGGAAACCGACCGTATCAGCGTGATCCTCGCGCACCTGCGGGATTTCCCGGTGTGCGGCAGCCTGTGGCTGGAAATGGTCGACACCAATGACGGCAAGGAGCTGTCGAACTTCTGCAAGAAATTCGAAGTTCACTTGCGCAAGGCGCTGATGGCCGCCGGCAAACTGGTGGAAGACGCCAGCAAGCCGCGCCTGCTGTTGACCTTCAAGAGCGGCCGCGAAGTGTTCATGGGCCTGGCCGAGTCGAACAACTCGGCCATGTGGCCGATGGGCATCCCGCGCCTCAAATTCCCGCGGGACGCGCCAAGCCGCTCGACCTTGAAGCTGGAAGAGGCCTGGCACCACTTTATACCCCGAGACCAGTGGGACGAGCGCCTGCACAGCGACATGACCGGCGTCGACCTCGGCGCAGCGCCTGGGGGCTGGACCTGGCAACTGGTCAACCGTGGCATGCTGGTGACCGCCATCGACAACGGCCCGATGGCCGAAAGCCTGATGGACACCGGGCTGGTGCAGCACTTGATGGCCGACGGCTTTATCTACACCCCCAAGCAGCCGGTGGACTGGATGGTCTGCGACATCGTCGAAAAACCGGCGCGCAATGCGGCCCTGTTGGAAACCTGGATTGGCGAGGGACACTGCCGCGAAGCGGTGGTCAACCTGAAGTTGCCGATGAAGCAGCGTTATGCCGAAGTGAAGCGCCTGCTTGAACGCATCGCGGAAGGCTTCAAGGAACGTGGCATCCGGGTGGAGATCGGCTGCAAGCAGCTGTACCACGACCGTGAAGAAGTGACCTGCCATTTGCGCCGGTTGGATGTGAAGAAGCCAAAGGCCCGGTAAACGCTGCTCAATGTAGGAGCGAGCTTGCTCGCGAAAAAACCGAGGGCGCCGCTGGCTACCTGGCGCCCCGCGTTACCGTTAAAATGCCGGCCTGTTTAGGAGTAAACCATGAGCCTGACCCCTGATTTACCCGTCGATGCCGTCCTCGACGCCACCGGCCTCAACTGCCCGGAGCCAGTGATGATGCTGCACCAGCACATCCGCGACCTGGCGCCCGGTGGCTTGCTCAAGGTGATCGCGACCGATCCGTCGACCCGTCGCGACATCCCCAAGTTCTGCGTGTTTCTCGACCATGAACTGGTGGACCAGCAGGAGCAGGCCGGTACTTACCTATACTGGATCCGCAAGAAATCGGCTTAAGCCCGGCGAATCCGCTTGCGTGCGCTGCGCACCAGGCGGATCACCAGCATCGCCGCGGCACAGCTCAGGCCCACGATCAGCCCCTGCCACAAGCCGCTCGGGCCGCGGGCGTCGCCCAGCCACTCGGTCAGCCCCAGCGCGTAGCCCACCGGCAAGCCCACGCCCCAATACGCAAACAACGTCAGCACCATGGTCACCCGAGTATCCTGGTAACCACGTAGTGCGCCGGCGGCCGTGACCTGGATCGCGTCCGAGAACTGAAACAGCGCCGCAAACACAATCAGCATCGCCGCCACCTGGATCACCAGCGGGTCCTGGGTGTAGATGGTGGCGATCTGTTCGCGAAACAGCAGCATCAGGCTGCAGGACAGGCAGGCATACACCAGCGCGGTGCCCATTCCGACACCCGCGGCAAAGCGCGCCTCACGGGGTTCGCCACGGCCCAGGGCCTGGCCCACGCGCACGGTGACCGCCATGCTCAGGGAGTAGGGGATCATGAACACCAGCGAGCTGAAGTTCAGCGCGATCTGGTGTCCGGCCACCACCGTGGCACCGAGGCTGCCGATCAGCAGCGCGATCACCGCAAAAATGCTCGACTCGGCAAACACCGCGATCCCGATGGGCAAGCCAATGCTCAACACACGCTTGATCACCGACCATTGCGGCCAGTCAAAGCGCTTGAACAGCTCGCTGCTCTGATACACCGGTGCCCAGCGGGTCCAGGCGGCCAGGCCAAGCATCATCACCCACATCACGATCGCCGTGGCCCAGCCGCAACCGATGCCGCCCATGGCCGGCACGCCGAAGTGGCCGTAGATGAACACATAGTTCAGCGGAATATTCAGCGCCAGCCCGCACAGACCCATGACCATGCTCGGCCGCGTTCGGCCCAGCCCGTCGCTGAAGCAGCGCAGCACGTAGTACAGCGCAATGGCCGGCATGCCCGAAGCGATGCCGTGCAGGTAGCCCATGCAGGGCTTGATCAACTCGGGATCGACCTTCATCAGGTGCAGGATCGGTTCGGCGCTGATCAGCAACAGCAGCGCGGTAATTCCCACCACCAGTGCCAGCCACATCGACTGGCGCACCAGCGGGCCGATTTCACCGTGGGTGCCGGCGCCAAAGCGCTGGGCGACTTTCGGCGTGGTGGCTAACAGGGTGCCGGTCATCAGCAGGTACACCGGGATCCAGATGGAGTTGCCCAGGGCGACCGCCGCCAGGTCTCGGGAGCTGACACGCCCGGCCATCACGGCATCGACGAACCCCATGGCGGTGGTCGCCAGTTGCCCGATCATGATCGGCAGCGCCAGGGCCAGCAGGTTGCGCACTTCAAGGCTGACGCGGGCGGGGCGAGAAAGGGCGGTGGTGGTTGTGGCAGTGTTCACGTACAGATGTCCGATAGGGGGAGCGCAGGACGGCGCATTCTACGCCTTGACGTGTTGGTCAGGAAAAAACCTGTGTTGTGGATTTGTAAACACATCCCCGCGCAAATGCAGCGTTTTGTGGCGAGGGCGCTTGCTGTGGTGAGGGAGCTTGCTGTGGCGAGGGAGCTTGCTCCCGCTGGGCTGCGCAGCAGCCCCATAACGGGCAACCGATGTGTACCTGAAAAAACACGGTGCTGCATTTGGGAGCGCTGCGCACTCCAGCGGGAGCAAGCTCCCTCGCCACAAGGAAAACCGCTGTACACTGCTGATCCGCGAAAGGAGCCTGCCATGCTGATTGTTGCCGACGAAAATATCCCGCTGCTCGATGCATTCTTTGAAGGATTCGGCGAGATTCGCCGGGTTCCGGGCCGGTCCATTGACCGCGCGACGATCGAGCAGGCCGATGTGCTGCTGGTGCGTTCAGTGACCAACGTCAACCGGGCCTTGCTCGAAGGCACGCCGGTGCGGTTTGTCGGCACCTGCACCATCGGCACTGATCACCTCGACCTCGATTACTTCCAGCGCGCCGGCATCCAGTGGTCCAGCGCCCCCGGCTGCAATGCCCGTGGCGTGGTCGACTATGTACTGGGCAGCCTGCTGACCCTGGCCGAGATCGAAGGCGCCGACCTGGCCCAGCGCACCTACGGTGTGGTGGGGGCCGGTGAAGTCGGCGGGCGTCTGGTCAAGGTGCTCAAGGCGTTGGGCTGGAACGTGCTGGTGTGCGACCCGCCCCGGCAGATCGCCGAGGACGGTGATTACGTCAGCCTGGAGCAGATCGTCGAGCAGTGCGATGTGATCAGTCTGCACACGCCGCTGAACAAATCCGGCAACGGCTCCACCTGGCACTTGTTCGACCGCGAGCGCCTCAACCAGCTCAAGCCCGGTGCCTGGCTGATCAACGCCAGCCGCGGCCCGGTGGTGGACAACGCCGCCCTCAAGGAGGTGCTGCTGGAGCGCGAAGACCTGCAGGCCGTGCTGGATGTGTGGGAAGGCGAGCCGCAGGTGGACGTCGACCTGGCCGACCTGTGTGTGCTGGCCACCCCGCATATCGCCGGCTACAGCCTGGACGGCAAGCAGCGCGGCACGGCGCAGATCTATCAGGCGTTTTGCCGGCATCTTGGTCAGGACCCGACGATTCAATTGAGCGACTTGCTGCCGGAGCCGTGGCTGGCCGAAGTCAGCCTCAATGCCAATACCGATCCGGCCTGGGCCTTGGCGACCCTGTGCCGCAGCGTGTACGACCCGCGCCGTGATGACGCGGATTTCCGCCGCAGCCTGGTAGGCACAGTGGATGAGCAGCGCAAGGCCTTCGACCTATTGCGCAAGCACTACCCCGAGCGGCGTGAGATTGACGGCTTGAAAGTGCGGATCAACGGCGAGTCTGCCGCCTTGTCGAGCATCGTGGCAGCATTGGGCGCACAGGCAATCTGAAGGCATAAAAAACCCGGCCATCAAGGCCGGGTTTAAGAGAGCGTGGGCGAATCAGCCTCGCTTGGCAGGCTTGACCAATTTCTGTTCCAGTTCGGCGCACGCGCTCTGGATCATTTCTTCGGTGATTTGCACTTCGCGGCCCTGAGCGTCGATATACGAGCAAGGCAATTGCTGCGGTTGGCGGATCACTTGAATTTTGGCGTTGCTGCTGTTTTGCAAGGACATGGCCCGTCTCCTCATCAGGTTGTGTACCTACTTTAAAACCCCCGCGTGACCGCGTTGTTACAACTCCTTGCGCGGCCCGCAGATCGAATGCCCAGTCCAGCAGAAACCGATACAAATTTCCAGCCGGTCCTTAGACCGATAGCCTCTAGGGCCTAGGTTCGGTGAGCATAATTAACCTGACTCATTGTGATTCGCTCAAGTTCCCCCCATGTAGCTATGCAGGTTCCCGTCTCCAACCTTCAGGTGAAACCCTCCATGCTCTCAGCCCGTCAACGCCGCGCGATTCGCCTGGCCAGTCGCTTCGTCGCTCCCTACCGCTGGCAGGCCCTGGGCGCCTTGTTGGCGCTGATCGTCACCGCCGGCATTACCTTGTCCATGGGCCAGGGTATTCGCCTGCTGGTGGACCAGGGGTTCATGACCCAGTCGCCGCACCTGCTCAACCAGTCCATCGGTCTGTTCATGATCCTGGTGCTGGGCCTGGCGGTGGGCACCTTTGCGCGGTTTTACCTGGTGTCGTGGATCGGCGAGCGGGTGGTGGCGGACATCCGGCGGCAAGTGTTCAACCACTTGATCTACCTGCATCCGGGCTTCTACGAAAACAACCGCAGCTCGGAAATCCAGTCCCGGCTGACCACCGACACCACCTTGCTGCAATCGGTGATCGGCTCCTCGCTGTCGCTGTTCCTGCGCAACGCCTTGATGGTGATCGGCGGGATCGTGCTGCTGTTTGTCACCAACCCCAAGCTCACCAGCATCGTCGTGATAGCGCTGCCACTGGTGCTGGCGCCGATCCTGATCTTCGGCCGCCGGGTGCGCAGCCTGTCGCGCCAGAGCCAGGATCGCATCGCCGATGTCGGCAGCTATGTGTCCGAAACCCTCGGCCAGATCAAGACCGTGCAGGCCTACAACCACCAGGTCCAGGACGAACAGCGCTTCGCGCTGACGGTGGAAGAGGCCTTCACCACCGCCCGCAAACGCATCGTGCAGCGCGCCTGGCTGATTACCCTGGTGATCATGCTGGTGCTGGGCGCCGTGGGCGTGATGCTCTGGGTCGGCGGCATGGACGTGATCGGCGGGCGCATTTCCGGTGGTGAGCTGGCGGCGTTCGTGTTCTACAGCCTGATCGTCGGCAGTGCCGTCGGTACCTTGAGTGAAGTGTTGGGCGAGTTGCAGCGCGCCGCCGGTGCGGCGGAGCGGATTGGCGAATTGCTGCAGTCGAGCAATGAGATCAAGGCGCCCGAAGCCAACGTGATCGAGCTGCCGGAGCGGGTCAGCGGCCGCCTGGAAATCCAGGATTTGCGCTTCTCCTATCCTTCGCGCCCGGATCGTTTTGCCATCGACGGCTTGAGCCTGAGCATCAATGCAGGCGAAACCCTGGCCCTGGTCGGTCCGTCCGGTGCGGGTAAATCGACGATGTTCGATCTGTTGCTGCGTTTCTACGATCCCCAGCAAGGCCGCATCCTGCTTGAAGGCCACCCGCTGACCGAGCTGGATCCGCTGGACCTGCGCCGCTGTTTCGCCCTGGTGTCCCAGAGCCCGGCGCTGTTTTTCGGCAGCGTTGAGGAGAACATCCGCTACGGCAATCCGACGGCCACCTTTGCCCAGGTCGAGGAAGCGGCGCGCATCGCCCACGCCCACGATTTCATTTTGCAAATGCCCGACGGCTACCAGACCCACCTGGGCGACGGCGGCATGGGCCTCTCCGGCGGCCAGCGCCAGCGGCTGGCCATCGCCCGGGCCTTGTTGGTGGATGCACCGATCCTGCTGCTGGACGAAGCCACCAGCGCGCTGGACGCCCAGAGCGAACACCTGATCCAGCAGGCGCTGCCGCAGTTGATGGAAGGGCGCACCACCCTGGTCATCGCCCACCGGCTGGCCACGGTGAAGAATGCCGACCGGATTGCCGTGATGGACCAGGGCAAGCTGGTGGCGGTGGGGACGCATCAGCAACTGATCGCCAGCAGTCCGCTGTATGCACGGCTGGCGGCGTTGCAGTTCAGTGATGGTGAGTCGACCACCCACTGATTCACCGCCCACAAAAAAGGCCCGCATCTCTCAATGCGGGCATTTTTTATGGGATAGCGTTACTTACTGATCATCAAAATACCGCTCATGCCAGTCCACCAGCGGCTGCGGTGCATTGAGCTTCTGCCCGTAGATCACCGAATAAGACAGCACGTTCTGCACATACTGGCGGGTTTCGTCGAACGGGATGCTTTCCACCCACACATCGAAACTCAGGTGATCGGCGCCGCGCAGCCATTGGCGTACACGGCCCGGGCCGGCGTTGTAGGCAGCGGTGGCGAGCACGCGGTTGCCGTTGAACTGGGCGTGGACCTGGCTCAGGTAGGCGGCGCCGAGCTGGATGTTCTTGTCCGGGTCGAGCACCTGCTGTTGCGAAGCCAGCGGGATGCTGAACTTTCGCGCAGTCTCCTTGGCGGTGCCGGGCATCAGTTGCATCAGGCCGGTGGCGCCGACGCCGGAGCGCGCGTCGTCCATGAAGGCGCTTTCCTGGCGGGTGATCGCAAATACCCAGCTGGAATGCACGCCGCGGACCTTGGCTTCGCGCACCAGGGTGTCGCGGTGGGCCATCGGGAAGCGGATGTCCAGGTCGTCCCAGTACTGCGCCTGGCTGATGGTGCGGATCGCCGGGAAGTACCACTTCATGTCATAGGCCAGCTTGGCCTGGGCGACCATTTCGTCGCGGTTGAAATGCCGGCTGACGTGGTACCACTCGCGGCGGCCATCAACGATCTGGCCACGGGCGTAGAACTCCAGGGCGCGGCGCACGCCCGGTGTGTTGCGTACCTTGTTCATCAGCGCCTGGCTCATCACCAGTGGCTTGTTGTTCAGTTGGTACGGGGACTGGGAGCGATCCGCCGCCAGGAAACCGTAAAAGTCTCGTTCCTTGGCCAGGCCCTTGTACATCACCAGGGCTTGCGGGTTCTTCGGCTCTGCCAGTTCCAGGCTGCGGGCCTGCCAGTAGCGCCAGCGGTTGGTGGTGGCCAAATCCTGGGGCAGCTTGCGGGTCAACTGGTAGGCGTCTTCCCAGCGGGCCAGGCGCAACAGCAGGCGCAGGCGCCATTCGGAAACGGTGTTGTCCCGCAGTTCCGGATCGTATTTGGTCATCACGTCGAGGGCGCGCGGGTCGTAGCGACGCGCCAGGGTCAGGCCGATTTCCCGGGCGATCGACACTTTTTCGTCACGCGAGAAGTGCATGCTGCTGGCATAACCGTCGAGCAGGGCCATGGCCTTGTCCGGGTCCTGGCGTGCCAGGCGGCGCAGGCCCAGGCCTACGGCATCGGACATGGCTTCGTTGGCCGGCAGGAAGCGCGATGGGTCGCCGAGCATGTCGGGCTTCTGCGCCACGTCCACCATCAGGCGGCCCTGGGCGCCGAGGGTCGGCAGGGTCTTCACCAGGCTGTTGGCCAACGGATAGTTGCGGGCTTCGGCGGCCAGCTTGGCGCGGTCCCAGATCTTCTGTTCGGTCAGTTGGCCGTCGGCGGCCCACTGGCCAAAGGTGGCATCACAGGCCGCAGGCTGGGATTTACCGGTCAGCCACAGCTTCTCGGTGGTTTTATAACCTTCGGCTTTTTGGTTGTGGGTCAGCTGGAATTGGCCATGGAGGCAGTCCAGTTCGACGAAATTGAGTTTGGCGTCGTAGTACTTTTCAAAGGTTTGCCAGTCGCCACGGTCGGCCAGCCAGCGCAACCAGCGCAGTTTCATCCAGTTGGCCTGGGGCAGGTCGCCGTTCTTGGCGAGGAATTGTTCGATCTCCTCGTTGCTGGCGGTTTTCAGTCGCGCCGTGAGCTCGTCGTAGGCGAGGTACGGCGTCAACGGGTAGTCGGCCAGGGCCTGGCTGTATTGGAAATACGGGCCGCTGTCGCCTTTGGCGAGGGCTCGTTTGGCTTCATCGTAATATTGACGTTGGGTGGTGAGGTCCACGGCCTGGGCGGATTGAACGGCGGTGGCAGAAAGAAGCAGACAAGATAAAAAGCTGAAAAGGCGACTGCGCATGAGACGTCCGTGCAGAGGAATCTGGACTAGTGCCGACGTCGCCGACACTGATTGCCCCTAGCTTAGCCTTTTGCCCGCAACCGGTGAAAGCTTTGCCGGTCGCTTCGTTCAAGTTCATCTGAAATGTCCAACAGAACGTGTCAGCGGCGAAAATGCCGGCCGCCTCGAGCCCTAAGTCAGGTAGAATGCGCGCCCAGTTTTTGGAGAAGCGTATGACCCTGCTCAAATTCAGCGATGTGTCCCTTGCTTTCGGCGCTATGCCGTTGTTGGACAAGGTGTCCTGGCAGATCGCCCGTGGTGAGCGGGTGTGCATCATCGGCCGCAACGGCACCGGCAAGTCCAGCATGATGAAGCTGGTAAAAGGCGACCAGAAGCCCGATGACGGCTCTGTCTGGCGCGCCCCGGGCCTCAAGATTGGCGAATTGCCGCAAGAATTGCCGGTGGCCGACGGACGGACAGTGTTCGACGTGGTTGCCGAAGGCCTCGACGGCGTGGGCGCACTGCTCGCCGAATACCATCACCTGGCGCAGAACTGCGTCACCGAAGCCGACCTGGACAAGCTGATGCACGTCCAGCAAGACCTCGAAGCCCGCGACGGCTGGCGCTTGCAGCAATTGGTCGACAGCACCCTGAGTCGCCTGCAACTGCCCGCCGACAAGACCCTCGCCGAATTGTCCGGCGGCTGGCGTCGCCGCGTCCTGCTGGCCCAGGCCCTGGTTTCCGAGCCGGATCTGTTGCTGCTCGACGAACCGACCAACCACCTGGACATCGGCGCAATCGCCTGGCTTGAAGAAGCCCTCAAGGATTTCCAGGGCGCCGTGCTGTTCATCACGCACGACCGTTCCTTCCTGCAGAACCTGGCAACCCGCATCCTCGAACTGGACCGTGGCGGCCTGATCGACTGGAACGGCGACTACGCCAGTTTCCTGGTGCACAAGGAAGCCGCGCTGTCTGCGGAAGAAACCGCCAATGCCCTGTTCGATAAGAAGCTGGCCCAGGAAGAAGTCTGGATCCGCCAGGGCATCAAGGCCCGCCGCACCCGTAACGAAGGCCGCGTACGTGCCCTGAAAGCCCTGCGTGTCGAGCGCAGCGAGCGCCGTGAACGCACCGGCAAGGCCAATATCCAGCTGGACACCGCCGACAAGTCGGGCAAGCAAGTGATGGTGCTGGAAAACGTCAGCTTCCATCACCCGGACGGCCCGTTCCTGATCAAGGACTTCTCCATGGTCCTGCAGCGCGGCGACCGTATCGGCCTGCTCGGCGCCAACGGTACCGGCAAGACCACCTTGCTCAAGCTGATGCTCAACGGCCTGCAACCCACCAGCGGTACCGTGGAAGAGGGCACGCGCATCGACGTGGCCTACTTCGACCAGCTGCGCCACCAGTTGGACCTGGAAAAAACCGTGATCGACAACGTCGCCGAAGGTCGCGACTTTATCGACATCGACGGCCAGAGCCGCCACGTGCTGAGCTACCTGGGCGACTTCCTGTTCAGCCCGCAGCGTGCACGTACGCCGGTCAAGGCCTTGTCCGGTGGTGAGCGTGCGCGCCTGCTGCTGGCCAAGTTGTTCAGCAAGCCAGCCAACCTGCTGGTACTCGACGAACCGACCAACGACCTCGACGTGGAAACCCTGGAACTGCTGGAAGAGGTTTTGCTGACCTTCAATGGCACCGTGCTGATGGTCAGTCACGACCGGGCATTCCTTGACAACGTGGTCACCAGCACCCTGGTCTTCGAAGGTGAAGGCAAGGTGCGTGAATACGTCGGTGGTTATCAGGACTGGCTGCGCCAGGGCGGCTCGCCGCGCCTGCTGGGCGTGACCGAGAGCAAGTCCGGCAAGGCTGACTTGACCTCGGCCGTGGTTGCTCCAGTGGCTGCTGCTCCGGCACCAGCCCAGGAAGCACCTGCTGCGAAGAAGAAGCTCAGCTACAAGCTGCAACGTGAGCTGGAAGCACTGCCGGGTGATATCGACGCCAAGGAACAGCAGATTGCTGCCGTTGAAGCTGAAATGGCTGACGCGGGTTTCTACCTGCGTCCGGCTGCAGAAACCGCCAAGGTGATTGCATCCCTCGAGCAGCTTAACAGCGAGCTTGAAGCCCTGGTTGAACGCTGGGCCGAGCTGGATGCCTGAGTGATTCAAACGCAATAAAAAACCCGGCGCTCATTTGTATGAGCGCCGGGTTTTTTGTATGAAACGCGGTTCAGATGTGGGAGCGGGCTTGCTCGCGAATGCGGTGTGTCAGTCCATATATTTGTCGACTGATCCACTGCTTTCGCGAGCGAGCCCGCTCCCACACAAGCCCACTCCCACATTGGATTGCCGTTGGTCTTACGAGCTCTTGACCAGTTTCACGGCCAGCACATCGCAAGGTGCGCCGTGCAGCACGTCATTGGCGGTGGAGCCCAGCAGCAAGGCCAGGCCGTGACGGCCGTGGCTGCCGACCACGATCAGGTCGCAACCTTGCTCCTTGGCCAGGTGGTGGATTTCCTGGCGCGGCTGGCCGTAGGTCAGGTGGCTCTGGTCTTTTTTCAGGGCAGGGTACTTGTTGATCAGCCGGTCAAGGCGTTCCTTGGCCTGGTCGAACTGCTGCTGTTGCAGTTGGGAAAGGTCCATCGGTACATCGCCGCCAAAGGCCATGGCCATCGGTTCGACGATATGCACCAGGGACAGCTTCACCGAGTCGCCTGCAAGGCCTACGGCCCGCTTGATCACGGGGTCGCATTCTTCGGTCAGGTCCACGGCGACCAGAATATGTTCGTAGGGCATGAGGAGTCCTCCAAGGGAAAGCGATAAGTTCAGTATGGCTGGTTTCAAGCGGATGGGGTTGCGTCAGGTCAAATCCGCTCATCAAGAAATTCGGGAGTACACATATGACGGTCTGGATAGTGGTGTCAATCCTTGCGCTGGTTTTAAGCCCCCTGGCGTGGCTGCGTCCTTCGCGCCATTCGAGCGGGCGCATGGCTTTGCGCATGGAGGCGCGGCGCATTGGCCTGGCCATGCAACTGACGCCCCAGGAATGGCCGCACTGGCTCAAGCACGAGCCGCCAAGCCCGTGTGCCCAGTATCACCGGCCACGGCGTGGCACCACGCGGGTGACCTGGAGTTACTGGCAGTTGGAGCCAGGGGTTTGGGTCAATCAGTGGCAGGAAACCTGCGTCGATGAAAAGTTGTTGCCACATTTTGCGACGCTGCCGGCAAACGTCTACAAAGTCGAAGCCGACAAGCAAATGATCACCCTGTACTGGGGCGAGAAGGGCGAGTTGAGCGTGTTGCAGGACATTGACGCGGTGCTCAAGGCGCTGGCCTGAGATTCCTGCGGGCATTAAAAAGCCCGAAAGTATCATCGGGCTGGAGTTGGCCAGGCAGGCCGGTAATTCGTTTTACGTGCCGCTAGCCTAGCCGCATATTCGGTTCTGTACAGCCCTTTAAATCAAAATTCACATTATTGATTTCGCGAATGATTAAACATTGGCGGGGCGATGCCGGCTGCCCCGGGTTCTGAAATGACTGAAAAGTCGCGTTTTTGCGGCCCTTTCGAGCGATTGACAATTCTTCGGATTTGGCTGAAGGTGACGTACCCAAATCAAACGGGCGTATGAATTGAGCGTTTGTCTTTCAGACCATTCGTACAGAATCCCGACTATCGCGTTGGCGGGTGTGCCTGGCAAATTGGCGTTAGCATCGACGGTAACGTCAGTGCCTACGCTGAATCCTGCGTCCGACGTGTACTGTTCAGCTTCCATATCGTGGAGATCAGTTGATGATTTACGAAGGTAAAGCCATCACGGTTAAGGCTCTTGAAAGTGGCATCGTCGAATTGAAATTCGACCTCAAGGGTGAGTCCGTCAACAAGTTCAACCGTCTAACCCTGAATGAATTGCGTCAGGCCGTAGACACCATCAAAGCAGATGCTTCGGTCAAGGGCGTGATCGTCTCCAGCGGCAAGGACGTGTTCATCGTCGGCGCTGACATCACCGAATTCGTCGACAACTTCAAGCTGCCCGATGCCGAGCTTGTGGCTGGCAACCTCGAAGCCAACAAGATTTTCAGCGATTTCGAAGACCTCAACGTGCCGACCGTTGCCGCGATCAATGGCATCGCCCTGGGCGGCGGTCTGGAAATGTGCCTGGCCGCCGACTTCCGCGTGATGTCTGCCACCGCGAAAATCGGCCTGCCGGAAGTCAAGCTGGGCATCTACCCAGGCTTCGGCGGTACCGTGCGCCTGCCGCGCATCATCGGTGCCGACAATGCCATCGAGTGGATTGCCGCCGGCAAGGAAAACCGTGCTGAAGACGCGCTGAAAGTCGGCGCCGTGGATGCTGTGGTGGCTCCCGACAAGCTGGCAGAAGCCGCGCTGAACCTGATCAAGGGCGCCATCAGCGGCGAATTTGACTACAAGGCCAAGCGTCAGCCAAAGCTGGAAAAACTCAAGCTCAACGCCATCGAACAGATGATGTCGTTCGAAACCGCCAAGGGTTTCGTGGCTGGCCAGGCCGGCCCGAACTACCCGGCGCCGGTTGAAGCGATCAAGACCATCCAGAAGGCCGCGAACTTCGGTCGCGACAAAGCCCTGGAAGTCGAAGCTGCCGGCTTCGTCAAACTGGCCAAGACCTCTGCCGCGCAGAGCTTGATCGGTCTGTTCCTGAACGATCAGGAACTGAAGAAAAAGGCCAAGGCCTACGACGAAATCGCTCGCGACGTGAAACAGGCTGCCGTACTCGGCGCCGGTATCATGGGCGGCGGTATCGCCTATCAGTCGGCGTCCAAAGGCACGCCGATCCTGATGAAAGACATCAACGAGCACGGCATCGAGCAGGGTCTGGCAGAAGCCGCGAAGCTGCTGGTAGGCCGCGTTGATAAAGGCCGCATGACTGCAGCGAAAATGGCTGAAGTGCTTAACGGCATTCGTCCGACCCTGTCCTACGGTGATTTCGGCCACGTCGACCTGGTGGTCGAAGCGGTTGTCGAGAACCCGAAGGTCAAGCAGGCGGTACTGGCTGAAGTTGAAGCCCAGGTGAAAGAAGACACGATCCTGGCGTCCAACACCTCGACCATTTCCATCACCTTGCTGGCCAAGGCCCTCAAGCGTCCGGAAAACTTCGTCGGCATGCACTTCTTCAACCCGGTGCACATGATGCCGCTGGTGGAAGTGATCCGTGGCGAGAAGTCCAGCGAGCTGGCCGTTGCCACCACCGTTGCCTACGCCAAGAAAATGGGCAAGAACCCGATCGTCGTCAATGACTGCCCGGGCTTCCTGGTCAACCGCGTCTTGTTTCCGTACTTCGGCGGTTTCGCCAAGCTGGTCAGCGCCGGTGTGGACTTCGTGCGCATCGACAAGGTCATGGAAAAATTCGGCTGGCCAATGGGCCCGGCGTACCTGATGGACGTGGTCGGCATCGACACCGGCCACCACGGTCGCGACGTAATGGCTGAAGGCTTCCCGGACCGCATGAAAGACGACCGCCGCTCGGCGATCGACGCGCTCTACGAAGCCAAGCGCCTGGGCCAGAAGAATGGCAAGGGCTTCTACGCCTACGAGACCGACAAGAAGGGCAAGCAGAAGAAAGTGGCCGACCCATCGGTTCACGAAGTACTCGCGCCGGTCATCTACGAACAGCGTGAAGTGTCCGACGAGGACATCGTCAACTGGATGATGATCGCCCTGTGCCTGGAAACCGTGCGTTGCCTGGAAGACGGCATCGTTGAAACCGCAGCCGAGGCCGACATGGGCCTGGTCTACGGTATTGGTTTCCCTCCATTCCGTGGTGGTGCGCTGCGTTACATCGATTCCATCGGTGTGGCCGAGTTCGTTGCCCTGGCTGATCAATACGCTGATCTGGGCCCGCTGTACCACCCGACTGCGAAGCTGCGCGAGATGGCCAAGAACGGCCAGAGCTTCTTCGGTTAAGTGCCCAGACGACTAGAGCGAGAATATTTATGAGCTTGAATCCAAGAGACGTCGTGATTGTCGACTTCGGTCGTACTCCGATGGGCCGCTCCAAGGGCGGCATGCACCGCAACACCCGTGCCGAAGACATGTCGGCGCACCTGATCAGCAAATTGCTGGAACGCAACGTCAAGGTCGACCCGAACGAAGTCGAAGACGTGATCTGGGGCTGCGTCAACCAGACCCTGGAGCAGGGCTGGAACATCGCCCGCATGGCTTCCTTGATGACGCAGATCCCGCACACCGCTGCCGGCCAGACCGTCAGCCGCCTGTGTGGCTCGTCCATGAGCGCGCTGCACACCGCTGCCCAAGCGATCATGACCGGTAACGGTGATGTGTTCGTGGTCGGCGGCGTGGAGCACATGGGCCACGTCAGCATGATGCACGGTGTGGATCCGAACCCGCACATGTCCCTATACGCGGCGAAAGCCTCGGGCATGATGGGCCTCACCGCTGAAATGCTCGGCAAAATGCACGGCATTACCCGCGAAGCCCAGGATGCATTCGGCCTGCGTTCCCACCAGTTGGCCCACAAGGCAACCGTGGAAGGCAAGTTCAAGGATGAAATCATCCCGATGAACGGCTACGACGAGAACGGTTTCCTGAAACTGTTCGACTACGACGAAACCATTCGTCCGGACACCACCCTGGAAAGCCTGGCGGCCCTGAAGCCGGCCTTCAATCCAAAGGGCGGCACCGTGACAGCCGGTACTTCGTCGCAGATCACTGACGGTGCTTCGTGCATGATCGTGATGTCGGCCCAGCGTGCCCAGGACCTGGGCATCCAGCCGATGGCCGTGATTCGTTCGATGGCAGTCGCAGGTGTGGACCCGGCAATCATGGGCTATGGTCCAGTACCGGCCACACAAAAAGCATTGAAGCGCGCAGGCTTGACTATCTCCGACATCGACTTCTTCGAGCTCAACGAAGCTTTCGCCGCACAGGCCCTGCCAGTGCTGAAAGATTTGAAAGTGCTCGACAAGATGAACGAGAAGGTTAACCTGCACGGCGGCGCGATTGCCTTGGGTCACCCGTTTGGGTGCTCCGGCGCTCGTATCTCCGGCACGTTGCTTAACGTGATGAAGCAAAATGGCGGCAACCTTGGGGTTGCAACCATGTGCATTGGCCTCGGCCAAGGCATCTCCACCGTCTTCGAACGTATCTAAACGTTTCGTTGACGGAAGCCGGGGCCCAGTGCCCCGGTTTTTGTTTTTTGGAATTTTTTATATTTTTTTTAACAAATTTTGTAAGAGGGCCAGAGCATGAAAGTCGAACCAGGGCTCTACCGGCATTATAAAGGTCCGCAGTACCGCGTTTTTAATGTGGCGCGGCATTCCGAGACCGAAGAGGAAGTGGTGTTCTACCAAGCACTGTATGGCGATTACGGCTTTTGGGTGCGTCCCTTGAGCATGTTCCTGGAGACCGTCGAAGTTGACGGCGAACAGGTCCCGCGCTTTGCTTTGATCCAGGCCGAAGCCAGCCTTTTTTCCGCGCAATAAAGGCAGGCCGCGCAGAATGCTGCGCTTGACCTCACCTTGTTGCCACTATATATAGCGTTGCCGCGTCAGGCGCCAACCGCCTTTCACTTCTCGAATTCAGGAATTTTCCGATCCATGGGCAAATCGCTGGTCATTGTGGAATCCCCGGCTAAGGCCAAGACCATCAACAAGTACTTGGGTAACGAGTACGTGGTGAAGTCGAGTATCGGCCATATCCGAGACCTGCCCACCAGCGGTTCGGCTAGCGCCAGCAAGGAGCCTGCCGCCAAGCGCGGCAAGGCGGCTGCGGGCGAAGGTCCGGTGCTCACGCCTAAAGAGAAAGCGCGCAAGCAGCTGGTCTCGCGCATGGGTGTCGATCCCGATCATGGCTGGAAAGCCAAGTACGAGATCCTCCCGGGCAAGGAAAAGGTCATCGAAGAGCTGCGCCGGCTCGCCAAGGATGCTGACACCATCTATCTCGCAACCGACTTGGACCGCGAAGGGGAGGCTATTGCCTGGCACCTGCGGGAAGCCATCGGGGGTGACGACAGCCGCTACAAGCGCGTGGTGTTCAACGAAATTACCAAGAAGGCGATCCAGGAAGCCTTCTCCAAGCCGGGCGAACTGGACATTGACCGCGTCAATGCCCAGCAGGCCCGTCGCTTCCTCGACCGCGTCGTGGGTTACATGGTCTCGCCGCTGCTGTGGGCGAAAATCGCTCGTGGCCTGTCCGCCGGCCGTGTGCAATCGGTTGCGGTAAAGCTGGTGGTGGAGCGTGAGCGCGAGATTCGTGCGTTCAACCCTGAAGAATATTGGGAAGTGCACGCTGACCTGGGCACTGCCAAGGGCAACAACGTACGCTTTGAAGTGGCCCGCGAGAAAGGCGAGGCCTTCAAGCCGCTCAACGAAGCCCAGGCCATGGCCGCGCTGGAGAAGCTCAAGGCTTCCAGCTACAGCATCGTCAAGCGTGAAGACAAGCCCACCAGCAGCAAGCCGTCGGCGCCGTTCATCACCTCCACCCTGCAACAGGCCGCGAGCAACCGCCTGGGCTTCGGGGTGAAGAAGACCATGATGATGGCCCAGCGCCTGTATGAAGCGGGCTACATCACGTATATGCGTACCGACTCCACCAACCTGTCGCAAGACGCGGTGGCGATGGCGCGTACTTATATTGAAAGCGAATTCGGCAAGAAGTACCTGCCGGAGAAGCCGAACGTCTATAGCAGCAAGGAAGGCGCACAAGAGGCTCACGAAGCGATTCGTCCCTCCGACGCCAACACCGAGCCAAGCAAGCTGAGCGGCATGGAGCGCGACGCTGAGCGCCTCTATGAGCTGATCTGGCGCCAGTTCCTGGCGTGCCAGATGCTGCCGGCGCAATACCTGTCGACGACTGTCAGCGTGGGTGCTGGTGACTTCGAGCTGCGTGCCAAGGGCCGTATCCTCAAGTTCGACGGTTATACCCGCGTGATGCCGCAAATCGCCAAGCCGGGCGACGACGATGTACTGCCGGACATGGCGCAGGGCGATGTGTTGAAGCTGATCAAGCTCGACCCGTCCCAGCACTTCACCAAGCCGCCGGCGCGTTACTCGGAAGCCAGCCTGGTCAAGGAGATGGAAAAACGCGGTATCGGTCGTCCTTCGACCTATGCGGCGATCATCTCCACCATCCAGGACCGCGGCTACGTTGCGCTGCACAACCGTCGTTTCTACTCGGAAAAGATGGGCGACATCGTTACCGAGCGCCTGTCCGAGAGCTTCTCCAACCTGATGGACTACGGCTTCACCGCCGGCATGGAAGAGAACCTCGATGACGTGGCCCAGGGCGAACGCGACTGGAAGAACGTGCTCGACGAGTTCTACGGCGACTTCAAGAAAAAGCTCGAAGTAGCCGAAAGCCCCGAGAGCGGCATGCGGGCCAACCAGCCGGTGATGACGGACATTCCGTGCCTCACTTGCGGCCGCCCGATGCAGATTCGTACCGCCTCCACCGGTGTGTTCCTCGGTTGCTCGGGTTACAGCCTGCCGCCGAAAGAGCGCTGCAAGGCCACCGTCAACCTGGTGCCGGGCGATGAAATCGCGGCCGATGACGAGGGTGAGTCCGAGTCACTGGTATTGCGTGGCAAGCACCGTTGCCCGATCTGCAGCACGGCAATGGATGCCTACCTGCTGGACGAGAAGCACAAGCTGCACATCTGCGGTAACAACCCGGATTGCAACGGCTACGAGATCGAAGAAGGCACTTACCGCATCAAGGGCTACGAAGGCCCGAGCCTGGAATGCGACAAGTGCGGCAGCGAGATGCAGCTCAAGACCGGCCGTTTCGGCAAGTTCTTCGGTTGCACCAACCCGACGTGCAAGAACACCCGCAAACTGCTGAAAAGCGGTGACGCGGCGCCGCCGAAGATGGACCCGGTGAAGATGCCTGAGCTCAAGTGCGAGAAGGTCAACGACACCTACATCCTGCGTGATGGTGCTTCGGGGCTGTTCCTGGCTGCCAGCCAGTTCCCGAAAAACCGTGAGACCCGTGCACCGCTGGTGATGGAGATCGTGCCCCACAAGGACGAGATCGATCCGAAGTACCACTTCCTCTGTGAAGCGCCGAAGAAGGACCCGGACGGTCGCCCGTCCGTAATCCGCTACAGCCGCAAGACCAAGGAGCAGTACGTGCAGACCGAAGTGGAAGGCAAGCCTACCGGCTGGAAAGCGTTCTACGACGGTGGCAAGTGGAAGGTCGAGGACAAGCGCCAGGGCGCTTGATACGATCAGCTACATGCACAAAGGCCGCCTTGATAGGCGGCCTTTTTTTTGCGCTTGCAGTGGCCTTGGCTGATCCGTGACACTGTTCAGCCAGCATCACGCCTTATTCGTTGTGGAGACTGCCTTCATGGCCAACGAACTCTATACCCGTACCAACCAGAAAATTTACTTCGCGGGTTTGTCCCTGGAAGCCCTTGGCCGTGCCGAGGAAGGAAAGGAGATGAACGCTATCGCGCTGGTACAGGCCGGGCGTGAAGCCGCGCTGTTCCACCTCTATGGCGCCTTGCTTGGCTTATGCCATGAGATCGCCGGGTTCTACCGTCTGCCGCAGGCCGGCTCGCCGCGTGCGGAAATGATCATCCACCGGGATGTGCTGGAGTCCATGGCCATCCCGGAGTTGGCCGAACTGGTGGAGATGGCGCAAAGCCCGGACAGTTGGCTGGCGCGCTTGCTGGTAGCCCACGCGGAGATGTTCCAACCGCCACGGGTGAAGCACACGCCCAAAGGCGATGTGACCCAGCCGCTGATCGTGGCCGTAAGCCTGGACGAAGAAGGACCCGAGCCGTTGAGCCGGGAAGAGCTGGAAAGCTGGCGGCAGGAGCTGAAGAAGTTGGCCATTCGGTTTCGGGATGGATTGAACGAGTGCTGAAGGCTTTTCGCTGACAACTACCGCTCTTGTGGCGAGGGAGCTTGCTCCCGTTGGGTTGCGAAGCAGCCCCAAGGCTTTTCAGGCCTGGCAGTGTCAGCTGTCGGAGGGCCGCGGCTCAGCCCAATGCGGGCAAGCCCGCTCGCCACAAGACTGATATAATGCCGGCCTTTCGTGGAGAACAGACTTTTATGCCAACGTCCTTTCTGGAAATTGTTGAGTTGCCCGACGGCCGAATCGAGCTGCGCCGGGCTGAGGACGAGGGTTCTCTGGTGATCTTGGATTTTTCCGAGGACGCAAAAGCGTTCCTGCAGGGCCAGCACGTGGAAGTGGCAAAAGCCATGTTGAGCGTAGGTGTGCAGATGGCGGGGCGCCTGGCTGAAGGCGAACCGGAAAAGGAAGACGGCCCGCGGATTCTTCACTGAGTCCGTCTGTCGACTTTTTTACAGGCTTCAATTGTGCAGATCGGCTTCTCAATTCTGAAGAAGCCTCGCGCCATGGCGGATCCTGACAGCTGTCAGTTACCCGCGTATCGTTTTATCCCAACCGAATGTTCAAGCTTTGCGCATCACCTGTGCGGGCGGCGCTGATCAGTTGCTGCCTGGCCGCTGTGGTCAGCGGGTTCAGCCAGCTGACCACCGTATGGCTACGGCCCAGGCGCAAGGCTTCGCAGGTCAACTGCTGGGCGCTTTGAGCACCACGGGGTTGCAGCAACAGGATGCGTTCGCGGTTCAGGCCGGCATCCCGCAACCAGGCCTGGGTCAGGCTGGACGGCGGGGCGATCAGCGTCAGCCAGCGGGCGTCCTGTTCCTCGCTCAGTTCGCGAAGGATCGGCGCCAACAGGCTCAGGCAGTTCCCGGCAGCACCGCGCAACGACAGTTCACTGAACGCCTCGGGTTCGGCGCTCCAGGGCGCTTCGACCACTTCCTTGAGGATGGGCGCAAGGGGCTGGGCCATAAAGGCCTCAAACAGCGACAGTTGAGTGTGTTGTGGGGTCTGTAGGAACTGCATGATGCCTCCGTTAGCGGCGAATAACGCCGACGCTCAAGCCTTCAATCACCAGGTCCTGATCCTTCAGGTTCACTTCAATCGGCGCGAATTCGGGGTTCTCGGCCAGGAGCCAGACCTTGCTGCCTTCGCGCTTGAAGCGTTTGACCGTCACTTCATCGCCGATACGGGCGACGACGATCTGGCCATTGCGGGCTTCACGTGTGGTGTGGACGGCCAGCAGGTCGCCGTCGAAAATGCCCACGTCCTTCATGCTCATGCCATGGACCCGCAACAGGTAGTCGGCACGGGGATGGAAGAAGGTCGGGTTGATGTTGCAGGATTCCTCGACGTGCTGTTGCGCCAGGATCGGCGCACCGGCTGCGACGCGGCCGATGATCGGCAGTGTCGACTCGTCGGCCTTGGCTTCGAAGCCAGGGATGCGAATACCGCGTGAAGCACCCGGGGTCATCTCGATCGCGCCTTTGCGGGCGAGGGCCTTGAGGTGTTCTTCAGCGGCGTTGGGTGACTTGAATCCCAGTTCCAGCGCAATTTCCGCTCGGGTCGGCGGGTAGCCGTTGTCATCGAGGCAGCGCTTGATAAAAGCCAGAATCTCAGCTTGGCGTGGCGTCAGTTTTAGCATGTTGATCGCTCTGTCTTTTTATACAGTGACTGGGATTATATACAGTGGACTGCGCTTGGCAATCACCGTTTTCAGTCACTCCGCTGGACGGTCATTTATCACCTGTCCTACACACTGGAGACAGCGCTGCCTACAGACCTTGGCGAATGTGATTAAATGGCTATGAAATAGCTGACCGGCCAGCCGCAAACCGACCTGCAGGCTTGACAAGACATAGCTTGAAACGTATGTTTCAAACAAGTGTTTGTCAGGCGGAGTAGCCATGGCCCAGTCGGAAACCGTTGAACGCATTCTCGATGCTGCCGAGCAGTTGTTCGCGGAAAAAGGATTTGCTGAAACTTCATTGCGGCTGATTACCAGCAAGGCCGGGGTCAACCTGGCGGCAGTGAACTACCATTTCGGCTCCAAGAAGGCGCTGATCCAGGCCGTGTTCTCACGTTTCCTGGGGCCTTTCTGCATCAGCCTCGACCGTGAGCTGGAGCGTCGCCAGGCCAAGCCTGAAAACAAGCCAAGCCTGGAAGACCTGCTGGAGATCCTCGTCGAACAAGCCCTGGTGGTTCAGCCACGCAGCGGCAACGACCTGTCGATCTTCATGCGCCTGTTGGGCCTGGCGTTCAGCCAGAGCCAGGGCCACCTGCGCCGCTACCTTGAAGACATGTACGGCAAGGTGTTCCGCCGCTATATGTTGCTGGTCAACGAAGCCGCCCCGCGTATCCCGCCAATCGAACTGTTCTGGCGCGTGCACTTCATGCTCGGTGCCGCGGCATTCAGCATGTCCGGGATCAAGGCACTGCGTGCGATTGCCGAGACCGACTTCGGCGTCAACACCTCCATCGAGCAGGTCATGCGCCTGATGGTGCCGTTTCTCGCCGCCGGCATGCGTGCCGAAACCGGCGTCACCGACCAGGCCATGGCCGCCGCCCAATTGCGCCCGCGCAGCAAGTCAGTACCGGTCCCGGCCAAGGTTTAACCCCTCCCGGGTGTGCGCGGCCGCTTGCATCCGCTAAGCTAGCCGCCCATGCCGATTTCAGCTATTTATCCACAGCCCGTTGCGCTCGCTGAGCGTCCGTCTCCAGATTCAATCCTGGCGATGCGATCTCGCGGGGGCTTCGGGCTGCGTGCGTTATTTAAGGAAGCTATATGACCCAAGCCCTGCAAGGCTCTTTGATGGTGGACGTTGCCGGCACCTGGCTGACGGCTGAGGATCGCCACTTGTTGCGTCAGCCCGAGGTGGGCGGCCTGATCATTTTTGCACGCAATATCGAGCATCCTCGGCAGGTGCGTGAATTGAGCGCGGCGATTCGCGCCGTGCGCCCGGACCTGTTGCTGGCGGTCGATCAGGAAGGCGGCCGAGTGCAACGCTTGCGTCAGGGGTTTGTGCGTCTGCCGGCGATGCGTGCCTTGGCCGACAACCCGAATGCGGAGCAACTGGCCGAGCAGTGCGGTTGGATCATGGCAACCGAAGTGCTGGCGGTTGGCCTGGACCTGAGCTTCGCCCCGGTGCTGGACCTCGATTACCAGCGCAGCGCCGTTGTGGGCACTCGCGCCTTCGAAGGCGACCCCGAGCGCGCCGCCGTGCTCGCGGGCGCCTTCATCCGTGGCATGAACAGCGCCGGTATGGCGGCCACCGGCAAGCACTTCCCCGGCCACGGCTGGGCCGAAGCCGATTCCCACGTCGCCATTCCCAACGACGAGCGCAGCCTGGAACAGATTCGCGCCAATGACCTGGTGCCTTTCGCGCGCCTGAGCAAGCAACTGGCGGCCGTCATGCCGGCCCATGTGATTTATCCACAAGTGGACGCGCAACCGGCCGGCTTCTCCCGGCGCTGGTTGCAGGACATCCTGCGTGGCGAGTTGCAGTTCGACGGGGTGATCTTCAGTGACGACCTGTCGATGGCCGGCGCCCATGTGGTGGGTGATGCCGCCAGCCGTATCGAAGCGGCGCTGACCGCGGGCTGCGACATGGGCCTGGTGTGCAACGACCGCGCCGCCGCCGAGTTGGCCCTGAGTGCTGCCCAGCGCATGAAGGTCACGCCGTCGGCGCGTATCGCTCGGATGCGTGGTCAGGCTGTGGCGTCGACCGAGTACAAGCAGGATCCGCGTTGGCTGGCGGCGTTGGGTGCGCTGCGAGATGCTCAGTTGATCGACTGACAACTGCGGTGCGCCCTTCGCGAGCAAGCCCGCTCCCACATTCGACCGTTTATCTCCTGAGGAAATGCGGTCGAATGTGGGAGCGGGCTTGCTCGCGAAGGCGATCTAACAGTCAGCGCTTTTCCTGCTTGTGCGGCAACGGCGCAAACAACGCCTCGATATCCTCATTCCCCAACTTCCAATCCCCCGTCGTCCGCCCATCCAGAACGCCCGCCGCCAGATCAGACTTTTCCTGCTGCAAATGCTGGATTTTCTCTTCCACGGTGCCCCGGGCAATCATCTTGTAGACGAATACCGGCTTTTCCTGGCCGATGCGATACGCACGGTCGGTGGCCTGGTTCTCCGTGGCCGGGTTCCACCACGGGTCGTAGTGAATCACCGTGTCGGCTTCCGTCAGGTTAAGTCCGACGCCGCCTGCCTTCAGGCTGATCAGGAAGATCTGCAGCTTGCCGCTCTGGAAGTCTTTCACCGGCGTGCGCCGATCCCGCGTCTGACCGGTAAGAAGCGCATAAGCCACGCCGCGCTTCTTCAACTCGGCCTCGATCAGGCTCAGCATCGAAGTGAACTGGGAAAACAGCAGAATCCTGCGGCCTTCGGCAAACAGCTCTTCGAGCATCTCCATCAAGCTGTCGAGTTTGCCCGAGCTACTGCCCTTTGCCGGCAGGGTTGCATCATTGACCAGGCGTAAATCACAGCACACCTGGCGTAACTTGAGCAGCGCCTCCAGGATGATGATCTGGCTGCGCGCCACACCCTTGCGGGTAATCTCGTCGCGGACTTTCTTGTCCATCGCCAGGCGCATGGTTTCGTACACGTCGCGTTGGGCTTCGTTGAGGTCGACCCAGTGGATGATCTCGGTCTTGGGCGGCAGCTCGGTCGCCACCTGCTCCTTGGTGCGACGCAGCAGGAACGGCTTGATCCGACCATTAAGGTGCTGCAATCGCACATCGCTGCCGCGCTTTTCGATCGGTACGCGGTAATCGCGGTTGAAGCTCTTCACGTCCCCCAGCCAACCCGGCAGCAGGAAGTGGAACAGCGACCACAGCTCGCCCAAGTGGTTTTCCAGCGGTGTACCGCTGAGGCACAGGCGCTGGCGGGCGTTCAGCTCGCGGGCCGCCTGGGCCGCCTTGCTGTTGGGGTTCTTGATGTACTGCGCTTCGTCAAGGATCAGCACGTGCAAGGGCAGGGCGGCCAGTTGCTCGATGTCCTTGGGCAGCAGGGCGTAGGTGGTCAGCAGCAGGTCGTAGTCCTGCAACTGAGGGAAATGTTTCTTGCGCCCCGCGCCGTACAACGCCATGACTTTGAGCTGCGGCGTGAAGTGCGCCGCTTCGTCGAGCCAGTTCGGGATCAGGCTGGTGGGCATCACCACCATGCACGGGCGGTCCAGGCGTCCGGCGATTTTCTCGCTGAGAATATGCGCCAGGGTTTGCAGGGTTTTGCCCAGGCCCATGTCATCCGCGAGAATCCCGCCGACGTCGAGTTGGCGCAGCGACTGCATCCAGCTCAGGCCTTCCAGTTGATAAGGGCGCAACGTTGCGTTCAAGCCTTCCGGCGCTTCGCAGCTGAAATCCTTGATGTCCCGCAGGCGCTGGGCGAAGTTGCGGATCTTTTCGCCGCCTTCCCATTGCAGCGGCAGGTCTTCCAGCGGGTTCAGGCGAATCGCGTCGGCCTTGGCCAGGCGCAGCGCGGTGGTGCCGGGCTCTTGCAGGTAGAACTCGCCCAGGGTTGCCAGCACCGGTTTCAGCCGGCCATAAGGCAGCGCCACTTGCAGCGGGCCGTGGCCGTTGGGCAGGCCGGGAATGTTCACCAGGATCAGTTCGTCATCACGGCGCCGGGCGAGTTTTTCCGGGTTGAGGATCTCGGTGTGAGAGCGCATCAGGTTCAACAGGATCGGCAGAAGACTCAGGCGTTCGCCGTTGACGATGATCCCCAGCTCCAAGTCGAACCAGTCGCGCTCCGGCATCTCGTCGACGCTGGCGTACCAGTCGTCGACGGCGCTCAGGTCAAAACCGAAATCTTCGTCGATCTGTAGTTCCCAACCCTGGGCGCGCAGGTTCGGCGAGGCATTCAGGGTGAAGTTCAGCCACGCGCTGTCATTGACCATCTCGAACAGCTCGCCGGCGCTTTCCGGCAGGGCCTTGCTCTGGCGGGTGGCGATCTTGAAGCCCAGCAGGCGCAGCTGTTCGCGAAACTGCTGCTCCACCTCGGGGTGGCGCTTGATCCGCAGGCTCTGTTGTTCCTGGCGCACGATAATGTCGGCGTTCTTCTGGCCGCTGACGTAGTTGCCCAAATAGTTGAAGGACAACGCCGCGCGATGCTGGATATAACGCTGCATCTTGCCGTTGCGCGGTTCGAAGGCACTGAACTCGATACTCGCCAGCCACAGGCGCGGCACCGGTTGCACGTCTTCCATCACCACTTGCGGCAACACCACGCGGTTATCCAGCACCGCCTGGAGCTTCTCCAGCAACTCGGCATCCTGGGCCGCCGCCGGGTAGGCCAGGGTTTCCTGGACCTTGAGCAACACGGCGGCGATGTGTTTGCAGTTGGTGTGCACGGGGCAGGTGCAGCGGCTGTCCACCAGGATCAGCGTGCCCTTGGCGGATTCGCGCAGGGAGATGGTCTGGCGGTAGACATTGCCACCCGAGCCTTCGCAGCTGGCAATGATGGTGCTGTCGCCGGACTCGACGATACGCACGCGGTTTTCCAGGGCGTAGCGTCGGCCACGCTCGAGGCTTTGCTCTTTAAAGCGATTGGCCCACGAAGGGGCCAGGGGTTTGGTCAACGACGACGTCAGGGGCATGGTGCTGGATCAGTCCTGGACATCGGGCGGTGGAGCGCTGGGCGGCTTGGCGGTCAGCGAAGTGATCTTGATCAGCAGGGCGAGGTGGCCGCCGTCCAGGTAGTTGAGCTGGTTGTTCTTGGTGCGCACGTCTTGCTGGCTGAGGTGTTCGCTGGCGATGACGCTGCCGTTGGCGTCGAACTGGTTAACCCAGAAGTCCGCGTCGATATCGGTAAAGCGCCCAAGCTGCAGGTTCAGGGTGCCTTCGATGGGGAACTGGCCGAACTGTTCCTGGCCATCGCTGATGGCCAGCTTCACCGGTTGCTCACCGAGATTCTGTTCCCAGGACTTGTGCAGCAATACGGTGTAGTCGCTGCTGGCTTGCAGCTTCTCGACAATATTGCCCAGTCGTGGCGGGCTCATTTTGTCAGTCCCCAGGCGTGGTGCGCCGGCGTCCCAGTTTTCCGGCGCCGCACGGCTGTTGATCACCGGCTCGGCGTTCTGGCGCACCAGGATCATCTCCACCAGGTACGGGCTGTCGGCGAACGCCGAAGGCGCAACGACCACCAACAACAAGCTCAAAATGCGGAACAGGCGCATTGGGGCGTCCTTCAAGCAGATTTCGGGATGAGGCGCTCAAACAGCGCCTCCAGTGTATTAAAGCGTTCTTCGGCGCGTTCCATCGGCACCATGAATTTGAACAGCGTAGCCCCTTCGAACTTGTAGCGATTGGGCTGGCCCTGAATCAGCTTGATCAGCACCAGTGGGTCCACCGGCGTCTGCGCTTCGAATTCGATACGCCCACCTTGCGGCCCGGCGTCGACCTTCTTGATGCCCAGTTGCTCGGCCTGCAGTTTGAGCAGGGTCAGGCGCACCAGGTTCTTGGTCGGCTCCGGCAACAGGCCGAAGCGATCGATCATCTCCACTTGAAGGTCCTTGAGACCTTCTTCGTCGGTGGCCGAGGCGATGCGCTTGTACAGGATCAGTCGCGCGTGCACATCCGGCAGGTAGTCTTCGGGGATCAGCGCCGGCAGGCGCAGGTTGATCTCCGGGCCGCCACCCAGCGGTTGGTCGAGGTTCGGTTGTTCGCCCTTGCGGATGGACTTCACCGCGCGCTCGAGCATTTCCATATACAGGGTGAAGCCGACGGCCTGGATCTGCCCGCTCTGGCCGTCGCCCAGCAGTTCGCCGGCGCCGCGGATTTCCAGGTCGTTGGTGGCCAGCACAAAGCCGGCGCCGAGGTCCTGGGTGTTGGCGATCGCTTCCAGGCGCTTCTCGGCGTCGGAAGTGATCTGTTGGCGCGGCGGTGTCAGCAGATAGGCATACGCCTGGTGGTGACTGCGCCCGACCCGGCCGCGCAACTGATGCAGTTGGGCCAGGCCGAACTTGTCGGCGCGCTCGATGATGATGGTGTTGGCGCTCGGCACGTCGATGCCGGTCTCGATGATGGTCGAGGCGATCAGCACGTTGAAGCGCTTGTGATAGAAGTCGCTCATCACCTGTTCGAGTTCGCGCTCGCGCATCTGCCCGTGGCCGATGGCAATCCGTGCTTCCGGCACCAGTTCGGCAAGGTCGGCGGCGCATTTCTCGATGGTTTTTACATCGTTGTGCAGATAGTACACCTGGCCGCCGCGCAGCAACTCGCGCAGCAGGGCTTCCTTGACCGTGCTTTTGTTCTGCTCCATGACGAAGGTGCGCACCGACAACCGGCGCGCCGGCGGCGTGGCGATGATCGACAGGTCGCGCATGCCCGACACCGCCATGTTCAGCGTGCGCGGAATCGGCGTGGCGGTGAGCGTCAGGATGTCGACTTCACTGCGCAGGGCCTTGAGCTGTTCTTTCTGGCGAACCCCGAAGCGGTGCTCTTCGTCGATGATCACCAGCCCGAGGTTCTTGATCTTCACGTCATCCGACAGCAGCTTGTGAGTGCCGATGACAATGTCGATCTTGCCTTCCGCCAGGTCGGCGATGGCCGCATTCACTTCCTTGGCCGATTTGAAGCGGCTCATCACCTCCACAGTCACCGGCCAGTCGGCAAAGCGGTCGCGAAAGCTGTTGTAGTGCTGCTGGGCGAGCAGGGTGGTGGGGACGAGGATCGCCACTTGGCGGCCACCGTGCACCGCAATAAACGCTGCGCGCATTGCCACTTCGGTCTTGCCGAAGCCCACGTCGCCGCACACCAGGCGGTCCATCGGCTTGGGCGCCAGCATGTCGGCGCGCACGGCGTCGATGGTGGTTTGCTGGTCCGGGGTTTCTTCGAAGGCGAAGCCGGCGCTGAAGGTGGCGTAGTCGGCTTTTGGGTCGGCAAACGCATAACCTTCGCGGGCGGCGCGGCGGGCATAGATGTCGAGCAACTCGGCGGCCACATCGCGTACCTGTTCGGCGGCCTTGCGCTTGGCTTTCTGCCAGGTCTCTGAGCCCAGGCGGTGCAATGGCGCGAGGGCGTCGTCGCTGCCGGTGTAGCGGGCGATCAGGTGCAGGTTGGCCACGGGCACGTAGAGCTTGGCGCCCTCGGCGTATTCCATGGTGAGGAATTCGGCCACCTGGTTGTCGATCTCCAGGGTCTGCAGGCCCAGGTAACGGCCCACGCCGTGGTCGATATGCACCACCGGCGCGCCTTCGCGCAGCTCGGTGAGATTCTTGATCACCGCATCGTTGTTGGCATCGGCGCGCTTTTCGCGGCGGCGGCGCTGCATCACCCGCTGACCGAACAGCGGGCTCTCGGCAATCAGTGCCAGGGCCGGGTCGTCCAGCAGCAGGCCTTCGTCCAGCGGTGCGATGGTGATCGCCAGGCGGTCCTTGCTCGCGACAAAGTCCGGCCAGCTATCGACGGTTTTCGGCCGCAGCTTCAGGCGTTCCAGCAACTCCAGCAGCACCTCGCGGCGCCCGGCGGACTCGGCGGTAAACAGCACGCGGCCGGGGAAGTCACCGAGGAAATTCGACAGTGCTTCCAGCGGCTGGTTGGCCTTGGCTTCAATCGCCAGGTTCGGCAGCGCTTGCGCCGGGAAGCGCTCGCGGCCGGCGCCTGCATCCACGTTCTGCTGGCTGGCGACTACCCGTGGCCAGTTTTTCAGGCGGGCGAAGCAGTCTTCCACCGGCAGGAACAGCTCGGCCGGTGGCAATAAAGGACGGGCCGGGTCGACGCGGCGTTCTTCATAACGGTTGCGCACGTCATTCCAGAAATTCTCCGCCGCCTGTTCGATGCCTGGCAGCGAGAACACCTGGGTGTCCTGGGGCAGGTAATCGAAGAGCGTGGAAGTTTCGTCGAAGAACAGCGGCAGGTAGTACTCGATACCGGCGGGGGTAATCCCGCTGCTCAAGTCCTGGAAGATCGGGCAGCGACGGAAGTCCACGTCGAAGCGCTCGCGGAAACGTGCCTTGAAGCGCGTGACCGCGTCTTTTTGCAGCGGGAACTCCCGGGCCGGCAGCAGCTTGATCGACTGCACCTTGTCGATGGAGCGCTGGTTTTCCGGATCGAAGGTGCGCAGGGTTTCGATTTCGTCGTCGAACAGGTCGATCCGGTAGGGCAGTTTGCTGCCCATCGGGAACAGGTCGATCAACGCGCCACGCACGGCGAACTCACCGTGCTCGTACACCGTGTCGACGCAGCGATAGCCGCTGGCCTCAAGCCGGGTGCGCATCTGCTCCACATCGAGCTTCTGGCCGATATCCAGCACCAGGCTGCTGCCCAGCAGGAACTTGGTCGGTGCCAGGCGGTGCAGGGCCGTGGTGATCGGCACCACCAGCACGCCGTGGGCCAGTTCCGGCAAGCGGTACAGGCTGGCGATGCGCTGGGAAATGATGTCCTGGTGCGGCGAGAACAGATCGTAGGGCAGGGTTTCCCAGTCCGGGAAATGCAGTACCGGCAAATCGGGGGCGAAGAAACTCAGCTCCTGTTCCAGCCGCTCGGCACTTTGGCTGTCGGCGGTGAGCAGCAGGGTAAAGCGCTTGGCAGCGCTGGCAGCCTCGGCGATGGCCAGGCTCAGGGCGGCACCGGGCAGATTGCCCCAGTGCTGTTTACCTGCCGCGGCAGGGAGAAGCGGTAGACGCAGAACGGGCACGGAAGGTTGAGCTCCAAGCGTTGCGACAAAGTCGGTAATTGTAACGGCCCGGAGTGCCGCCTGTCAGTTGCTGACTGAGCCTATTACGGTTTGTAGGAAATGTAGTGGCTAAGACAAACAAAGGTGCCTTTTGACTCATTATGTAGTGCCGAAATCGGTGTATGTTTCGGAGGGTTACGGACACTTTGTCACATTGGTCCAACAGGGGGTGCGCTGGAAGCCGCGTATTTACTGGGCTGCAGAGGGGCGATATTTTTTTGCAAGGGGTTTTGTTGCGGGCCGCGCATTGCTCCGAGGGCGGTCGGGCGGCATAATGTAGCCCCTTTTTTCTGCCCCTACATGTGGAAGGTTCCCGTGACTCAGAAGCCCGACCAGTGTCTTGGTGAATGGATCGACCGTGAAGCACTCGCTGAAGCGATGATTCCGCTTATCGGTCAGCTATACCGCAATAACAACGTGGTGAGCTCGATCTATGGCCGCAGCCTGATCAACCAATCAGTCATCGCGATTCTCAAGGCTCATCGCTTTGCTCGCCATCGTTCTGCCGACGATAGCGAACTCTCCGTCCACGAAACATTCCCTCTGCTTAAAGCCATGAGCGAGCTCAAGCTCGGCGCGGCTTCGGTAGACCTGGGCAAGCTGGCCTATAAATTCCGCAAGGAAGGCGCTGGCCGCACCGCCGAGCAGTTCGTACGTGAAGAAATGGCCGACGTGGTTGGCCAGCAAAACGCCGCAGCCCGCAAAGGCACCGACGTTGTGCTGTACGGTTTCGGTCGTATCGGCCGCCTGCTGGCGCGCATCCTGATCGAAAAAACCGGTGGCGGCGACGGCCTGCGCCTGCGTGCCATCGTGGTGCGTAAAGGTGCTGAAAACGACCTGACCAAGCGCGCGAGCCTGCTGCGTCGTGACTCGGTCCACGGTCCGTTCAACGGCACCATCGTCATCGACGAAGAAAACAACACCATCACCGCCAACGGTAACCTGATCCAGGTGATCTACGCGAAGAACCCGTCTGAGGTGGATTACACCCAGTACGGCATCAAGGACGCACTGCTGGTGGACAACACCGGTGTGTGGCGTGACGCCGAGGGCCTGGGCCAGCACCTGGCGTGCCCGGGTATCGACCGCGTTGTCCTGACTGCGCCTGGCAAGGGCAAGCTGAAGAACATCGTGCACGGCATCAACCACGGTGAAATCACCGCTGACGACAAGATCGTGTCCGCCGCTTCCTGCACCACCAACGCCATCGTGCCGGTGCTGAAGGCTGTGAATGACAAGTTCGGCATCGTTAACGGTCACGTTGAAACGGTTCACTCGTACACCAACGACCAGAACCTGATCGACAACTTCCACAAGGGCGATCGCCGTGGCCGTAGCGCCGCGCTGAACATGGTGATCACCGAGACCGGTGCTGCCACCGCTGCTGCCAAGGCCCTGCCTGAGCTGGCCGGCAAGCTGACAGGTAACGCGATCCGTGTTCCGACGCCGAACGTGTCGATGGCCATTCTCAACCTGAACCTTGAGAAAGCCGCCACCCGTGAAGAGATGAACGAGTACCTGCGCTACATGGCGCTGCACTCCGATCTGCACAAGCAAATCGACTTCGTCAATTCGCAGGAAGTGGTTTCCACCGACTTCGTGGGCTCGCGCCACGCCGGTGTGGTGGACGCTGAAGCGACCATCACTCAAGACAACCGCGTTGTTCTGTACGTTTGGTACGACAACGAATTCGGTTACAGCTGCCAGGTGGTTCGCGTGATGGAAGACATGGCCGGGGTTAACCCGCCAGCATTCCCGCGCTAAGCATCAGCGGTAAATGAAAAAGCCCCGACTGGTTCGGGGCTTTTTTATGTCTGTTGTTTTTGTGTTGCTTGTACCGGCCTCATCGCAGGCAAGCCAGCTCCCACATGTTGATGTGTGAATACATTTCAAATGTGGGAGCGGGCTTGCTCGCGAAAGCGGCCTATCAAGCGCCGCCGACTATCGAAGCCTGCGCGGTACGCAGTTCATGCCGGTTGCCCTTGAACAGAATCAATGTGGCGATCAAGCCCAGCACCGCCGCGCCGCTGAGCCAGATGCCCGGTGCGGCCTTGTTGTCCAGCACATGGATCAGGTAGGTACACGCCGCCGGAGTAAAGCCACCAAAGGTTGCCGTCGCCAGGCTGTAGGCCAGGGAGAAACCGGTGGTGCGCACTTCTACCGGCATGATCTCGGTCAGCGCTACAACCATCGCGCCGTTGTACGAGCCATACAGGAACGACAGCCAGAGCAGCACGATCAGCAGATGGCTGAAGCTCGGGTTGGCCACCAGCCAGGACAGCGCTGGATAAGCGGTGAGGATCGCCAGAATAGTCGCCCCCAGCAGCAGGGGCTTACGCCCGATCTTGTCGGACACCGCGCCCATCACCGGCAGCCAGATGAAGTTCGAGATGCCGACGCACACGGTGACCAGCAGCGCGTCGAAGTCCGAAAGGTGCAGTTCGGCCTTGCCGAAGGTCGGGGTGTAGGCGGTGATCAGGTAGAACGACACGGTGGTCATCACCACCAGCGCCATGCCGGCGATGACGATGCCGAAGTTCTGGCCGATCGAGCGGACGATTTCCTGCAGGGTAGGGCGGTGTTTACGCGCCTGGAATTCCGGGGTTTCTTCCAGGGAGCGACGAATCACGAAGATCACCGGCACGATCAGGCAGCCGATCAGGAACGGCACGCGCCAGCCCCAGTCACCCATTTCTTCCGGGCTGAGCCAGTGGTTCAGGCCTACACCCAGCAGGCCGGCGAATACCACGGCGGCTTGCTGGCTAGCGGACTGCCAGCTGACGAAGAAGCCTTTGCGGCCTGGAGTGGCGATTTCCGCCAGGTACACCGACACGCCACCCAGCTCGACACCGGCGGAGAAACCTTGCAGCAGGCGGCCGAACAACACGATCAGCGGCGCCGCGACACCCAGGGTGGCATACCCGGGAACGCAGGCGATCAGCACGGTACCGGCGGCCATCATCGCCAGGGTGATCACCAGGCCCTTTTTACGGCCGTGACGGTCGATATAGGCACCGAGGAAAATCGCGCCCAGCGGACGCATCAGGAACCCGGCACCAAAGGTCGCCAGGGACAGCATCAGGGACGCGAACGCGCTGTCGGTGGGGAAAAATGTCTTGGCAATGGCCGTGGCGTAGAAGCCGTAGACCATGAAGTCGAACATCTCAAGGAAGTTACCGCTGACAACGCGAAAGATCGCCTTGCCCTTGCCCGTTGTAGTGGACATGTCATGCACTCATTTTGGCTATCTTATTAGTAATCCCTGGTCGCAACCGTCCTTGCTGTTGAAGCTCTGGCACGAGGCTGGCGCTGAACAGTTTTGTAACGATATGTGTATAAGCCACCACAGGCAACAAAAAACCGATAGCAAGCTGGCAAATTGCCGCAGGCCTCCCGGTGATGAAAATCCAATGCGGGAGCGGGCTTGTTCGCGAATGCGGTGTGTCAGTCAGCTTATGAGCCACTGACACACCGCATTCGCGAGCAAGCCCGCTCCCACAGGGTTTTTGCGATCAGTTGAGGAGGGTGTTACGCAGGCTGTCGGACAAGCCTTTTGGTGCCAGCCAGATGCCGAGATAAGCCTTGGCCAGTTCGTCATTGCGACTGCTGAACACCACCGTGCCGTTGATTTCCAGGTTCAGGCCGCGCTGAGGCTGGAAGTCCAGCGCATAACGGTCGCCGCTGCGGATGTTGCGGAAGCTTTTGTGCAATTGATCCAGTTCAGGCTTCAGGCGGGCGAGGGTGGCGGGTGTTTGCTGACGTTCGAGGGTGGCAGTGGCGGCCTTGATCACATCGTTGCGGTCGATATCGCGAAAGTAATACAGCTCCAGGCGCAGGTCTTTTTGCTGATCCAGGGCTTGTTTGGCGCTCAGGTCAGCCGGGGCGAACAATGCCGCCGCATAGACGTCTGCCCACAGGTAGGTCAGGACGGCCTGGTTTTTCAGCACCAGTTGATGAGATTGCGCCGGAAAATCAGCTTGTTTGAGGCGATCAGCCTCATTCGCCAGAACCGGGACCGAAAACATCAGCAATAAACAAATGACGACATGCTTCATAATGGCCAGTCCTGAAAAGGTGCTTGCCTACAGGTTAATTCAATAACGAGCGCCGTGTAGTAAAGGCAAAACTGGCCTACGACGCGACCAAGGGTTAATGTGCGCGACGTTGAGCGTTCTATAGACTGTGCCCCGGCTCACACACTTGAGCCACATTGATCCTTCATGACCGCTGGCCGCGGCATGATTTAGCCAGGCGTCCAACCGTGCGCCCTGGCCTGTTCTGAGGAGTACGCATGGCTGTCTACAACTACGACGTGGTGGTACTGGGTTCCGGCCCAGCTGGAGAAGGTGCGGCGATGAACGCCGCCAAAGCAGGGCGCAAGGTGGCGATGGTCGATAGCCGTCGCCAGGTCGGCGGTAACTGCACCCACCTGGGTACCATCCCGTCCAAGGCCTTGCGTCACTCGGTGCGCCAGATCATGCAGTTCAACACCAACCCGATGTTCCGGGCCATTGGTGAGCCGCGCTGGTTTTCGTTCCCGGACGTGCTCAAGAGCGCTGAAAAAGTCATTTCCAAACAGGTTGCCTCGCGTACCGGCTTCTATGCCCGTAACCGCGTCGACCTGTTCTTCGGCACCGGCAGCTTCGCCGACGAGCAAACCGTCGAAGTGGTCTGCGCCAACGGCGTGGTCGAGAAGCTGGTAGCCAAGCACATCATCATCGCCACCGGCTCGCGTCCGTATCGCCCGGCGGATATCGATTTCCACCACCCGCGTATCTACGATAGCGACACCATCCTCAGCCTGGGCCACACCCCGCGCAAACTGATCATCTACGGCGCCGGCGTGATCGGCTGTGAATACGCCTCGATCTTCAGCGGCCTGGGTGTATTGGTCGAGCTGGTGGATAACCGCGACCAGTTGCTGAGCTTCCTCGACTCGGAAATTTCCCAGGCGTTGAGTTACCACTTCAGCAACAACAACATCACCGTGCGCCACAACGAAGAGTACGAGCGGGTCGAAGGCCTGGACAACGGTGTGATCCTGCACCTGAAATCCGGCAAGAAGATCAAGGCCGACGCCTTGCTGTGGTGCAACGGCCGTACCGGCAACACCGACAAGCTGGGCATGGAAAACATCGGTGTGAAGGTCAACAGCCGTGGCCAGATCGAAGTCGACGAGAACTACCGCACCTGCGTACCGAACATCTACGGTGCCGGTGACGTGATCGGCTGGCCAAGCCTGGCCAGTGCCGCCCATGACCAGGGCCGCTCGGCCGCTGGCAGCATTGTCGACAACGGCAGCTGGCGCTACGTCAACGACGTGCCGACCGGGATCTACACGATTCCCGAGATCAGCTCGATCGGCAAGAACGAGCACGAACTGACCAAGGCCAAGGTGCCTTATGAAGTCGGCAAGGCGTTCTTCAAGAGCATGGCGCGTGCGCAGATCGCCGGTGAGCCCCAGGGCATGCTGAAGATCCTGTTCCACCGCGAGACTCTGGAAGTGCTGGGCGTGCATTGCTTCGGCTATCAGGCGTCGGAGATCGTGCACATCGGCCAGGCGATCATGAACCAGCCGGGTGAGCTGAATACCCTCAAGTATTTCGTCAACACCACGTTCAACTACCCGACCATGGCTGAAGCCTATCGGGTAGCGGCCTACGACGGCCTCAACCGGCTTTTTTGAGCGGCTCCGGCCGGTGGCCTGAGCCGGCCGGGGAGACCGATTTCAGTAATTCCCGAGGGTGGCAGTGGCCAAACCGGGAAAGTCTGTAATCAGGCTATCTACGCCGAAGTCGGCGAGCCTGCGCATCAGCGCGGGTTCGTTGACGGTCCATACGGACACGTGCAAACCCTGGCGCTGGGCTTTTTCCAGGCGCTCAGGGGTGCACAACGTCCAGTTCAACGCCAGAATCTCACAGCCATAGTTGGCCGCGACCTTCAACGGGTCGAGCCAGGCGTATTCGGCTACCAGTCCGCGGGACAGGTCCGGGGTGAGGTCCAGCGCCGCTTTCAACACTTCCCGCGAGCTTGAGGTCACGGTGACCTTGTCCATCAGCCCGAAACGCTGAGCCATTTCACGGATCGCCAGCACGGTGGTTGCCGCGCGGGTGCGCGATGCGCTTTTGACTTCCAGTTGCCAGTGGTCGAAGTCGCACTGTTCGAACAGCTCTTCCAGGCGCGGGATCGGGCAAGGGTTGACCCAGCCCGGGCCGCCTTTGCGCGCGTCCATCTTGACCAGGTCGGCGGCTGAATACTCGACGACCTTGCCGCGCCGGTCGGTGGTGCGCTTGAGCGTCGGGTCGTGGATGACCATCAGCTCGCCGTCCATGGACAGGTGCAAATCCAGTTCGCAGCGGCGTACGCCGTGCTTGAGGCATTCCTGGAAGCTGGTCAGGGTGTTTTCCGGTGCTTCGCCTTTGGCACCGCGGTGGCCATAAATCAGGGTCACAGTTGCTCCTTTACGCCAGGGTTCCTGGCTGGATGGATGACGCGACGCGCCATTCAATGATCGTATTCAGGTGTCGGATTCGTCGCTTTTTTCCCGCGCCAGGCGCCGTTCCTGGGCCTGTTTCTGCAGGATATAGCGTGCCAGCAACTGGCGTTGGGCATCGGTCATGGCTTCGAATTCCGTGCCGATTTCAAAGCCACCGGTCTTGGCATCGCAATGGGTAACCTTGGCTCGCAGCAACAGCCCGAGGGCTTGCGGCATCAGCACCAGCTTGACCGCCAGGTGGCTGTCGGGCTGGATCGCGGTGGGGTTCAGAAATTCGATGCCGCCTTCGGAAATGACCACGGGCTGCGGCGTACCGATTTCGCCCAGCAGGCTTTGCGCCATGATCTGGCTGAGCAAATCCATGCGTTTGTTCTGGACTTTGAGGAAGGCGGCCAGGGTGCGGTCCCGCTCGCCGATCTGGCGCAGCAAGTGCTGGGATTCAAATTCACTCAGGTGCAACTCGCTGAGCAGATTGAACAGCGGCGAATCATCCAGCAACACTTCCTTGCTCAGCGCTTCCGGGCCCGACAGTGGGGTAATTTCCAGTGCGATCATGTCCTCGATACGGTAGTATTCGCGGCGATCTTCTTCATCTAATGTCGACATGGCGAACCCAAGGCAGCGGTGATGGTCTGAGTGTAAAGCTGCTTACCTGACCCCGCCACAAGGACGTCTTCTTTTCCTCCGAACAAGCCCCGACATGTTCAGACCTCTCTTCGTATTTATTGGCACGCGTTATACCCGTGCAAAACGTCGCAATCATTTTGTGTCGTTCATTTCCCTGACCTCGATGATCGGGCTCGCCCTTGGCGTTGTCGTGATGATTGTGGTGCTGTCGGTGATGAACGGCTTCGATCATGAGATGCGCACCCGCGTGCTGGGCATGGTGCCCCACGCGACCATCGAGTCGGGTGAGCCCATCAGCGACTGGCAAAGCCTGGCCGCGAAGGTCAAGCAGAACCCCAAAGTGCTGGCGGTTGCGCCCTTCACCCAGATGCAGGGCCTGTTGACCAACGACGGCAAGGTGCAGAAAGTCCTGCTCAATGCCATCGACCCGGCGCAGGAACGCAATGTCTCGATCATCGATAACTTCATGCAGCAGGGCAAACTGGACGACTTGTCGCCCGGCAGCTTTGGCATCGCTATCGGTGACAAGGCGGCGGCCAAGCTCGGCGTGGGCATCGGCGACAAGCTGACCTTCGTCGCGCCGGAAGTCACCGTGACTCCGGCGGGCATGTTCCCGCGCATGAAGCGCTTTACCGTGGTCGGCATCTTCCATGTCGGCGCCGGTGAGATCGACGGCTACCTGGGCCTGACCAACCTGACCGACCTGGCCCGCCTGCATCGCTGGAAGCCGGACCAGGTCCAGGGCTTGCGCCTGAAATTCAACGACCTGTTCGACGCGCCGCGTACCTCGTGGGAAATCGCCCAGCACCTGGGTGAAAACCAGTACTACGCCCGCGACTGGACCCGCACCCACGGCAACCTGTACCAGGCCATCCGCATGGAAAAAGCCATGATCGGCCTGCTGTTGCTGCTGATCGTCGCCGTCGCCGCCTTCAACATCATCTCCACGCTGGTGATGGTGGTGAACGACAAGAAGGGCGACATCGCGATCCTGCGCACCCTTGGCGCCACGCCGGGGCAGATCATGGCGATCTTCATGGTCCAGGGCACGGTGATCGGCGTCGTCGGCACCTTGATCGGCACCGTGGTGGGGATTCTCGCCGCGCTGAACGTCAGCGCGGCTATCGCCGGGCTGGAAGTGTTGATCGGCCACAAATTCTTGAACTCCGACGTCTACTTCATCGACTACTTGCCGTCCCAGGTGCAGAGCCAGGACGTATTGATGGTCGGCGGCGCCGCGTTGGTCCTGAGTTTCCTTGCCACCCTGTATCCAGCCTGGCGCGCGGCACGTACCCAGCCGGCGCAGGCTTTACGTTATGAGTGAATCGGGCATGAGTGAAAAAGCAATCCTGAGCTGCCGCAACCTGGGCAAATCCTACGAGGAAGGCCCGGAGTCCGTGGTGGTGCTGTCCAACCTGCAGCTGGAACTGCACCCGGGCGAACGCGTGGCGATCGTCGGCAGTTCCGGTTCCGGTAAAAGTACCTTGCTCAACCTGTTGGGCGGCCTTGATACGCCGTCCCAGGGCAGCGTCTGGCTGGCCGGCGAAGAGTTGTCGGCCCTGGGCGAGAAGGCCCGTGGCCAGTTGCGCAACCGTTCGCTGGGTTTTGTGTACCAGTTCCACCACTTGCTGCCCGAGTTCACCGCCCTGGAAAACGTCTGCATGCCGCTGTTGATCGGCAAGACCGCGATCCCGGAAGCACGCCAGCGTGCCCAGGCGTTGTTGGAGCGCGTCGGCCTGGGCCATCGCCTGGAGCACAAGCCGGCTGAGTTGTCCGGCGGCGAGCGCCAGCGTGTGGCGATTGCCCGTGCCCTGGTCAACAACCCGGGGCTGGTGATGCTCGACGAGCCGACCGGCAACCTCGACTCCCACACCGCCCAGGGCATCAAGGACTTGATGCTGGAGTTGAGCACCCAGATGCGCACCGCGTTCCTGGTGGTGACCCATGACATGAGCATGGCCCGCCAGATGGACCGTGTGTTGCACCTGCAGGAAGGTCATCTGGTCGCCATCTGACCTGTTTCAAGCCCGGCGCCCGGCGCCGGGTTTTCTATTTTTTCAACGGTGCCCGCGAATGTTCAGACCGTTATCGATTTTCATCGGCACGCGCTATACCCGCGCCAAGCGCCGCAACCGTTTTGTTTCGTTTATCTCGATGACCTCGATGATCGGCCTCGCCCTCGGCGTGCTGGCGATGATCGTGGTGTTGTCGGTAATGAACGGTTTCCAGCGGGAAATGAGCTCACGCATCCTCGGCATGGTGCCCCACGCGACCATCGTTGGCGTGAAGCCCATCAGCGACTGGCAGCCGGTGGCAGATGCCGCGATGAAGAATCCGGAAGTCACTGCTGCTGTACCGTTCACACAGATGGACGGCATGCTCTCCTACAAGGGCGCGATGCAGCCGATCGAGATCAGCGGCGTTGATCCGGCCCAGGAAGGCAAGGTGTCGATTGTGGCCCAGCATATCGTCCAGGGTCATCTTGAAGACCTTAAACCGGGCGAGTTCGGTGTGGTGATCGGCGAAATCACCGCCCGGCGTTTTCGCCTGAATGTCGGTGACAAGCTGACCCTGATCGTACCGGAAATCAGCAGTGCGCCCGGTGGCATCACCCCGCGTATGCAGCGTTTGAACGTGGTGGGTGTGTTCAAGGTGGGCGCGGAGCTGGATGGCTCCATGGCCCTGATCCACATGGCCGACGCCGCCGAGATACAGCATTGGGAGCCGAACCAGGTGCAAAGCGTGCGCCTGGCAGTGAAAGACTTGTATGCCGCGCCCAAGGTCTCGGCGGATATCGCCGCCAGCCTCGGCGCCGACTACAAGGCCGACGACTGGACCCACACCCAGGGCAGCCTGTTCAGTGCGATGAAGATGGAAAAAACCATGATCGGCCTGCTGTTGCTGATGATCGTCGCGGTGGCGGCGTTCAACATCATCGCGACCTTGATCATGGTGGTGAACGACAAGGGCGCCGACATTGCGATACTGCGCACCATCGGCGCCACGCCGCGGCAGATCATGGCGATCTTCATGGTGCAGGGGACGGTGATCGGGATCGTCGGTACCTTGATCGGTGGAATCCTCGGCGTGATTGCGGCGCTGAACGTCAGTGAACTGGTTGGGTGGCTGGAACGGGTGACCGGGCAGCATATCTTCAGTTCGGACGTGTATTTCGTCAGCAACCTGCCTTCGCAGTTGCAGGGTGGGGATGTGTTGCTGATTTGCTCGGCGGGGTTTGTGTTGAGCTTTTTGGCGACCATCTATCCGGCGTATCGGGCGGCGAAGATTGAGCCGGCGCATGCCCTCAGGTATTCGTAATTCTTAAGACCGCCTTCGCGAGCAAGCCCGCTCCCACATTTTGACCGCGTTCTTCCTGAATGCACTCGGTCAAAATGTGGGAGCGGGCTTGCTCGCGAAAGGGCCGCTACAGCTTGCATCAATACCCCTGCGGCAACGCCATCACAAACCTCGCCCATCCCGCCCCCGACTCACAGAAAATCCGCCCCCCATGGGCCCGCACAATCGACTGGGTAATCGCCAAACCCAGCCCCGCATGTTCGCTGCTCCCTTCATGACGCGCCGGATCTGCCCGGTAAAACCGGTCAAACAACCGTGGCAACAATGCCTCGGGAATGCCTTCCCCGGTGTTTTCCACACTCAGCGTCACGCCTTGCATCCCCTCGACAATCCGCACGCTGACTTCGCCACCCGGCGGGGTGAACCGCAACGCGTTATCCAGCAGGTTGGAAATCGCCCGGCGCAACATGCTGCGGTCACCTGAAGTGCTGGCGCTGCCTTCCCGAACCAGCCGCACCTGGACGTCCTCCGCCAGCGGCGCGAAAAACTCCAGCAATGCCTCCACCTCGTCCGCCAGCACCAGGGTTTCGCGCTTGGGCACCAGCAGCCCATGGTCCGCCTTGGCCAGGTACAGCATGTCGTTGACCAACTGCGCCATCCATTGCAGTTCTTCCAGGTTGCTGTGCAGGGCTTCGCGGTAGTCCTCCAGCGCCCGTGGATGCGTGAGGATGACTTGGGTCTGTGTCAGCAAATTCGACAGTGGCGTACGCAGTTCATGGGCGATGTCGGCAGAAAACGCCGAAAGGCGCTGGAAGGCATCGTCCAGGCGCCCAAGCATCGCGTTGAAGGACTGGGCGAGTTCCGCCAGTTCGGCGGGCATTTGTTCCTGGGGCAGGCGTTGGGTCAGGGAGTGGGCAGAGACGCCGCTGGCGACTTCGCTCATGCGCCTCAGCGGTCGCAACCCGCTGCGGGCGGCCCAGGCGCCGAGCAGGGCGGTGGCCAGGGCGGAAAGGCCGACGGTCAGCCAGATCAGATGCTGCATGCGTTGCAGGAAGTGTTGATGGTGGGTGATGTCGAGCATCAGCGTCAGGCGTGGCGAGTCAGCGTTTCCAGGAATCAGCGGCGCGTTGTACACGCGGTAATCGGTGCCGGCGTTCTGCACGCTGTGCAGGCCAGGCGCCTGGGGCAGGGTGATGCCGGGAGCGCCGTCGAACCAGCGCTGATCGCCGGTGGTGATGCGCAGGGCCAGGTCGGGCTGGCGATTGAGTTCTTCTCGCAGCGTTGTTTCTCGTAAGGCAAATCGTTCTGGCGTGTCGGCACCTTGCAATGTGCTGCGCAGCGCTATCATCTTGCCGTCGAGCAACTGCTGGTCCAGCTCGATAAAGTGCGCCTCGCTGGCATGGTTGAACAGCACGCCGGCCAGCAATGAAACCACGGCGGTACAGCCAGCAAACAACAGCGCCAGGCGGCTGGCCAGGGAAATCCGTTTCATCAACTGAACCGCTCCTCAAGCACGTAGCCCATGCCGCGTACCGTATGGATCAGCTTGTTGGGAAAGTTGTCGTCGACCTTCAGGCGCAGGCGGCGGATCGCGACTTCGATGATGTTGGTATCGCTGTCGAAGTTCATGTCCCACACCTGGGAGGCGATCAGCGACTTGGGCAGTACTTCGCCCTGGCGGCGCAGCAGCAGTTCCAGCAGGGAAAACTCCTTGGCCGTCAGGTCGATGCGCTGGCCGTCGCGCTCTACCCGGCGGCGGATCAGGTCCATGCGCAGGTCGGCCAGTTGCAGGCTGGTTTCCTGGGGGGGGCTGCTGCCACGGCGTAACAGGCTGCGCACCCGGGCCAGCAGTTCGGAGAAGGCGAAGGGCTTGACGAGGTAATCGTCGGCGCCCAGTTCCAGGCCATGCACCCGGTCTTCCACGGCGTCCCGTGCGGTAAGGAACAGTACCGGCATGTCGAGCCCGGCGTTGCGTACGGCCTGGAGGATCTGCCAGCCATCGCGACCTGGCAGCATCACATCGAGGATCAACAGGTCGTAGTCACCGGTCAGCGCCAGGTGCTGGCCGCTGGTGCCGTCGGCCACCAGCTCGGTGTTGAACCCGGCCTCGGCCAGCCCCTGGCGCAAGTAGTGGCCGGTTTTCGGTTGGTCTTCGACGATCAGCAGTTTCATGGGCGGCTCATGGTTTTACGGGAACACAGACGTTATACCGCGCACATCCGGCAGCCGGCTCAAGCTGACAAAGTTGTAATCTGGCAGTCAGCTGGCTGGCAGCGGCGCGTTCGTAAAGTGTCCCACAGACTGATTCCGAACCTTTGGAGTGTGAGCATGTTTTTACGTAAATCCTGGTTGTTGGCGGGCTGCCTGATGGCGATGAGTCTTCCGGTGCTGGCATCCCCGGCTGAAACCTTCGCCTTCGGTGAGGCCGCGCCCGCCGCCAAGGCCACGCGCACCGTGGAAGTGGTACTGCAGGATATTTCCTTTTCGCCCAAGGCTATTGATGTAAAAGCCGGTGAGACTGTGCGCTTTGTGCTGGTCAACAAAGGCCAGTTGCTTCATGAATTCAACCTTGGCGATGCCGCCATGCACGCAGCGCATCAGAAAGAGATGCTGCAGATGCAGGCCAGCGGCATGCTGACGGCGACCGGCATGGGCAAAATGGACCACAGTGCGATGGGGCATGGTGATATGGCAGGCATGAAACACGACGACCCCAACAGCGTGTTGGTAGAGCCCGGCAAGACCGCCGAGCTGACCTGGACCTTCACCAAGGCCACCGGCTTGGAGTTTGCCTGCAACATTCCGGGGCATTACCAGGCGGGCATGGTCGGCAAGCTGACCGTCAGCCAGTAAGCCATTGACGGGCAAAGGCGGGTAGAATGGCGGCGTTTATTTAGCCAGGTTTCCGCCATGCATCCCGCAGCCGAACATTCGCCGCTGGGCAAGTCCAGTGAATACATCTCCACCTACACCCCGTCGTTGCTGTTCCCGATTCCTCGCGCCGCCAAGTGGGCCGAGCTGGGCCTGAGTGCCGAGACCCTGCCGTATAAAGGCGTGGATTTCTGGAACTGCTTCGAACTGTCCTGGCTGCTGCCATCCGGCAAACCCGTGGTGGCCATCGGTGAATTCAGTATCCCGGCCGACTCGCCGAACATCATCGAGTCGAAGTCGTTCAAGTTGTACCTCAACTCGCTGAACCAAACCGCGTTTGCCGATGTGCAAAGCCTTGAAGCGACGTTGCGCACCGACCTGAGTGCAGCGGCCGGCAAGCCGGTTGGCGTGCGCATCCGCAGCCTGGGCGAGGTTGAAGCCGAAGGCGTGGTCGCGTTGCCGGGTGTGTGCATTGATGACCTGGACATTACCGTCAGCAACTACGAGCACCCGCGCCCGGAACTGCTGCGTTGCGACGATTCGCGCGTGGTGGAGGAGAGCGTCCACAGTCATCTGCTCAAGTCCAACTGCCCGGTGACCAGCCAGCCTGACTGGGGCAGTGTGGCGGTGGAGTACCGCGGCGCGGCGCTGGATCATGCCAGCCTGCTGGAATACCTGGTGAGCTTCCGCCAGCATTCGGACTTCCATGAACAGTGCGTGGAGCGGATCTTTCTCGATCTGCAGCGCTTGCTCAAGCCGGAGAAACTGACGGTGTATGCGCGCTATGTGCGGCGTGGCGGGCTGGATATCAACCCGTACCGCAGTACTGAAGAGCAGCAGTTCCAGAACCTGCGCCTGGCTCGACAGTAGCCTTCACCCAAAATAAATGTGGGAGCGGGCTTGCTCGCGAAAGCGGTGTATCAGCCAGCTTATGTATCAGCTGACGGACCGCATTCGCGAGCAAGCCCGCTCCCACATTTGATAGGTGTCCGACTATTAGATCCCGATGTTACCCAGGGTCACCACAATATTGCGCAAGGTCCCGGCAATGCCCGGGTGCTCCAGTTCGAAGCGTTCTACGGCCAGGTTCACACCGTCGGCGATGCTTGGATCCTGAATGGCACCTTCCAGTGGCTCCTGAACTTCCAGTTCAGCAATCAAATCTCGCAGCTCTTCGCGCTGTTCGAGGGGCATTTCTGGATTCTGATCCAATTGCTCGCGCAAAATTTTGACCTGTTCTTGCAGTTGTTCGCGGGCAGGCATGGCGTTCTTCCTTTTATCGATAGGCACTGACATAGACCGCGGCACGCCGGGAAAGGTCTATGGGCTGACCTGTAGATTAATCCACTGGCGCCTACTGTGCATGATCTCGATCAGGGCTTCTCGCCTTTGAGCTGGCGCAGGCTGATGTCGGCCAGGCAGGTCTGCAGTTCGCCCAGGTGGTCAATCACCGAATGCACGCCCAGGCCATAGAGCGCGACAGTGGCTTTGGCGCGCTTATGCTCGCGTTCCTTCTCGCTGAGTGCTTGCCATTGCTGCGGCGAAAGCCCGCACAATGAGCCACAGGATGCCAGGCCAATGGTCCACAGCCCGGCATTGAGCCCCGATTGCAGCAGGCGTGGCTCGCCGCTGACCAGGACGCAGCCTTCCAGGCGTTCGATATTCAGTTCCATCAGGGCCTGCCAGCAGGCGTGAGGCGCCGGCCAGCGGGTGGAGGAGGGCTTGGCAGCCTTGATCCAGCGGGGTAGCCCGGCGGCCAGCGGTGTGGAAACCGACGCCGGCAACTCGTCCAGCCATGCACAAGGGACGCGCTGTTCTTCGAGGCTGCGCAGGATCTTCAGGGCGCCGACAGTGGCATGGGTATCGCTGGAAGGCGCGGAATCGGCGCGGGCCTGGGAACCAAAGTCCACCAGGCAGCCACTAAGCCCGAACAGTACGGCCGTCAAGGACGGGGTGCTGGCACTAACAATCTCGGCGTGTGGCATTTCGACGTCCCTGAAATAGCAGTGACGCTACCGGACTTGGGTGACAAGCAAGTTACACCCGCAGCAATTGTAGGAATTTTGTGCATTTGCTGAATGACATTTCTGCAAGGCTGCCTAATCTGACACTTCCGTCATATACTGACGGCCTCATTCAGGGCATAGCGCCCATGACAGACCATTCAAGGAGTTCAAGCTATGCGCTGGAGCCAATGTCTAGCTCAGCTGTCCGTATGTGCGAGTATTTTGCTGGTTCCTTTCGTAGCCCAGGCGGCCTCGGAAGATGATCCATGGGAAAGCGTCAACCGCCCGATCTTCACCTTCAACGATACCGTTGATACCTATGCCCTCAAGCCATTGGCTCAAGGCTATCAGTTCGTGACCCCGCAGTTCGTGCAGGACGGGATCCACAACTTCTTCCGCAACATCGGCGACGTCGGCAACTTTGCCAACGACGTGCTGCAACTCAAGCCCCACGCTGCAGGCGTCGACACTGCCCGCTTGCTGATGAACACCACGTTCGGCGTGCTGGGTTTCGTTGATGTCGGCACCAAAATGGGGCTGCAACGCAACGACGAAGACTTCGGCCAGACTCTCGGCTACTGGGGCGTCGACAGCGGTCCTTACGTGATGCTGCCACTGCTGGGCCCAAGCACCCTGCGTGACGCGCCGTCCAAATACGTGGACAGCTACACCCAGCCGTACCGCTACATGAACGATATCGGCTGGCGCAACAGCACCTTCGGCCTGAATATCGTCGACACGCGTGCCAGCCTGCTGTCCTCCGAGAAGCTGATCAGCGGCGACAAATACACCTTCATCCGCAACGCCTACTTGCAGAACCGCGAGTTCAAGGTCAAGGATGGCAAGGTTGTAGACGACTTTTAAGCCCCAGGCTTGAAAGAAGAAGGCGGCCCTCGGGTCGCCTTTTTTGTGGGCGGCATTCGAGGTTTATCCGTGGGTTACGTGCTTACTTTAAGTCGCGGTTTTATGCGTTCTTATAACTACTGGTGATTTGCGATGTAAAGACGCCCGGCGACCATCGCCGTGAGCTTGAAACCCCTGGCGGATGGGAGTACCGTCTGCGCCTTAGAAGGGCACCTCTGCTTTACCTTTGTGCGTCGGCAATAACTCGGCGTTTTGTAGGACAGAGAGGCTAGAAAGCGAATCCAGTAGTAAGCCCGGCCATTGTCGAGCTGCCTACGCCAACCTAATTCTGGCGCCGTTTGCCCACATGCAGAAAACCAGTGCCACGCTGCTGATAATCGATGACGACGAAGTAGTGCGCGCGAGTCTTGCGGCCTATTTGGAAGACAGTGGCTTCAGCGTCCTGCAGGCCAGCAACGGCCTCCAGGGTCTCCAGGTATTCGAGCGCGACAAGCCCGACCTTGTGATCTGCGACCTGCGCATGCCCCAGGTGGGCGGCCTTGAGCTGATCCGCCAGGTAACCGACATCGCCCCGCAGACGCCGGTGATTGTCGTGTCCGGTGCCGGCGTGATGAACGATGCCGTCGAGGCCTTGCGCCTCGGCGCTGCCGACTACCTGATCAAGCCCCTGGAAGACCTGGCTGTGCTGGAGCACTCGGTGCGTCGTGCCCTGGATCGTGCACGGCTGCTGCTGGAAAACCAGCGTTACCGTGAAAAGCTCGAAACCGCCAACCGCGAACTCGAAGCCAGCCTGAACCTGCTCCAGGAAGACCAGAACGCCGGTCGCCAGGTGCAGATGAACATGCTGCCGGTGAGCCCGTGGAGCATCGACGAGTTCAAGTTTGCCCACCAGATCATCCCGTCGCTGTACCTGTCGGGTGATTTCGTCGACTACTTCCGCGTTGATGAGCGGCGTGTCGCGTTCTACCTGGCCGACGTTTCCGGCCACGGCGCCTCCTCTGCATTCGTGACCGTGTTGTTGAAGTTCATGACTACACGGCTGTTGTTCGAGTCCAAGCGCAATGGCACCTTGCCGGAGTTCACCCCTTCGCAAGTGCTGGGCCACATCAACCGGGGCCTGATCAGCTGCAAGCTGGGCAAGCACGTGACGATGGTCGGCGGCGTGATTGATGAAGAAACAGGTCTTTTGACCTACAGCATTGGCGGTCACCTGCCATTGCCGGTTTTATACACTCCAGACAGTGTGCGCTACCTGGAAGGGCGTGGTTTGCCGGTTGGCTTATTCAATGAAGCCACCTACGAAGACCACATCCTGGAATTGCCGCCGACGTTCAGCCTGACGCTGATGTCCGACGGTATCCTGGACCTTTTGCCAGAGCCTACACTCAAAGAGAAAGAAGCCGCCTTGCCCCAACGGGTCAGGTCGGCGGGCGGCAGCCTGGATGGCCTGCGGCAGGTTTTTGGATTGGCCACGCTAGGGGAGATGCCGGATGATATCGCCCTATTGGTGTTGAGCAGGAATCTTTGATGAGTACCGGAAGAATCCAATTCGCCGAGCAAGACGGGACTTTTGTCCTGAAGTTTGTCGGTGAAGTGCGCCTGACCTTGTGTTCGGCGCTGGATGCGACGATTGAGCGGATCTTCACAGCCTTGAATTTCTCGGCGATCGTGATCGATCTGACCGAAACCCGCAGCATCGATAGCACCACCCTTGGGCTGTTGGCCAAGTTGTCCATTCTGTCTCGGCAGAAGGTCGGACTGCTGCCGACCGTCGTCACCACCCACGAAGACATCACCCGTCTGTTGCAGTCCATGGGCTTCGATCAAGTGTTCAACATCGTTGACCGCCCGATCCCGTGCCCGGAATGCCTGACCGACCTGCCGTCCCAGGACCAGTCCGAGGAAGTGGTACGGGTCAAGGTACTGGAAGCCCACAAGATCCTGATGGGCTTGAACGACTCCAACCGCGAGGCGTTCCACGACCTGGTGAATGCGCTGGAGCGGCACTAATTTCCAGCTGAAACATTGTCAAAGTGTGGGAGGGGGCTTGCTCCCGAAAGCGGCGGGTCAGTAGTGAATGTAGCGACTGACGCCCTGTATTCGGGAGCAAGCCCCCTCCCACATTTTTAACTGAGTTCGGCTCGAAATCGGCTAATACAAAAAAAGGGCGGCACCCTCACAGGTGCCGCCCTTTTTGTCGCCGCCGTTTTTAGAGCTTGGCGGTCAACAGCGCTTCGAGTTTTTCCTGGTCGCGGGCGAACTGACGAATGCCCTCGGCCAGTTTCTCGGTGGCCATTGCATCTTCGTTGGATTCCCAACGGAACTGCGCTTCGGTCAGGTGCACACGAGCTTCGCCCGCATGGCCTGGCGACAATTTGCGTTCCAGCTTGCCGTTGTCGGCTGCGAGTTTTTCCAGCAGGTCCGGGCTGATGGTCAGGCGGTCGCAACCAGCCAGCTCTTCGATCTGGCTCAGGTTACGGAAGCTTGCACCCATTACCACGGTCTTGTAGCCATTGGCCTTGTAGTAGTTGTAGATGCGCGTCACCGACTGCACGCCCGGATCTTCGGAGCCGGTGTAGTCGTTGCCGTTGGCCTTCTTGTACCAGTCGTAGATACGGCCCACGAACGGCGAAATCAGGAACACGCCTGCTTCGGCGCAAGCCACGGCCTGGGCGAAGGAGAACAGCAGCGTCAGGTTGGTCTGGATGCCTTCCTTTTCCAGCTGCTCGGCGGCGCGGATGCCTTCCCAGGTGGAAGCGATCTTGATCAGCACGCGGTCACGGCCAATGCCGGCCTTGTCGTACAGGTCGATCAGGCGATGGGCGCGCTTGAGTACCGCGTCGGTATCGAACGACAAGCGGGCATCCACCTCGGTGGAAATGCGGCCGGGCACCACTTTCAGGATTTCCTGGCCGACGGCTACCGCGAAACGGTCGCTGGCCAGGCCTACATCGCCGTTGCAGTCGGCAACAGCCTCGTCCAGCAGCTTGGCATAGCCTGGGATCGACGCGGCCTTGAGCAGCAGGGAAGGGTTGGTAGTGGCGTCTTGTGGCTTGAGCTTGGCGAGGGTAGAAAAATCGCCGGTATCGGCTACTACAGTGGTGAATTGCTTGAGTTGTTCCAGCTTGGAAGTCATGGGCGTGCTCTGTCCTGTGGGTCTGATGACATTACCCGAGCGCTGACAGCCGCTCAAGGGCGCAAATGCATTCGATCGTTTGCGAGGGCAACAACCTGAAAACAGCCGTTTGAATCACCGGCCAATGCTCAATAGGAGGCCAAAACAGCCAGCAGGTTCAACCCAACTGCCCGATGACCACCCGATCAAACGGTGGGAGCAGTCTTGCCCCATCTTCCTGACATCCCCCCATCCAAATGTGGGAGCGGGCTTGCTCGCGAAGGCGTCGTGTCAGCCACCCAATAAACCCACTGACACCCAAATCACCGTCCCTCCAGCAACTCCCCAGCCTTATCCAGCAACGCCAACGGATCACTGGCCTTATGAATATCCACCGACAACAACTGCCGAAACTTCCGCGCCCCCGGGAAACCCGTCCCCAGCCCCAGCGCGTGGCGCGTGATGTGATGCATCGAGCCACCTGTCGCCAGGTGTTCGGCAATATAAGGACGCAACTGCGCCAACGCCTCGGCACGGGTGATCACAGGTGCCGTGCTGCCAAACAGCTGCTGATCAACCTCGGCCAGCAAATACGGATTGTGATAAGCCTCGCGGCCCAGCATCACGCCATCGAAGGTCTGCAGATGCTCCTGGCACTGTTCGAGGGTCTTGATGCCGCCGTTGAGGATGATCTCCAGTTCAGGGAAATCCTGCTTCAACTGGGCGGCAACGTCGTAGCGCAAGGGCGGGATGTCCCGATTTTCCTTCGGTGACAGCCCTTCCAGAATGGCGATTCGCGCATGCACGGTAAAACTGGTGCAGCCCGCGTCCTTCACCTGGCCAACGAAATCGCACAGCTCGGCGTAACTGTCCCGGCCGTTGATGCCGATGCGGTGCTTAACCGTTACCGGGATCGAGACGGCGTCCTGCATTGCCTTAACGCAATCCGCCACCAAGGCCGGGTGGGCCATCAAGATCGCGCCGATCATGTTGTTTTGCACCCGGTCGCTGGGGCAGCCGACGTTGAGGTTCACCTCGTCGTAACCGGCGTCCTGGGCCATGCGGGCGCAGGCGGCCAGGTCGGCGGGGACGCTACCGCCCAACTGCAGGGCGAGTGGATGCTCGGCCTCGTTATGGCGCAGGAAGCGTTCGTGGTCGCCGTGGAGGATTGCGCCGGTGGTGACCATCTCGGTGTAGAGGAGGGCGTTTTTGGACAGCAGGCGCAGGAAGTACCTGCAGTGCCTGTCAGTCCAATCCATCATCGGGGCGACGGAGAAGCGGCGGGAGAGTGGAGCGGTTTGTAGGGGCATTGGAGATCTGAGTCAACGAGGCGAATGGTGTGCAGTTTATCAGGGAAGCATCGCGGGTGTCGGGGAGGTGTGTGATGCGCTCCTGACCATGTCGCACGTAACGTTAACGTGTGTGAAATATGCCGAGGATCAGAAGCCGACCATTGCGTCATATATCGTGGTCTTACCCCGATATCCGTTCGCCAGGTCACCAGACGCTACTGGGTGACCTACATCGGGATTGATATCACCGGCATGGGTTCCGGCGTGGCGCAACTGGTGAAGCAGTTCTTCCCGAACATCACCACGTTCAGCTACTCGCCCGAGGTCAAAACCCGCCTGGTGCTGAAGGCTTATGACGTCATCAAAAACGGCCGTCTGGAATTCGATGCAGGCTGGACGGATATGGCCCAGTCATTGATGGCTATCCGCAAAACAATAACCGCCTCCGGGCGCATGTTCACTTACACGGCCGGTCGCACAGACGAGACGGGCCATGCCGACCTGGCGTGGGCGCTGTTCCACGCACTGCACAACGAACCCCTTGAAGGGCAGACCACGGCGAACACCGGATTTATGGAGTCCTACTGATGAGCAGACGTAAGCGCGGTACCCAGCTGGCCACCGCTCAGCCAACCATTGAAGGGGACTTGCTGCCGCCTGAGTCCGGGCCGGTTGAAGCGTTCACTTTCGGTGATCCCGCTCCCGTGCTGGATAGCCGGGAGATCCTCGACTACTTGGAGTGCTGGGCCAATGGGCGTTGGTTTGAAACACCGATGTCCATGGACGGCCTGGCAAAAACGACCCGGGCCAGCGTGTACCTCCAGTCGGGGCTGAACTTCAAGCGCAACATGCTCGCCCGCACGTTCGTTCCTCATCGGCTGTTGACTCGCCAAGCCTTTGAGCAGTTCGCCCTGGACTGGCTCTGGTGTGGCAACTGCTACCTGGAAAAGCGCAACAACATGCTCCGCAACACTATGGGCCTGCTGCCTCCACTGGCGAAGTACATGCGCCGTGGTGTGGACATGGAGACCTATTACCAGGTGCGTGGCTGGAAGGACGAGCACGAGTTTGCCCCTGGTTCGATCTGCCACTTGCGCGAGGCCGATATCAACCAGGAGATCTACGGCCTGCCGGAGTGGCTGGCAGCGCTGCAAAGTGCGCTGCTCAACGAGAGCGCCACGCTGTTCCGGCGCAAGTACTACAACAACGGCAGTCACGCCGGTTTCATCCTGTACATGACCGACGCGGCGCAGAAGGAAGAGGACATCGACTCACTGCGCACCGCGCTGAAGAACTCGAAAGGGCCAGGCAACTTTCGCAACTTGTTCGTGTACGCGCCGGCCGGGAAGAAGGACGGTATTCAGCTCATCCCGGTGAGCGAAGTGGCGGCCAAGGATGAATTCAGCTCGATCAAGAACATCAGCCGCGATGACTTGCTCGCGGCGTTGCGCATTCCTCCGCAATTGATGGGCATCGTGCCGCAGAACGCGGGCGGTTTTGGGTCGTTGCGGGAGGCTGCTGAGGTTTGGGCGGTCAACGAGCTGGAGCCGTTGCAGGCGAGGCTGGCCCAGGTCAACGAGTGGCTGGGTGAGGAGGTTGTCAGCTTCAAGGAATTTGAGCTTCCAACGGGGGGGAAGTAGTACCCCCGCGCAGTAAACGAGGCGACGAACCGGTGCGTCAACACCGATTCGACGCTGAAACACTCGAACACGCCGAGTGCTCCAACCAAGGCCTCGCCCCACTGCGCAGGGGGTGCGAAGCCTAAGCGAATCCAATTGTCGAAACAAGGATCACTTATGAGCGCACCGATAATCCCGTGGATGGGCGGCAAGCGTCGCCTGGCAGATCGTCTTATTCCGCTGTTTCCGCCGCATGAATGTTACGTCGAGGTCTTTGCCGGCGGCGCCGCGCTCTACTTCATGCGGCCCCAGGCCGCGCCAGTTGAAGTTCTCAATGACATCAACGGCGACCTGGTGACGTTGTACCGCGTGGTGCAGAACCATCTGGAAGAGTTCGTGCGCCAGTTCAAGTGGGCGCTCAGCTCTCGCCAGGTGTTCGAATGGCAGAAGATGACCAGACCGGAAACACTCACCGACATCCAGAGGGCTGCGCGGTTTTTCTACCTGCAGCACCATGCCTTCGCCGGCAAGGTCAGCGGGCAGACCTTCGGTACCGCCACCACTGGCCCTGCCATCAACTTGCTGCGGATTGAGGAGAACCTGTCTGCTGCCTGGCAACGGCTGTCGGGTACCTACGTCGAGAACCTGGGCTGGCTGGAATGCGCGGAGCGGTACGACCGGCCGCACACCTTCCACTACATGGATCCTCCTTACTGGCAGACCGCAGGCTATGGCGTGGACTTTCCTTTTGAAAGCTACGAGCGGATGGCTGATTTCATGCGACGTTGCAAAGGCAAGGTGATGGTGAGCATTAACGACCATCCAGATATTCGGCGTGTGTTTGACGGGTTTCACTTCGAAACGGTGGACATTCGCTACAGCACGACGAATCAGCGGCAGGGGAAAGCCGAGGTCAGCGGGGAGCTGGTGATTATGAATTGGGAGCCGTCGGCACTGGGAGGGTTGTTCTAAAAAATAGTTTTCTCATTACTTAAAGAAAAGCCCAGCCAGTGGCTGGGCTACTCTTATCGGGTCCAAATTTTTGAGAAAAAAGCTTTGAACTCAGCTGCCGTAAATGCGGAGTCGAGGACTCCGTTGCAGATTCGGGCAAAAATGCCACCATCTATAGGGTCTTTAGGGACAAAAATACCTTGATCGACAGCTTTGATTAGTTTTTTTGCTGGCTCAAGTCGACTCATCCCGTACATAACGAAGCTCGGTACTTGTATGAAGGGATGATCCCCCGGATATAGGAGACATGTTTGGTCGTGCCGGCCTCCCGCCTTGACAGTAGAGATGCTTACTATCAAAACCAATTGATCCTCGCCAGCCGGATCGTTGAGGAGGATAAATAAGTGCTTAAGATCTGGTCTTTGAGGGGTTCCACTGGGAACCAAAACGGTAGCTCTACGGGTAGCTATAAACATTAAAGGCTCGCGAATATCCTATCCACTGTGTCTTGACCTTCCAGGGCTTGAGCAGCTTCTTCTGCTTGTCCCCCATCACGGCCAAGAGCCAAAAACACATCCGCGTAGCTTATTGGACGTGATGATCCGCAAGGATCTTTCCATTCGGCGCAACGATCATGTGTGTAATCCACCAAATCGTACTTGCCCATCCCACCAAAATCAGCCCAAACAGCGTTGAGAACTTCGATTTCGGCTTGGCTGAGCGCACCTAAATACAGCTCGCCATTTTCCAAATGACAAGGTTGTAGGGCGACCTCGTAGGATTCCCGGTCTGCGACCCAGCATTGCCAGCCGTCTTCGACCGTGGGGCGACTTCCGTTCATCAAATCCAAAGTCCGGGATAGGACGGGGCCATTTGGCATGGAAACCATCCGATCACCTGAAATTGGCTGCTCGTACCAGTCCATCGCCTGGCGATCGGCGAGATAAAGAAGCTTCATCAGCTTCAAGACTTCGAGCTTTCCTCCACCCTGATGAAGGAAAAATGCGGCCATCTGGGCAGCTTTTCTTTCGTTAAAGGCCATTTTTTTCTCCGGACATGTTCATGCGGAGCAATCTTCCATGAACGTTACGCACAGGTTGTCAAGAAACTTATCCACAACCTCAGACAACTCTGGACGGCGATTATCGACAAGTCAAATCCCTTGTCAATCACTTATGGCTTTATGACATGCGTTTGTTAGGCGCTAGGCACCTTAGCCACTCTTTATTCGACAGGCGGCTACCTTTTACGTTCGATAGTGGATTGTCAACGCACTGAAAGTGATTTCGATCCCAACCAAATTGATCTGCGTTATCTCGCAACGCCAGGATCAGTCTGCATCGAATTATACTGTTTGTATATACAGCATTCAGGGCTGGCGACCAGCGGCTTGGCTGACCCCCCATTTTTTCGCAATGCTTCACACATTCGCCTAAATATGGGGGGTTGGCGTGCTACATCGGGGTAGTGACGTGCTTCATCACCTGGCGCGCGCCGTCGTCCCCCCACCACGCCTGCGGGCTAAATGGGTCATTTTTTCTGCACTCCCTGCAGTTGCTTAGATGCGGGCTTGGCGGGGCTTTCTCTGGCGTCGCTGGGGGTGAAAAAGCCTGCGAATCCCTGCACGGTTGGGTTGTTTGGTGAAGGTTGCTGGAGCGCAGTGGGGTATGGATTTTGAGAGGTGGCTCGGGAAAAGGGTTAGTTTTTGAAATGGCAGCCCGAGAGCTGCTGAGACGCCCGTATTTACTGGGTTTGAGAGCTAACTTTGGAGGGTTAGTTATGGTTAGGTCTTAGGTTAGTAATGCGTAAGATGCTGATTTTTAAGATTTTTATTTACTGTATTTTTAACATCTATAAAGGTTAGGAAATAACCCTCTGCTAACCAAATCCTAACCTGCGTCCATTGTTGCAAAGCCTTTAAGCACAAGGCTTTCAGGGCAGTCAGCAAAAAACTAACCTTCCTAACCGTTTTCCGAGGGGTCAACATGAAAAGCCGAAAGCGCCTATGGAGAGGGCGCATGCACAGGTCCATCAGTTGCTGTGCACTCACGTTGGTGCACAAACATTCCCAGAATTCAGTAACTGTCACCAGTTCTACGCGATGTTACCTTGATACCGCTGGAAGCCTTGAAAATAGTGGAGCGGGTGAACGGAATCGAACCCTCGTTATCAGCTTGGGAAGCTTATATTCAATTCTGGCTCACTGTGATCAAGGGAGGGGGGATGCAAAGCAGTCCCCCTCTTAGCGCACAGTTTGTAAGGGTTTTTTGTTGTATGGTAGTTAGTCAATAGAGTCTTTCACAACTTCAAATAGCTCGGGTGAGTCTATTATTGCCCATCTTAAAAAGGCCGAATATTCTTGACTTTTTTTCATTAGATTTTCAATTCTAAGGATGGCATCTCTTTTTTCTGATTCCAAAGAGTCTTCATCAATGTATATATTGATGAATGATAAAAGTAGGGCGTATCGTTTGTATACGCGTTTTCTTAAATAAGTACCGGTTATATCTTTGTTGCCCGTGTTGTCATCGGTGAAGACTTTTCTTATGAGCGTGGCAGTCTCAATAGTGCTGGCTTCATCGTTTGTCGGTTCAATTGTTAGATTTTTCGCAAAAGGCGTAACTGGGGGCGCGTGTCGTACGAGGCGCAATGCGTCTAGGCTGGCATCTGTGCAGTTTATGAGGTTGTTGAATAAGTGTCGTTTAAAGTTGTTGCACCGGGCGCAAGCAAGAAATAGATTGTTCCAGTCATACATTTTGTCGACGTCATCCATGTGGGCGTCAAAATGTTCAACGTTAAGGCTGAGTGGGTCTTTTGTTTCGCAGATATAACATTTGTCATAAAATGCTTGTCTCAATGAATGAAGTACGTCGCTGCCGGTCCAGCTTTTTTTTTCAGTTAAAGATGGTGGGGCGAGCTTTGGTCGTTCCACATTAAACATTTATTTGTTCTCCGCCTTCATCTTAATTATTTTGTTGGCGGCAATTTGGTAGAACATTTCTGATTCGGCGTCTAGTACGCCTATGTGAGGTGCAATCGTGTTCAATAAGTCTTCTGCCAATTTAATATCGAAAGAATCAGCGCTTGTGATTTTCGTCAGTTTTTTAATTGTGTCCTCAAATATTTTTGAGATGGGAGGTACGCCTAATAGCCCCTCAACAACAGACTCATAAGAGTACATTGATAAGTCGTGTACAGTTTGGCATGTGGATATGTCAAATATTACTGCGTCATCAACTGATGTCAGAACGAAAGGGGAGTGAGTAGTTACAATAAACTGTATCGCGGGGAATGAAGAGGTAAAGAAAGGTAGTATTTTACGTTGTAGCGAGACATGCAGATGAGCATCGATTTCATCGATTATCACGATACCTGTGAGCTCTGATGGTTTAATCTGTGCGTATTCGGTATGCATGAGCAGATCTGCATATATATCAAAGATGGCTAGATATCCAGAGGATAAACTTTGGAAGTTGTATCGTGGTTTACCATTTTGCGAAATATCAAATCTCAACTGGTCGGGCGAAAAGTGAAGTTCTGTTGATTGATCTTCAAATAAATATTTGAGGTTTTCGGTAAAGGAGGCTATCCACTCTTCAGCGTGAACAGATCGTTTTCCCACCTCGTTAGCTTGCATTGCTAAAGCACTTCTTACTTTTAAATTTACAAGATGCTGCTCAAGGTTGCCTCCTAGCGGATTGTTTATGTTTATCGACTGTATATTTGGTTGAGATGCGGTCGCCGATGATACGCTGGAAATGGCAGCCTTACGATCTGCAGCAAAAAAGCGAATGGACGATTTTTTTTCGGCGTATATATCCATAAATGGGTATGGATCAATATTGTAGATGATTTTTATAGGGCCATTGATAGCGTCCAAAGTTTGCTGGGTTTGCAGAAGATTTTGCTCATAGGTTAGTCGCATTGCAGGATCTATGTTGGGGTTTCTTATTGCTTCTTTGTAAGTGTTGATATTTTGTTGATAGTTTGGGATATTTCGAAGTTGTTGTTGGACTAACTGAGTTGTAAGTGTTTGATGTATTGCGTTAACTAGGGAGGTTTTACCTGAGCCGTTACCGCCGGCAATGATTAGGTTTTTTCCGTTGAGTTCGATGTTTGCATCTTTGTTTGAGTTTTTTATTTTTCCGGAAATGCTTTGGATTAGTTTCATTTTTCCCTGCTGTGTATAGTTGGTTTTTAGGCTGGTTTGTTGTTGGAGTGGTGCTTTTTTAAAAAGGCTAACTTGTTGCTTTAGTTCTTTTTAAAAATGGCTTTAACTCTCGTCAACTGTCCGCTCCCGCTCCAGCGTGGAGCATACCACCAGGTTGGGTCAGATTTCGGTTTCAAAGGTTGCTGCTATTAGTCGCTAAAACTCAACACCAAAAAACTGATAATTGTGGATTTTCAGGGCTTCAATCGATGCTGTTCACTTCGGCGTCATCATCATAGCAAGAGAAATTTTGATGAACTCTTCGTTTCGATCAATCGCAGGCAGGGCGCCACGCACGTTGGCGACAGCCTCAGGCGAACCGCGCTGTTCCACCCAATTGGAGAGTTAGAGGATCGCCGCTTCCAAGGCAAGCTGGTTTTCATTGAGCTAGTAGAGCAGTGAAGGGAGCAGGTCTGAGTTTGGCATCACAAATCCTCCGTGAACAGGGAAGCGTAGCAGTTCTGCGGCGGCGTAAAGAGCTCCAGCATTGATTGGCTTGGCCGTTATCTGCCGGATGTAAACGCATTTTGACGTGGGCGCTGGTACAGAAATGGTGCAAGGGGAATTGATTGTTGCTGTGATCCTTTGTTTTAAAGACCATTGACGTTAATCGTTCCAATGCATCACCGAAAAGGCTGATGCTTTTCGCTCATGACCGGCAGCAGTCGACTCAAAGCAGCCGGTGGCGACAGGCAGAAGTCGGCTATAGCTACCTCTCATCAACAGCAATTACTGGTCGGGCTTTGCCCCCCTCCCGACCGCCTACCTATCTGCCCCATATATAATTTCTTGAAAAGCAGCACGTTCTTCACTAGCTCAAGCGTGAAATAAACCAGGACTTTATTTTTTATACCTTGACATTATTTCCTGCCAGCTCTCTGGAAACCCTAAGTCACTCATCATTTCGTCATGTTCTAAAGCCGCCGCAACTGCCACGTAAACTGCTGAGGGAACTTCATTGTTTTCTGTTTTATGTATTTTTTCGGATTTATCAAGCTCGGCGATGACATTTTCTGTGGGTTCATCAAACTTCTTGATAGTCCGCTCTATATCCCCAAGCGTCTTGTATCCATGTTGATGCAGGCAATTTACGACGAGACTGACTTGACCATCCCAGGAATCTGGGGGGGATTTAGGGAATTTCCATTTCAGATACTCAATCAAGCTGTCCGAATTTAGTTCTGTTTTAGATATTTCCGAATCTTCGGCCAGATTACTTCTAACCCAGGCTAGGTAAGAATCTCTCTGCTCTCTTATTCGCTGAAACTGGTCGTCAACCACTTCAAAAAGTCCCGCTAGGCTGTTGAGCTTTCTGAGTATTTGAGTAGGGATTTCAGACTCTTTTTTATATATCATGTGGTGCTGAATGATAGCCCAGGCATCCTGTACAACCGTTCTTACCTGGATTTCACAGTTAAGATTACGGAGATCATCATATCGAGTTCCTGAGTGTTTTTCTCCAAGTGCTATAATGAAGTGAGTGGCTCCATAGCCAAATCTATTGACGCCAAGTTCTTCAAGCTTATCGACTTCTTCCAGGATTTCAAACTCGTTAATTATTATTTCTCGCACGAGATCAAGGTCTTGGTGATACAAGCACACAACTCGTGCGCCTGAGAAATCTTTAATCTCTTCAAAGGGCGATGAATATTTCTTTCGATTTAGCTTTTCTATAAAGCTACTTAGTGTTTTGGCTCTTGAACCTATGAAGGATGTCTGTATTTTATTTTCTAGTATTTTCTTTTTTAGTATGTACTCAACTTCGCTGCATAGTTGTTGGTACTGTGCTTCATTGTGAATGAATCGTTTAATTGTACCAGGATCTTTGACCCACAAGTCATCAGCAGAATCGTGATCAGGGCTAGGTAGGGACTGAGACATGTCATTTCCGTATGATGGTTAACTTCGATTAATTCTACCTTTCAAGATGGCTCATGGCCATCCTTTCAACAAGGAACACAGCAATCGTTAGGCTCTGTGTGAGACACCACCAGGATCACGCGTCAAGCTACGGGGTAGTTCATCCTCAATCATGATCTGATTTGTGAAGAAGAAAATTGAGTGCGGCCTTGTTAAGGTCTGCTTCTGACCGATGCCTGACATTTAGGTGAGGTCGTCCCTTCCCAATCGAGCCAGGCCTTGTTTGATATGGCCTGCATTTTCACCAATCGTGTGAAGTGCCCCCCGAACATTCTCACCCACCTCTAAAGCATTTTGCTTCTCAGCCCAGAGAGTCAGCTCCATCACTGCCGCTTCGAGGGCCAGTTGATTTTGATAAAGCCGTTCCAGCACGTCCTTCAGTGAGTATTCGCTTGCCATGGTTTGCGGCTCGTATGAAAGAAATCAAGCATAGCAGCGGTATTCCCTGGATTTGCGAAAATCAGCAAAAAGGAACGGGGGGAATTGCGCGGAGTAATGCTGGTACGAAAGTGGTACGGGCGCGTGACATGGGTTCTGTAGTGCACGTTCTGTGGGGGCTGTGGGACTAGTCGTTCCAATCCATCATCGGAGCAACGGAGAAGCGACGGGAGAACGATGGCGTTGGTGCTATAGGTGAGGACATTAGGATCTGAGATGGATAAGGCGAAGGGCGGACAGTTTAACAGGAATGGGCGTGGTGCCGTGGTGGCCAGTGCCAGAGCTCCAGCCACCCTGGCACGGTTTTCAGCTTATTTCTTCTTTTTGTCGGGCGCCTGAGTCAGCGCCGAAGCCGCCACAGATTTCACATCCGGCGGAGTGGTGGGATCCGCCAGCAGCTTGGCTGCTTTTGAAGCGACGCTTTCACTGGTTTTTTCGTCTTTAGCCATTACTTGAGCTTCCCTCTACGTAGGCCGCAGGTTCATCTGAATTGATGCCTGGTCGGCTTTAATATGTAGGGGCTAACTGTTGATATCGCCAATCAGAATATGTGCCTGGATAATTCGTCGCCAAAACGACATCAACCTGAACCGATCCTGTCCTACGGCAAAGTTTCATAATTCTCACCGGCATTGAGGCCTACGCTCAGCCCATAAGCCCAAAGGGAACTGAAAAAATGATCTCCAACCTCGTCAAAGTCGTGATGGTCGCAGGCACGTTGCTCTTGGCCGCTTGTTCGTCGGGTTCATCTGGCATGAGTAGCGACCTGAGTAGCGACCCTTGTTATTCAGGGGGATGCCAAGCCTTTGGCGACCACAGCCCCAGCAAGGCCGCCAAGATGAATTTTGGCGGCAACGCGCTGGGGAGCAGTTACGGGGAGTATGGTTCGGGGTTGATGCATGATGACTGACTGAGCGGGTGGGGCAGTCATTTACTCAGTGACTGACCCACCGCTTTCGCGAGCAAGCCCGCTCCCACATTGGATCGTGGGAGGGCGTTAGTGACCGCCTTTCATGCGGCGGGCGATCAGGTAGATGCCCAAGCCCACCAGTGCCGTGGCAGCGCCGATGTAACCCGTGCTGGTCCACCCATATCCCGCCGTAATCGCCATCCCACCCAGCCACGGCCCCAGCGCATTCGCCAGGTTGAACGCCGCGTGGTTGGACGCCGCCGCCAGGCTCGGTGCCTCATGCGCAATGTCCATCAAGCGGATTTGCAGCGGCGCGGCCATGGCGATCATGGTGCCGACCAGGCCGATGCCCAGCAGTACGCTCCACAGCGAACTCGCGGCGAAGGTGAAGAAGATCAGCACGGCCATCGACCACACCATAATCCAGCCCACTGCGCGAAATTGCAGGCGATCAAACAGCTTGCCGCCGGCGATGTTGCCGATGATGCCGCCTACGCCAAACGCGGCCAGACCGAATGGGATCCACTGCGGCGAGACTTTGGTCACTTCGAGCATGGTCGGCGCCAGGTAGCTGAACACGCAGAACATCCCGGCAAACCCAATAGCGCCAATGGACAGCGCCATCCACACCTGCGGTTTGGTGAAGGCACGCAGTTCTTTGCGCGGGTCGCTGCGGGGTTCGTCGTGGCGATCCGGTACGAATTGCCAGACCAGCGCGATGGTGCACAGGGCGATAGCACTGACCAGCGCGAACGCCGAGCGCCAGCCAAAGTGTTGACCGAGGAAGGTGGCGATGGGGTTGCCGAGCAGCATGGCCAGGGTCAGGCCCATCATCACCCGCGCGACCGCGCCGGCACGTTTGTCGCTGGGCACCATGCTGGAGGCGACCACGGCGGCGATGCCGAAGTAGGCGCCGTGGGGCAGGCCGCTGATAAAGCGGAAGGCCACCAGCGAACCGAAGGTTGGGGTAAACGCCGTGGCGAGGTTGCCCAGGGCATAAAGGCCCATCAGCAATAGCAGCATGTGTTTACGCAGCAACTTGGCGCCGAGGATGGCCAGCAGCGGGGCGCCGACCATCACGCCCAGCGCATAGGCGCTGATGGCGTGGCCCACTTGCGGTTCGCTGAGATTGAGGTTGTGGGCGATGTCGGGCATCAGCCCCATGATGGCGAATTCGCCGGTGCCGATCGCAAAGGCGCCCACGGCCATGGCCGCTTCCATTTTGGCGGCGCTGCGCGCGGGCAGCACGTGCCCGGGTGTTTGCTGGATAGTCATGGGTAACTCTGTTTGATGAAGTGCACGAAGGACAGCCGCCGATGCTACGCAAGCAGCGACGAAGGTGTCTAGAACAGCGTGTTGCGCGAGAGTTCCATCGGCGCAAGCAGTGCGGGGCTTTGAGATCCGTCTTATTCAACTACCCTCTCGCCACGCTTACTCTTTTGGCGATGAAGCTCAAACATTTCCTGCAACCACTCGACTCTTCTTTTTCGACGCCCAAGGCCGCGCGCAAGTTGTTGCGGCTGTTTGCCCTGGCATTGGTGCTCGGCGTGTATGTGGGTGCCTACAGCTACTTGCGTGCGGCGTTGAATGAGGAAATTTCGCTACGGCGCAGTTATATGAATGAGGCGATTTCCGATGCGCAGAGTTTTTTTGTCAGCCGCCAGACGCTGCTCAAAAGCCTCGGCCTGTCGACGGTTCGTCATGTCACGCCACCCGTGGGCAACCTCAATAATGTGCCGGCCGAAGAGTTGCACATCACCTTGGGCGAGGCGGGCAATATCTGGAGCCTTTGGCTGACTAGGCGCCTGCTTGATTACCTGCAGGTCAACCAGGTCAACCTGATCTACGTCGCGCAGCGCGCCGAGCCGGTGGTGGAGCGCCTGTTTACCGTTGGGGCGGCCCCGGAGAATGTGCCGCAGCCGGTATTGCAGCGGTTGATGGCGGTGGACACCGGCAAGGTCTCGGTCAGCGATGAGTTGTGGCTGACTGAGCAGAGCCGCCTGGATTCACCGCTATACATCTTCACTCGCCTCGACGACCGTAGCCCCACGTCGGGTTGGCTCGGGCTGGAGGTGGACGGCCCGGACCTGATCAACGCCCTGCAGCATGAAAAAGCCGGGGACTTCATGTTGCTTGACGGCGCCGGGCAGCTGATTTTCAGCAGCACGCCTCATCAACCGTCGGCTGCGCAGGTGCTGCGCCAGTATCACGCCACGGCCAGCTTTGGTTGGGAAGGCAGCCGCTGGCTGCCGGATCGCTTGGCCATTCGCAAGCACCTGGGTTACTCCCAGTGGCAGATCGTCTACAGCCTGGAGCTGAGTTCACTGTTGCCCAGCCTGGCCATGCCGTTGCTGCTGTGCCTGCTGTTGTGCGCAGCGGCCAGCTTGTTGATGGTGCGGTTGGTGCGGCGCATCGATCAGCGTTTGATTATCCCGGCAGCCAATCGCATCGAAGCGCTGGTGGAGAGTGAGGCATTCAGCAGTGCGGTGATTCGCATCGCGCCAGTGGCCTTGTGCGTGCTGCGCCGCAGCGACGGCGAGGTAGTGCTGGAAAACCCCCTGTCCCGGCAATGGCTGGGCAACGGCCACGAGCGCCAGCAACTGTGTCACGGCTGGATTCGCCGCGCGTTCGATGAGTCGGAACAAAGCAGCACCGACGAGCTGCAAATGGCCGACGGTCGTCACCTGTACCTGAGTTTCGCGCCAACCCGTTACCAGCGTGAGGAGGTGCTGATCTGCGCCTTCAGCGACATCACCGAACGCAAGCAGGTGGAGTTGGCCCTGCAGCAGGCGCGCACGCTGGCGGACGCGGCGAATGAGGCCAAGACCCTGTTCCTGGCAACCATGAGCCATGAAATCCGCACGCCATTGTATGGCGTGCTGGGCACCCTGGAATTGCTTGCGCGCACCGACCTTAACAGCCAGCAGCGTGGCTACCTGAATGCCATCGAGGGCTCGTCGGCGAACTTGCTGCAAATGATCTGCGATGTGCTGGACGTGTCGAAAATCGAAGCGGGACAACTGTCCCTAGAGTTCAGCACGTTCTCACCGATCGAGTTGGTGCAGGAAGTGATCCAGGGCTACGCAGGCGCCGCCCAAAGCAAGGGCCTGCAGTTGTTCGCCTGCCTCGACCCGCAGTTGCCCGACCACGTGAGCGGGGATGTCACACGCATCCGCCAGATCCTGAATAACCTGCTGAACAACGCGCTGAAATTCACCGAAAGCGGCCGGATTGTCTTGCGTCTGCGCCTGGAAAGCCGTGAAGGCGAGCGCACGATGTTGCAGTGGCAGATAGTCGACACCGGCAAGGGCATCGCCGAGGAAGACCAGCGGTACCTGTTCGAGCCGTTCTTCCAGGTCAGCGGCAATGCGAATGTGGTCGCCGGCAGCGGCCTGGGCTTGTCGATCTGCAAGCGCCTGATGCACTTGATGAACGGCACCTTGCGGGTGGTCAGCGAACCGGGCCTGGGCAGCAGCTTTTCCTTCACCTTGCCGCTGGAGCAAGTCAACGACGACGACCAGGCTCCCTGGGCGCAGCCGCTGCTCGGCGAGCGGGTGTATGTGGTGTCGCCGGTGCGTGAGCTGGCGGAAAGTGTTGGCGGCTGGTTGCGTCGCTGGGGCGCGCGCGCGCAACTCGGTGCGCCGGAGTCCGCCGAGGCCGACCCCGGCGCGGTATTGGTCGAGCTGTATCCCGGCCCGACCGAGCCCGACCAGTTGCTGCATTGGTCCGGGCCGCGGGTGATGGCCGCGGTCGACGAGCATGGCGCTTATCCCTGGCAGATCGGCCTGAACAACCTGCAGGCGCTCAACCGCGCGGTCAGCCGCGCCCAGGGCAGCGAAGAGTTGTTGTCGCCGAGGATCAGCGAGAAGCCCACCGAGTTCAGCCTCAACCTGCGCCTGCTGGTGGCCGAAGACAACCTGATCAACCAGTTGATCCTGCGCGACCAGTTGGAAGAGCTCGGCTGCAGCGTGGTGCTGGCCGGCGACGGCATTGAAGCGCTGTCATTGTGGGGTGATACCGCGTTCGACATGATTCTCACCGACGTCAACATGCCACGCATGAACGGCTATGAACTCACCGAACAACTGCGTCGCCTGGGTTGCTCACTGCCGATCATCGGGGCCACCGCCAACGCGATGCTCGACGAAGCCGAGCGCTGCCTGAACGCTGGCATGGATCATTGCCTGGTCAAGCCGTTCACCCTGCGCGCCCTCTACCAGTGCCTGCATCGCTATCAGAGGAGGGTGCTTTGAGCGCCTATCGCGTACTCATCGTGGAAGACCATCCTTTCCAGCATGAGTACTTGATCAACGTCTTCCAGGCCATCGGCGGGTTTGACGTCGATGTGGTCTGGGATGGCGCCACCGCGCTGCAACGCCTGGCCCGACAGCGCTACGATCTGCTGCTCAGCGACTTGATGATGCCGGGGATGGACGGTGTGCAACTGATCCAGCACTTGGCCCGCATGCACGCGCCGCCTGCGCTGGCGCTGATGAGCGTGGCGTCGCGGCGCATGCTGGTGGGCGCCGGGCAGGTGGCCGGGAACCTCGGCCTGACCGTCGCCGGGCTAATCTCCAAGCCGGTGCGCGAACGCGAGGTGCGCACCCTGCGCGATTGCCTCGACAAACTCGCCGAGCAGGCGCGCACGCCGTGTTGCCACCGGGGTGTCAGCCATGCCCGGGAGAACCTTGAGCGCGCCTTGGCCAATGGTGAAATCCAGGCGTGGTTCCAGCCGAAAAAATCCCTGCATGACGGGCGCATCGTGGGCGCCGAAGCCCTGGCACGCTGGGTGCACCCGGTGGAAGGGTTATTGATGCCCGGCGCGTTTCTTGACGACATCGAGCGCCTTGACCTGGAAACCCGCTTGCTCACCTGCATTCTCGGCCAAACCCTCATCGCCCAGGCCCAGTGGGCGCAACTCGGTTACCGGCTGCCGGTGTCGATCAACCTGCCCACGCATTTGCTCGACCAGAGCGACCTGGTCGACCGCCTGCTTGCCCAGGTGCAAAGCCGCGACGCCGAACCCCGGCAAATTACCTTCGAATTGATGGAAAGCTCCACCACACGGCTGCCCAGTAACTACTACGCTGGAGCATGTCGCTTGCGCATGATGGGCTTTGGGTTGGCGCAGGATGACTTCGGCAAGGGGTTCAGTTCCTACTTCAACCTGGTGTCGACGCCGTTCAACGAGGTCAAGATCGACCGGTCACTGGTGCATGGCTGTGCCGAGAACGAAAGCCTGGCGTCGGCCTTGCAAAGCATTGTCGAGCTGGGCCGCAAACTCGGGCTGACCACCATCGCCGAGGGCGCCGAGACCCAGGCGGAGCTGGCGATGTTGCGGCGTATCCGCTGCGATCAGGTGCAGGGTTTCCTGATCTCCCATGCCGTGGCGGCGGAAAAATTCAGCGCCCTGTTAATCGAGGATGGCCCTGCGCCAGCACTTATGTGAGTGGCCAGGGTCACACAGTCAAGAAGCCCGAAGGAAGGGTCGCCCGGTCAGCCGGGCGTTATTGGCCAATGCCGGGATCAAGCATAGGCCCCATATCCTGATTCAGGCTTCTGCGGTACTGACGATGAAACATGCAAGTCTGCGCCTGGACAAGCTGGCGCAAAGCTCTCAACGCTTGAACAAAGCCCTGTTATTGCTCACGGGGCTCGCCTTGTTGCTGTCCAGCAGTTGCTATTGGGCGGTGTCGCGGTTGCTCGACGCTGAACAGGAAAAGGTCGAGTTCCACTTCGCCCGCGTGGTGGAGATCATCCATGAGCACGAGGCGTTCCTGCGCAACGTGGCCAGTGGCTACAGCCGCAGCAACGCGCCGCCGCTGCCGGCCGTGCAGTCGACCTCGGTGGTGGAGTTGCAGCACGAAGGCGGGCAGGTGGTGTTGCAGGCCAAGGGGTTTGCGATGTCGCTACCCTTCACCTTGTCCCACGCCGAGACGTTCTCGGCGGATGACACGCGCCGGGCACTGGCGTTTGGCGTGCAACTGACTGACTACTACGGCGGCTACTGGGCCAGCTCGTTTTACGCCTCGCCGCAGCTGTTCGTGTTCACCCCCAATGCCGTCGCCAGCCTGGCCGTGCCCGGCGTGGGCGGCTTGCGCCAGCACCAGCCATTGTTGCGCGAGCAGTACCGCGACGTGGTGAGCCGCTTGCAGCAACTGCAACAGAGCCAAAGCCTCCTGCTGACCGACAGCCGCGTGCGCTGGATGCGTGCGCCGCCGCAGTTGTACCAGAACAGCCGCAGCGTGGTCGCGATGATCGGCCTCGACGCGCCTGCCGCCGTATTGCCGGCCAATCAGCCTCAGGGCCTGCTCACGCTGGCGGCGGTGGTGGACACCTCGCAGGTCGACGAAATCGAGCGAGTACTGCAACTGTCGGTCTACAACCAGTTCACCCTGATCTCGCCCCAGGGCGACGTGTTGCTCGGCAGCCTCGGCGATGAACACATGGCGCCCCTGGGCCTGAGCTTCAACAGCCAGGGTTTGCGCTTCAAGATGCTCAGCGAGGGTGGCGAGCACTGGACCGGCCTGTACGCCATCAGCTATCAGGATTTCCTGCGCTACGCCAAATGGCCGCTGCTGGGCCTTGGCCTGACGTTTCTGGCGGCCGTGCTGCTGGGCTGGTGGATCAACCATTGGTACAAGACCCGCATCGTCAGCCCGGCGCAACGCGCGCAGGAGCGTCTGTTCGAGAGCGAGGCATTCAACCGCATCATGCTGCACAACGCCCCGGTGGGATTGTGCGTAGTGCGCCGCAGCGATCACCAGTTACTCCTGGAAAACCAGCGCGCGCTGCAATTGCAGGGCACCGCACCGCTGCTCGACGTGCTCAAGGCCAACGATGGCCCGGATACCCCCGGCGAGATGTGCCTGGCGGTGGAGGGGCGGTACTTGCAGGTCGTGGTGGTGGCGGCGCGGTACGAAGGTGAGGACGTGTTCCTCTGCGGCTGCAACGACATCACCCGACACGTGGACGAAGCCCAGTTGCTGACCCAGGCGCGCCAGGAAGCCACCGAAGCCAACGAGGCCAAAACCGTGTTCCTGGCAACCATGAGCCATGAAATCCGCACCCCGCTGTACGGCGTGCTCGGCAACCTGGAACTGATGGCCCTGACCGACATGAGCGAGCGCCAGCGCCACTACCTGGAAATTATCCAGGGTTCGTCCACTGTGCTGTTCCAGTTGATCAGCAACGTACTGGATGTATCGAAAATCGAATCCGGGCAAATGGCCGTGGAAGCGGCGCCGTTCAGCCCGGGCCAGTTGGTGGCGGAATCGGTGTTGGCGTTCAGCGCGACCGCGCGCAATAAAGGCTTGCAGATCGATGCCGAGATCGACCCGCTGCTACCGCCGCAACTGCTTGGCGATGCTGGCCGCATCCGGCAGGTCCTGCATAACCTGCTGGGCAACGCGATCAAGTTCACCGACTCCGGGCGCGTGCGTTTGCGCCTGATGGTGCAGCAACTACTTGACGATAAAGTGACCCTGCAATGGCAGGTCACTGACACCGGCGTGGGCATTCCGGAAAAGGCGCTGGACCAGTTGTTCAAGCCGTTTTATCAGGTAGCGGGCGACCAGGACGGCAATGGCGCCGGCCTGGGCCTGTCTATCTGCTCGCGCTTGAGTGAGTTGATGGGCGGCAGCATGCGCGTGGTCAGCGAGCCAGGGTTGGGCAGCAGTTTTTCGCTGTTCATCACCTTGCCGGTGCTTCAGGAAACCCTGCCCTCTGCGGAACAACCGCCGATGCCGCCGTGCCTGGACGCACCGTGCCTGAACGTGCGCGTGCTGGTCGCCGAAGACAACCCGGTCAGCCAGGCCGTGCTGCAAGAACAGCTCGAGGCCCTTGGCGCCCACCCCACCGTAGCGCGTGACGGCGAGCATGCGCTGCAAATCTGGGGTTCGCAGCCGTTCGACCTGGTGATCACCGACATCAATATGCCGCGCCTCAACGGCTACGACCTGGCCCGCGCGTTGCGTGAACAAGGCGTCCAGGTGCCGATCATCGGCGTCACCGCCAATGCCCTGCGCGAGGAGGGCGAGCGTTGCCTGGCGGTGGGCATGAACGCGTGGGTGGTCAAACCGCTGAGCCTGAGCATGCTGCGCCAGGCGTTAATGGCGCACTGCCGGCGGGCCACGGCCTTGCCGGTGGTGCAGGTGGACCGGGACCGTGAAGGCTGGATCGAGCTTTCCCCGGCCATGCGCCAACTGATGGCCGACACGTTGCTGGTGGATGTGCAGCAGATCGAACAAGGCCTGACGGCCGGCGATGCCACCCTCGTACGTGAGCGTTTGCACAGCCTCAACGGCGCGCTGGCCAGTGTGCGTGCCGGGGAACTGTCCAGCGCTTGTCAGGCATGGGAGAACACCCTGTACGACGCACCGCTGGATACATACGCCACCACGCAGATTCGAGGCGTGTGCGCACGGCTTACAGCGGTTGCGCAGTGCTTGCTGGCAGAGTCGCAAACTTGATGAAAGCCCATTACAAGGAAGATAAAGAATGCGAGAAATGAACGTTGTGATCGCCGATGACCACCCGATCGTACTGGTGGGCGTGCGCGAAATTGTGCAGCGTGATTCACGCTACAGCCTGGTGGGCGAGGCGGTCAGTTCCAGTCAACTGATCGAGCAGTTGCGCAAGCACCGGCCGCAAGTCCTGATCACCGATTTCAACATGCCGGGTGACGACACCTATGGCGATGGGTTGAAGCTGATCGAGTACATCCTGCGTCACTTTCCCGCGACCCAGGTGCTGGTGCTGACCATGATTTCCAACAGCCTGATTCTCACCCGCTTGCAGGAATTGGGTGTGGCCGGGGTGATCCAGAAGAACCACCTGCACGGCGAGATCGAAAAGGCCCTCGGCGCGATCAGTGCCCAGCGCAGTTACCGCGCACCGGAGCCCGCCGCGACTTCGGTCTTGGCTAATGTGACCCAGGTGCAGGCGCGCTTTCAGAGCCTGTCGCCACGGGAGATGGAAGTGCTGCGTTTATTCGTGACGGGCATGAGCGTGAGCGATATCGCGCGGCAGTTGAGCCGCAGCAACAAGACCGTCAGCGCGCAGAAGATTTCGGCCATGCGCAAGCTGGAGGTGGACAGTGACCAGGCGCTGCTGACCTATTGCATCGAAGCCCGGCAGTTTCAGTAATCAGCGGTACGTCATCTGCATCAACAGGGTGGCTTTGTAGCTACCCGCCTCGGGCAGCTCGCCCAGGGACACGGGCTTGACGCGCAGGGTCAGCGCCAACGGTTCGTCTTCTACCGGCCAGGTGCCGGTTTGGCCCAGGCCGATCCCCGGCTTGTCGGTCTTGTCACGCAATTGCACCTGCAACCCCAGGGATGGGAGATTGGTGAGCAGCACCGGGCTGACGGTGAGGGCCCGGGCCATGCCCGCCGACAAACTCAGCTCGACCTGAGCGCCCGCCTGACAGTCGAAGACCAGCGGCACATCGGTGGCGACGGTGCTGCCGTCGGCCAACTGGTTGAGGTTGACCTTGCCCAGGTCCACCTGTTGCGTACTCGGAAACCTTGCGGTGCACGGCGGTGCGGTCAGCTTGCCGCTGACGTCGATCTGCGCTTCTTCCGCCGCTTGCGCAAGGGCGGTGCTGGCTACGGCCAGCAGCATCCAGGCGAGCGCTTTCATAGGTAATTGAGGGTCATGACCATCGACGAGGTGAACGCGCCCGGCGCCAGCGTGCCGCGTTCGACCAGTTGCGCCTTGAGGCTGATATCCACGTCGCCGCTGAGGTTGGTGTATTTCTTGACGGTGCCATTGAGGTTTGCCGCCGTGTTGTCCGCCCACAGCAACGACACACCGAGGTTATCCGCCGTGGTCTTGGCCACGGTGGAGGTGTAGGTGCCGTTATTGGACGTGAAGCTGACATTTAGCGAAGAACCCGACGAGCACTTCAAGCGCACCGGCACTTCCACAGTGCCGGTGGTCGCCACCTGGTCAGTACGCACGTCGCCAAATGCGGCGGTCAGGGTTGTGCCGGTACTCAATACGCACGGTGGGCGGGTGAGGGTGCCGCTGACGGTGATATTCACCACGTCGGCAGCGTGAGCGGTGCTGCTGAGCAGCATCAGGGCGAGCAGTGGAGTTTTCATGGCAAGGCCCTCATTGATAGTCGATGTTCAGCGTGTATTGGCTCTGAAACGCACCCGTCGGTGATTGCCCGGCCGCCAGTTGTGGCTTGAAGCTCAGGTTTACGTCATTGCTGCCCACGCGTAACTGCATAAAGCGCGGGGTAGTGAAGTTCACCGGGTTCAGGGTGTCGGTCCACAGCGCCTGCATGTTCAAACCTGCCAGCGAGGTGCGCGTCACGCCGGTGGTGGCGTTGACTACCGCCTGGTTGGGCAGCAGGTAGACGTTGGCGCGCATCGCGGACTTGCAGTTGATCGACACAGTGGTCGATTGCATCTGGTTGCTGAGGTCGGCGTTACTGATGGAGCCAAAGCGCAGGTCGACGCTGCCGGGTGAACTCAGGCTGCACGCCGGTGGAACGACGGTGTATTGAAATAGTGTTTGCATGAACCACTCGCCATAACCCAGCCAGTTTTGCGAGGTCACGCCCAGCGCTACAGCTACAAATCGTGTACCTGCTGTTCGGGGCGCAGTGCCCACCAGAATGTAGCGGTAAGGCACCACGGTATTCAGGGGCAGAGGCCGGCAATAGCCACCCAGGCAATTGTTACTGTATTGGCCGATGGGCAGATTGGATAAGTAGATGTTGTGATACGGGTCGGTCAATCTCAACGGGGCTTGATCCGGGCCGCTCAGGTAATTGACTTGCGAATTTAAGCCGGCGGAATAGGGGAATGCACGGCGAACGGTGCACGTACCCTCGTAGACGATTCTGATCGCCTGACCGGGCGTAAAAGTGTAACCGCCGCTCGGAAAACCCGGCACTGTGCAGTTGAGATTCCCTTCGACCAACGCGTGCGCCTGTTGTGACAGGCAGCTCAATACTGCGCACAACAGCGCAAGCATCAGCCGTCCACGCACCTTATGTGTTGCTTTAACGATCATGTCAGGAATCCTTGGCACCCGACCCACCGGCCGCGCGCTCACATTGAATATTCATTTGGGTGATGCCGCCGTCGGCAGGCGCTGTTTCGTCCAGCTTCAATTCACGGCTGCACCACGGCTGGCCGTCGACGCTGACCAACAACCGCGCCTCGGGCGGCACGCCGGTCAGGAACGCGCGGCCTTTGTCGGCCACCAGGGTGTTGCCGAGGGCGCGGCCATCCGGGGCAAACAATTCGGCGCGGGCGGCAAACGGCGCTGCTTCGCCAAGGGGGTCGCTGATGCGAAACAGGATGCGTTGGCCGCGCCGGGTGTCGAAGTCGGCCAGTACAAACGCGCCGCGGTTTGGCGTGACTTCCTGCACCGGCTCGGCGATGTCGACGTCAGACGGCATCGACTGGGTGTCCAGCGACACGCGGTTTTTGCGATAGGGCAGGGCCTGCGGCACCACGGTGTAGCCATTGCTGTTGGTGCGCACACCGCGCTTGTTGCTGATGCCCACGTCGGCGGCGCCCGGTGTGGCGACGATCACATTGGTTTCGCCCAATGGCTGGCTGAACATCAGGTTGCTGCCATACGCCACCACCGAACCTTCGACGCCCATGTCCAGTTGGCGGCTGCCGGTGGTCTCGTTATAGGCACCGCGCACAATCGCGTTGGGCGCGTCGTATTGCGCGGCGAAGGTGCCGCCGGTCTGGCGTTGCGCGCCGCTGACTTGCTGCGACACACCCGCGCTGTAGGCCAGCGTATCGTCCTCGAACGCGTTGCCGCTCAGGGTCGCGGTGCGTGATGCCGAGCCCCGCGCGCTCTGGTTCATGTTGGCCGTAACGCGCTGGCTGCGCGTGCCGCCCAGGGGCATGCTGATGCTCAGGGACAGGCTGCGGTCGTCGCTGTTGGCGCCTTTGTTCAGGCCCAGCCCAAGGGAGTAGGAAATGTCCCCGACGCTCGCGCTGTATCCCAATTGGATCGAGGTGTCGGCCTTGCTCTTGTCCCAGTAGGCGGTTTTCGACACGTTGGCATAGACCCCGCCGTAGCCGCCCAATTGCTGCGACACGTTGGCGGTGAAGTTGCTTTTCATGTGGCCGCTGCGGTACGTGTCCAGGGTTTGCTCGGTGCTGCGGCTGTTCAGCGCTTCGTTGAACGAGTAGTAGCCGCCGGTGGAGTAGCGGTAGCCGATCAGGCTGAAGTTGGTGTCGGTGGCCGCCAGGGACTTGGAATAGCGAAAGCGAAACGACTGGCCGCTGGACGTGGTTTTCTCCCGGCCCACGGCGTCGCTGCGGGCGTGGGTCACGTCCACCGAGATCGCGCCAAAGCCGGCAAAGTCGTGGGCAAAACCCAGCAGGCCGGCGTTGTATTGATTACTCAGCAGGCTGCCGCCAAACAGCGTGGTGCTGCCGCTCAAACCGCGTCGTAGGGAGGCCTGGATAAATGTTGGGGTTTGCTGCACAAAGGACGATTGCGCCGGGCGGTATTGGCCGGCGAATACCGAATAGCTTTGCTGGCCTTCGCGCAGCATGTAGGGCACCGACGAGAACGACTGGGTGTAGACCTGGCGCTGGCCGTCCGGGCCTTCCACGGTGACTTCGATGTCGCCATTGCTGGCGGTGGGGTACAGGTCGGTCAAGGCGAACGGCCCTGACGGCACCCATTGCTCATGGATCACATAGCCGCGCTGGCGGATGATCACCCGCGAGCGGCCATTGGCAATGCCGCGAATCACCGGGGCGAATTCGCGGGCCTGGTCGGGCAGCATGTCCAGATCAGAGGCGATGCCCAGCCCGCGATAGGGGATCGCGTCAAACAGGTCGCCTTCGGTGGTGGAATCGCCCAGGGTGGCGATCGCCATCATATTGCCCATGTCGCGCTGGGCGTAGGTTTCCAGCGACTCCCAGCGCCCGGGCGTGGTGCTGCCTTTTTGCCAGGTCGAAAAATTGCGCAGGCGCCAGGCCCCGGCATTCACGCCGCTCCTCAGGCTGCCGAACTGGTCCTGGCGGCGGCCGGTATCGGACTCCACGGTGCTGCCGGTGAAGCTGTAGTTGGTGAAGGCCACCTGTTCGCCGTTACTCCATTGCCGACGGCGCACTTCAAAAGGGACGCTGCCCAGGTAGGCCTGTGGGATTTCAATCGACAGGATCTGGCGGTTGAAGTCGTAGTCGTAGCTCACGCCGGCCAGGCCCTGATCGAACGCAATGCAGGTGGGGTCGGCGTCGGTGCGGTTTTGCAGGGCCGTGTCGGCCACGCCCTGGGCGCGGAAGAACTCGACATCCAGGCAGGGGAACAGGCCGGTGCTCGAGCGTTCCTGGGTGCCGGTGGCGCGGATGAAACGCACATCACGCTGTTCGATCGAGCGCTGGTTGAGCTGGATATCCACCCGGTAAATCCCCGGCAACTGGCCGTCGCTCATGGCGCTGACCTGTTGTTTCACAGCGGCCGAACTCTGCCCGCCGCCGATTTCGAGAAACGACGCATCGAACTCGTAGCCGGCGTGTGCGGGGGCCAGGTGCAAGGCGGCGGCGGCCACGAGCGGGCAGCCGAAAGCCTTCACGGCGCAACGGCGCATGACTGGGAATGAACGGAGCATGGTCGTTCCTGAAAAGGCGTTCCGGGGTTGTCGCGTGGGTATCAGTGAATGCGGATGACGGGGGCGGTCACGATGCTGCCGTAGTCATCGATGTAGCTCAGTTGCACTTCATCGCCGGCCTTTGCCTGGATCGGCAGCTCACGCGCTTCGCCTGGGCGCAGCACATCCGGCGCCTGGGTGATCGGCAGGCCGTTGAGCTTCAGTTCGCTGACCACCACGTGCAGCTTGGAGGCGTTATTGACGGCCAATGCACCCGCTTGGGCCTTCCAGTTCACTTGCGCCACCGCGTCCTTGAGCGAACCTTTGAGGCCGGCCGGGCGGTAGAACAGTTTGATCGTGGTCTTGAGCGCGATCTGCAGCACGTTCTTGCCTTTTTGATCGTCGCTCATGGCCGGGATTGCCTTGACGTTCATCAGGAACAGGCTTTCGCGGTCCTGGGGCACTTCTGGGCCACCGGTAAAAATGATGCGCAGGATGTTTTCCTTGTCGGCATCCAGCCGGAACAGCGGCGGCGTGACGATAAAGTTATCGACGCTTTCCTCGTTGCCACTGCCGAAGTGGCTGACCCAGGACTGCACGAGGTAAGGCGAGGTGTCGTCGCGGTTGCTGACGCTCAGGTTGGCTTCGTTGGAAGCGCCGTCGTAGATCAGTCGCGTGGCGCCGACGGTGACGGCGGCGTTGGCGGCGCTGTGCCAGAGCGGCAGCAGGGCGAGCAGAAGATAGACTTTCAAACGCATGACAGGGGGACCTCCGGAAGCCCGCGGGCCGGCGCGCGAACGCCTGGCCCACGGTGTTGACGAGCAATTACTTGTAGGTAACGTCGAAGCTGGCCAGCGCGTGCACCTGACCGGTGCTGATGCCGGAGGTGGTCACCGCGTCGTCGCCTTCACCGGTGGTGGTGTCGGCGACGGTGCGCACGTAGGCAGCGGTAAAGTCGAAGGTATTGGACTGTGCACGCAGGTCGTAATCGGCGGTCGGCGTGTTCAGTGGCAGTTTGTTGCCGTTACGGGAGTCGGTGATCTGGATCGCGATGCCGCGCACCTGGTTTTCACCGGTCAGGCCCAGTAATGTCGGGTCGCTGGCGTCTTGTTGGCCGCTGAAGGTGATCGCGACGTTTTTACGGGTCGCGGTGCTGCAGTTGTCCAGGCTGATGGAAAACGGCTTGGCTTTGTCGGTGAGCACCGAACCCACGGTGGGCGCGAAGTCAGCGATGCGCACCGGGTCCAGAGTCACCGACTTGTTCACGTCGCCGGTGGTGATGGTGCAGGCGTTATCGGTGACGGAACCGGTGAATTCGATCTGCCCGTCCGCCGCCTGAGCGGTGCCGGCCAGCAACCAGCAAGCGCCGCAGGCGAGGGTGAGTTTGCTCAGTTTGTTCAGCATTGCAGTGCCTCTTTTAAGAGAAGGAAGGTTGTCTGCCTACCCGTCAGGTAAGCCAATCCATAGTGCAATGCTGTGATTTAGAGGCACATGAGACGGATCTTAAAAACTGGCGAACTGATGGCCGCCCGACCGCTGAGTCCATATAAGGCGCCGAGCGTGATATTCTGCGCGCCATCTTGGTCTAGCCTCTATCCAGTACGTACACCCGTATACGTCCCGGTGGTTGGCTGGCGCCCAGGTAGCTGAAGCCAATAATGATAAGAAGTCAGCGCAGAAGGGACATAAAAGTGAGGTCGATACGTCGGCCTTGTGTGCCCACCCTGCGGTCCCCGAATGAATGTGCACACCCCGCGGTGCGTTGCCTGGCGCAGCGTGATTGAGGGTTGCCCATGATCAGGGGCAGTGGGGCGGATGGCGTTTTATCATAGGTGCTACTGATGTTTAAAAAAGTAAACACTGCCCTGCTGGGGCTGGCTTTGTCGATGGGGATCACTTCCGTTCACGCGGAAGAGGCAAAGAAAGTCGATGTGCTGCTGATCGGCGGCGGCATCATGAGTGCAACCCTGGGTGTGTGGCTCAATGAGCTGCAACCGGATTGGTCGATGGAGATGGTCGAGCGCCTTGATGGCGTGGCCGAAGAAAGCTCCAACGGCTGGAACAACGCCGGTACCGGTCACTCGGCTTTGGCTGAGCTGAACTACACCCCGGAAGACAAGAACGGCAACGTTGAGATCCCGAAAGCGGTCGAGATCAACGAAGCGTTTCAGATCTCCCGTCAGTTCTGGTCCTGGCAGGTTCAGCAGGGCGTCCTGAAGAACCCGCGTTCGTTCATCAACTCCACTCCGCACATGAGCTTCGTGTGGGGCGATGACAACATCAAGTTCCTGAAGAAGCGTTACGAAGCGCTGCAGGCGAGCCCGCTGTTCGCCGGCATGCAGTACTCCGAGGACCCGGCGCAAATCGCCAAATGGGTTCCGCTGATGATGGAAGGGCGTGACCCGAACCAGAAAATCGCGGCCACCTGGACCCCGATCGGTACGGACGTGAACTTCGGCGAGATCACGCGCCAGTTCGTCGCTCACCTGCAAACTACGCCGAAGTTCGACCTGAAACTGTCGAGCGAAGTGCAGGACATCACCAAGAACGCCGATGGCACCTGGCGTGTCAGCTACAAGAACCTGAAAGACGGCACCAAAACGGAAACCGACGCCAAGTTCGTGTTCATCGGCGCGGGCGGCGGTGCACTGCACCTGCTGCAGAAGTCGGGCATTCCTGAAGCCAAGGAATACGCGGGCTTCCCTGTTGGCGGTTCGTTCCTGGTCACCGATAACCCAACGATTGCCGAGCAGCACCTGGCCAAGGCCTACGGTAAAGCTTCCGTTGGCGCACCGCCGATGTCGGTTCCGCACCTGGACACCCGCGTGCTGGATGGCAAGCGCGTGATTCTGTTTGGCCCATTCGCTACCTTCTCGACCAAGTTCCTGAAAGAAGGCTCGTACCTGGACCTGCTGACCAGCACCACCACCCACAACATCTGGCCAATGACCAAAGTCGGTATCCGCGAATACCCACTGGTCGAGTACCTCGCCGGCCAACTGATGCTGTCGGATGACGACCGCTTCAAGGCGCTGCAAGAGTACTTCCCGAACGCCAAGAAAGAAGACTGGCGCCTGTGGCAGGCCGGTCAGCGTGTGCAGATCATCAAGCGTGACGAAGAGCAGGGCGGCGTCCTGAAACTCGGTACCGAAGTGGTCAGCTCCGCCGACAACACCATCGCCGGCCTGTTGGGTGCATCGCCAGGCGCGTCCACCGCGGCTCCGATCATGCTGACCGTGCTGCAGAAAGTGTTCAAGGAACAGGTTGCTTCCCCGGCCTGGCAGGAAAAGCTGCACCAGATCGTGCCTAGCTACGGCACCAAGCTGAACGACAGCCCTGAAGCTGTGGCTAAAGAATGGGCCTACACCGCCAACATTCTGCAGCTGACGCCTCCACCTGCGATTCCGCAGCTGACTGCTCCGAAAGCCACCGAGGCTGCAAAGCCTGCGGCTGAGCCGAGCAAGCCAGCTTCTGACCTCGCGCTGTAAGACGTTGGTGAGGTCCTGATTCAGGATCAACCCGATGTAAAAAAAGCCCGCTGAACCGGTGACGGTCAGCGGGCTTTTTTGCAGGTGTCACCAATGAGCGGGTACTTCGACCTGCCGCTCTGCAGCTGCCAACGCTGCCTTCAGTCCCTCTTTATCCAGAGGTATGCAGTACGCCGGCTTGGCGCGTTCAAACCGCCAGCTCTCATCCAGCCCACCGGCATCCACTGCGTCGAAGCCGATCTCGTCCAGCAGGGCGATGACTTGCGCCTTGGCTGCCGGGTCATCCGCCGCGACCGGGAGCGCGCGCCGGTCGGGTGCGCCGCGGCTGCGAGCATCCTGGGTCAGGTCCGGCGCCAGGATAGCGTTGAACACTTTCACCACATTTGATTGCGACAGGTGCTCGGCCACCAACCGGCTGGTGGTGGTTTCAAAGCGGTCGAGCACGGGAATATGGCCGTCGCGGTTCGGGTAGTAGTTGTTGGCATCCATCACGGTTTTGCCTTCCAGCCACTGCGCCGGCACGCTGCGGTAATGTTCGAACGGAATCGCCAGCAGGACCAGTTCGCCAAATTGCGCGGCGTCTTGCGCAGTACCCACTTGAACCCCACGAATGCCACTCAGCACGCTGCTCATCGACTGCGGGCCGCGGGAGTTGCTCAACATCACTTCATGGCCGGCCGCCAACGCTAACTGCGCAACGGCGCGTCCGATAAAGCCTGCTCCGATAATGCCAATTTTCATGTCGGTGCTCCTGAGTTGAGAGAGACGTTATGATGATTGGCTACTGGATGAGGATAAATGGCCGTTCTGGTCTTGGTGTTGTTACTCGGAGTTGTGAATGATGGACCGCCTTTCAAGCATGAGTGCCTTTGTGATGGCTGCCGAACTGGGGTCCTACGCCCGTGCTGCCGAACGCCTGGGAATGTCGCCGCAGATGGTAGCCAAGCATGTGGCGGCGCTGGAGCGGCGGCTGGGCGCACGCCTGCTCAACCGCACCACACGCCGGCAAAGCCTGACGGAGTTGGGAAGCGCGTACTACGAGCGCTGCAAACATATCCTGACAGAGGCAGAGGCCGCAGACTCCCTCGCCCAGATCATGAATGACACACCACGGGGCAAGCTCAAGATCAGCGCCCCGGTGACTTTTGGCTCCTACAGCCTGATGCCACTGGTGACCGAATTTTTACGCGACAACCCTGAGGTGGAAATCGACCTGCACCTGACCGACCGGTTTGTCGACCTGGTGGAGGAGGGCTACGAAGTGGCGTTCCGTATCGGCCCGCTGGCGAACAGCAGCCTCACCGCCCGGCCGCTGCAGCCCTACCGCCTGGTGGTCTGTGCGGCACCCAAATACCTGGCCGAGCGCGGCACGCCGCTGACGCCCGCTGACCTTGAACACCACGAGTGCCTGGGATACGCCTACTGGTCACGTCCGGCTGATCGCGAATGGTCGTTCTACCAAGGCGCCGTCCTGCACAAGGCCCAGGTCGCCAGCCGCCTGCACGTGAATGAAAGCCGGGCCTTGATGTCGGCCGCGCGGGATGGTTTCGGGATTGTGCTGGGGCCTGAGGATTTCTTGCGCTCAGCCCTCAAGAGCGGTGAGTTGGTGCGAGTGCTGCCGGACTATGAGGCGCCAAGTCGGCAGATGCATTTGCTCTACACCGCGAATCGCCAGCGCACCGCCAAGCTGCGGCGATTTGTCGATGCGGTGCTGTTGCGTTTCGGACCGCCCTAGACGCTGAAGCCGGCCTTGACCTGCTCATACAGATGCAGTGCCAACAGGTTGCTGCTGTCGCCAAGCAGGTACAGGTGATGCAGCGGCAGCGGCGGCAGTTCAGCTCCAGCAATCTGGCGCGTCAATCCCTTACCCATGCGGCTTTCTTCCACCAACCCCACCGCCATGCCACTGCGGATACACGCTTCAACAGCGGGCGAACTCGCGCTTTCCAGCAGCACCCGATAGTAAGTGCCGTGCTCCTTCAGCGCTCGAATCGCTGCAGCGCGATAAGGGCAACCTGTCAGTTGCACGGCAATCGGCAGTGGCGCCTGCGGTGGGCAGCTGAAGTGTTCGGCGGCCACCCACAGCGGCTGGATTTCTCCCAGGCGCTCGCCTTGTTCCAACGGCTGGGCGCTGACAATCAGGGCCAGGTCCAACTGCCTGCTGGCGAACAGCGTGAGCAGTTCGCCACTGGAGCGCGCCTCTACCTCCAGTTCCAGCAGTGGGTTGTCGGCGACCAGGCGGGGCAGGAACTCCTGCATGAAGTCTGGCGCGTAGGAATCAGGCAAACCCAGGCGAATCTTGCCCTGCATGCGTTGCGGCGTGAGGGAGGCCAGCAAGCGGTCGTGGCTCTTGAGGAATTCGGTGGTTTCGCCCAGGAGTTTCTTGCCGTACATCGTCAGTTCAACCCCCTGGTTGCTGCGGCTGAACAGGCGTTGGCCGACCTGGTCTTCGAGCTTCTGGATCTGCGTGGTCACCGTCGAGGCACTGCGGTGCACATGATTGGCCGCTTCGTTGAATCGCTGGAAGCGGGCCACCGCGTGGAAAGTGCGCAACAGGTCAATATTCAGTTGTTTGCCCATGATTCCACTTTTAAGGATTAGTGGTACAGATTATTCAAATATACAGAATCATGCGCGGCACTTAGCCTTTTGGTCAATCAAGCGAACCGGAGGCTCAATGAAGCGATCAACCGTGGGGCTGTTGCTGTTACAGGCGGTGTTCGTGCTGTCGTGGAGTTCGGGGTTTATCGGCGCGAAACTGGCGACCCGGAGTGATGGCGTGTTCAACGTGCTGTTCTGGCGTTTCTTGCTGGTGTCGTTGTGCCTGGCGCTGTTTTTGAACGTGCGGCTGCTGAAGGTTTCCTGGGCACAGATCCGCCATCACGCGGTGGTGGGTTTCCTCTCGCAGTTTCTCTATTTGACCTGTGTCTACGTGGCGATCCAGAACGGTTTGCCGCCGGGGATTGCGGCGATCATCGCGGCCCTGCAGCCATTGATGACGGCGGCGCTGTCATCGGGTAGCCACGCCGAACGCAGCGGCGGCTGGCAGTGGCTGGGGTTGATGATCGGTTTTGCCGGCGTGTCGATCGTCATCTTCGGGCAATACCGCAACAGCGGGGCCGAAGTCGGGTGGGTCATGTATGCATTGCCCCTGGTGTCGGCACTCGGTCTGACCGTGGCCACGCTGTACGAACGGCGGGCGGCCCGCACTGATTCCGGCGACCTGAGCCTGGCGTTGTTTATCCAGTCGTTGCTGACCTTGATCGGCTTTGCTGCAGCGGTGCTGTACACCGATACGCTGAGCATTCCGCAGACCCCCGACGTATTGATCTCCATCGTTTGGCTGACGGTGTTCTCTACCTTCGTGGCTTACCTGAGCCTGTGGATGTTGTTGCGCGTAATGACGGCTACCCATGTGGCGACATTGGTGTACCTGGAGCCTCCCGTGACACTGGTGTGGGCGGCACTGATGTTTGGCGATGAGATTCATGCGTCGACATATGCAGGGATCGCCGTGGTGGTGGCCGGGCTGATTCTGGTGCGACTGAAGCAGCCGGTCGCAGTCTGTGCCTCTTGAAAAGGTCAGTTTTTCTTTACCTGCTGTCTGCCCGTGGGTTCAGCAAGCTGACAGTTGGCACCTGTTAAAAAGTCTTATGGCCAAGCAGGAGCGCGGCTGGAACAAGGGGGCACTTTTTTTACCGGTATAAACGCTGGGCGGTCACGCCCGAGGATTCTGTATGTTGTTACGTTATGCGGCATTGGCGGCTCTGGTCGTCGCGGCTTCCGGGTGTGTAGAGGAGCGGGTCGTGCATGATCGACGACCGGTGCAGCGTGAATATGTAGAAGTCGTCGCGCCGCAACCGCCGCCGGTGCAGGTCATCGAGGTCGAGCCCGAAGGGCGGCCAGGTTACCTGTGGTCGCGTGGCTACTGGCGTTGGGAAGGCGGGCGCTATGTGGCGGTTCACGGCCACTGGGAGCCGGTACGGCCAGGTTATCGTTATGTTCACCCGCATTGGGAGCAGCGTAACGACGGCTATCACTGGCAGGGCGGCGGTTGGGTTCGCTGACCGTTTTCCGATGGCTTAAATCGGCTTCTTCGTACCCAGAAGCCGAACCTCCCTGAGCAGCGCCGCGCCCAACTGGCCGGTGCCAAGCTCCTTGTACCCCACCGCTTTAACATCGCCATTCTCTTCCGCCTGGATGAGGATCACCGGTGTTTCCTTGCCGGTGCCTTCGTCGACATGCATGGCGTACTGCGGGATATCCAGCTTGATCGGCGTGCCTGCCGCCTTGCCCTTCACATTGATCAGAAACGCCGCACAACCGGTGTCCACATCCTGACTGGTAGCGGAACGGCCGCTGACGAAGCAGGTGTCGGGCAGGTCGGGCCAGGTGATGGCTTCGGCGAGGGTCAATGGGGACGTTAATGCCAGGCCGGCGAGAAAAAGCGTGCGCACGTTGGTCTTGTCTCTGGATAAAGTCAGTAAGGGCATTTTCTACCAAAGCCTTGACGCTTCTGCAACGCGACGCCTCAGGTCAGCCGCCGCATGCCGGTAGCCTTGGCCGCGCTGACATCAAATGTCGCCGTATATTCACAGCCTGCTGCGTGGGCGCAGCGTTCAATCAGGCAGTCGGCGAAATCGGCCCTGGTGCTTGTAAATCGCCGGAGTGCCTGCCAGATCACGTCGGCGTGCTCTACGGTCAGTTCGCGGGTACGCAGCAGCGTCTCCAGGACCGCAACCACTTCACTCTTGGCTGACTGGTAACTGGACTGCAGGACCCACACCAGTTCCACCACTGAAACCAGGCTGACAAAACCCGGCGAGGCAGTGGTGAGCGACTCGATCAGTCTGGATGCCTTTGGCGATTGGACGGGATCATCCTGGGTGACGTAACGCACCAGCACATTGGTATCCAGTCCAATCATCGTGCTTTGGCTCCCTGTGCAGCGATGGCCAGGTTCATTTCTTCGATGCTGACGGGCTTGGCGGGTTTGCGGATCAGCCCTTTGAGGTCCAACACAGTCTTGCTGGCTGCGATGATCGCAAACTTGCCCTCTTCCATTTCGACGAATTCGACCCGGTCGCCAGTGTTCAGCCCAAGTGCGGCCCTGACTTGAACGGGAATGGTTATTTGGCCTTTTGAAGTGAGTGTGGCGGTAGCCATGTTGAAAGCCTCTCTCGTGATACTCCTTACCTTAGGGTAAGGAATAGTGGAGGGCAAGATCCATTGGTCCATAGGTTACTCATCTGGCGTGGGTGGGTCGGAACAGGTAAAACGATAGTCCGAACGTTTCCCGTCGACACGCCTGAAACCAGCCTTAAGAGATACAACATATGACCGACCGCCACCTCATCATCCCCACTTCCATGCACCCCATCGTCGAGCGCGCCGGCTACGTCCCGGCCGTAAAAGTCGGCAAGACCCTGTACTGCGCAGGGCAGGTCGGCCGCACGGAACACCTGGAAGTCATCACCGATCCCGAGGCACAGTTCGTCGCCGCCTGGGAGAGCCTGCGCCTGGTATTGGAGGAGGGGGGCTGTACGTTTGAAGACGTGGTCGACATGACCACCTACCACGTGAACATGAGCGAGCACATGGCGGTTTTCCGTGAAGTGAAAAACCGCCTGTTCCCTCGCGGGTTGTGCGCCTGGACGGTCATTGGCGTATCAGAACTGGCCAACCCAGGCTTGCTGCTGGAGATCAAGTGCGTAGCGGTTCAGCGCTGACTCACTGCACCACGCGGTAGCACGGCACGTAGGCGGCGCCGCCTGGCAGTTTCATCCGGTGCTGCTCTACGAACGCCTTCAGCAACTCATCCAGCGGTTTCATGATCGCTGGGTCGCCATGAATCTCATACGGCCCGTTCTGCTCGATCAGGCGGATGCCCTTGTCCTTGACGTTGCCCGCCACAATCCCCGAGAACGCCCGGCGCAGGTTGGCCGCCAGTTCATGGGGCGGCAGCGCGTGGCTCAGTTGCAGGCTGGCCATGTTGGCGTGGGTCGGGTCGAACGGGCGCTGGAAGCCCTCGTCGATCTTCAGCAGCCAGTTGAAGTGGAACGCGTCGTTGCGCTCGCGGCGGAACTGTTTGACCGCTTTCAAGCCGACGGTCATCTGCCGGGCCACCTCAGCCGGGTCGTCAATGATGATCTGGTAATGAGCCTGGGCCGCTTCGCCCAGGGTCGCGCCGACGAACGCGTGCAACTGTTGCAGGTACGGCGCGGCGTGTTTCGGCCCGGTGAGGATCACCGGGAACGGCACGTCGCGGTTGTCCGGGTGCATCAGGATGCCCAGCAGGTACAGGAATTCTTCGGCGGTGCCGGCGCCGCCCGGGAAGATGATGATGCCGTGGCCGACGCGCACGAAGGCTTCCAGGCGCTTTTCGATGTCCGGCAAAATCACCAGCTCATTGACGATCGGGTTCGGCGCCTCGGCGGCGATGATCCCCGGCTCGGTCAAGCCCAGGTAGCGCCCGCCGGTAATGCGTTGCTTGGCGTGGGAAATGGTCGCGCCCTTCATCGGGCCTTTCATCACCCCGGGGCCGCAGCCGGTGCACACGTCGAGGCTGCGCAGGCCGAGTTCGTGGCCGACTTTCTTGGTGTATTTGTATTCTTCGGTATTGATCGAGTGCCCGCCCCAGCACACCACGATCTTCGGCTCGACGCCCGGGCGCAGGGTGCGGGCGTTGCGCAGCAGGTGGAACACGTAGTCGGTGATGCCCTGGGAGCTGCTCAGGTCGATGCGCTGGCTGTCCAGTTCGTTTTCGGTGTAGACGATGTCACGCAGGGCGCTGAACAGCATCTCCCGGGTACTGGCGATCATTTCACCATCGACGAACGCGTCAGCCGGTGCATTCAACAGTTCCAGGCGCACGCCACGGTCCTGCTGGTGGATGCGCACTTCGAAATCTTTATAGGCGTCGAGGATGGTCTTGGCGTTGTCGATGTGCGCGCCGGTGTTGAGGATGGCCAGGGCGCATTGACGGAAGAGGGTGTAGATGCTGCCGGTACCGGCTTCGCTCAGTTGCTGGACTTCACGTTGCGACAGCGTTTCAAGGCTGCCTTTAGGGCTTACGGAGGCATTGATGACTTGTCTTTGGGGCATTCTGATTCCCTGAAAGCACAGCCACCGGACCATGCATGGCCAGTGGCTTGAGGATAGTGCGCGCCGTTTTCGGTCGCATTGGACTGGCATTTTCCCCGGCACTGGAGCCGAGCGCAAACACCGTCGCGCACCATCATGCCGCAGAAGTTACTGAATCAGCTTCCAGTTTTTGTAGAAAAACCGACGCAGGGTAAAGACTGCTCCGGCAAAGCCCGCGATCAGGCCGTTGAGCACCGACGGCACCAGGGTTGGCCGCACGATGTCGATGAACAGGCAGTAGCGCTTGGCGTCGTTCTTGTTGAAGGAGGCATGCATCAGCGTGTCATCGAAGATAAACAGCGGATCATCGTGCCAGTAGTGTTTGTGCTTGCCGACCTGGATGTAGACGCCATCGTGATGGGGCGCCGGTGCCATGTTGTAGAGCACGCGGAACATCATGCGCAGCGGGCCGAAGTGAAACGAGGTGGAACGGTTTTCGTTGAATACCGACACGCCGATGGTTTTCACGTAGGGCAGTTTTTCCCGCAGTTGCGGGATATCCAGGGTGGTCTCGATCGGGCGGCCGTACCATTGGAAAAACAGCATGCCGCGTTTTTTCTCGGCCATGCGCTCATCCAGGTACTGGATGATCTCGTCTTTGTTGGCCATGGCGTCGTCGATCACCTTTTGCAGGTCTTCGCGCCAGGCCGGCGGCAAGTCGTTCATTTTATAAACGTGGCGATTACGCTGGCTCAACAAATCGAACAGCGTGTTGAACGGTGCCAGCAGCCAGGTATTGCGCCCGTTGCCGATGAAATACTTCTTGATGGTCGCGCTGTCGTACAGGCCATTGCGTAGGAAGTCATACAGTCCACAGAACACCACCAGCAGCAGAAACACCAGGGTGGTCTTGGGGAAGCAATAAATGAACAGCAAGACGCCAAGGACCCAAGCGGCGGATGCCAGGCGTTTGCGGATGACACTCTTACTCATGAAACTGGGCTCCATCGGACGGTTTTCGATTGCTTCAAAACCGTCCGCGATTGACTGGCAGGCAAGGCAAAGGAGTCAGTCAACCCGTGGGCATCATGCCCGAGCCGAAACATATCGAAATAATATGGTCATGATAGGGTGTTATCGCCCTCACGTGGCGTTTTAAATGCTGGAAATTTGTGAAGTCGCAGCACAGATTTTTACCGTTGTCCCCCTAAAATGCCTCGGCGGATGGTCAGGTCGGCGGTGTTGCGGATAGCATTTTGTGAACAGAAGATTTGCGACTATCGTGACGCTTCGGTTTTCCGGGCGTCATAGACCGGTACGATTGACGCTGTAATGGCCACCATTGGCCTTCGGCACCTTGGAAGAGGCAGAAATTTTATGATCATCAAACCGCGGGTTCGTGGCTTTATCTGTGTGACCGCTCACCCGGTTGGCTGTGAAGCGAATGTCAAAGAGCAGATCGACTACGTGACCGAACACGGTGCCATTGAAGGCGGCCCGAAAAAGGTGCTGGTCCTCGGGGCTTCCACCGGCTACGGCCTGGCCGCGCGCATCAGCGCTGCCTTTGGCTGCGGCGCCGACACCCTGGGCGTGTTTTTTGAGAAAGAAGGCGAAGAAGGCAAGCTCAGCTCTGCCGGCTGGTACAACAGCGCCGCCTTCGAGAAGTTTGCGCTGGAAAAAGGCCTGTACGCCAAGAGCATCAACGGCGATGCGTTCTCTGACGAGATCAAGCGCCTGACCATCGAAACCATCAAGAAAGACCTCGGCAAGATCGACCTGGTGGTCTACAGCCTGGCCGCGCCACGCCGTACCGACCCGCAAGGCGTGGTGCACAACTCCACCCTGAAGCCGATCGGCAAGGCTGTGACCCTGCGCGGCATCAACACCGACAAGGGCGTCGTGGTCGACACCACCCTCGAACCGGCCACCCAGGAAGAAATCGACGGCACCGTGAAAGTCATGGGCGGCGAAGACTGGCAGCTGTGGATCGACGCCCTGCGTGACGCCGACGTGTTGGCCGAAGGCGCCAAGACCACTGCGTTCACCTACCTCGGCGAGAAGCTGACCCAGGATATCTACTGGAACGGCTCCATCGGCGAAGCCAAGAAGGACCTGGACAAGAAAGTCCTGACCCTGCGCGAAAACCTCGCGGCGCTGAAAGGCGACGCCCGTGTGTCGGTACTCAAGGCAGTAGTGACCCAGGCCAGCTCGGCGATCCCGATCATGCCGCTGTACCTGTCGTTGCTGTTTAAAGTGATGAAAGAGCAGGGCACCCACGAAGGTTGCATCGAGCAGGTCTACGGCCTGTTCAAGGACAGCCTGTATGGCAAAGAGCCCAAGCTCGACGCCGACGGCCGCCTGCGCGCCGACCTCGCGGAACTTGAGCCTAAGGTTCAGGACGCGGTAGCGGCCCTGTGGAATCAGGTCTCCGATGACAACGTCAACGAGATCAGCGATTTTGCCGGCTACAAGGCGGAATTCCTGCGCCTGTTCGGTTTCGAGATCGATGGCGTGGACTACGACGCTGACGTGAATCCGACCGTGAAGATCAAGGGCCTGATTCAGGCTTAAGCGCTTGCGGTAACGAAGAAGCGGCCTCCAGGGGCCGCTTTTTTGTGCGCGTCATGCCAGACTGCGGCCGTTATCACACCCACGCTAACGGAGGATCTACATGACGATTCGTGCAGTCGTTTTTGATTTCGGCGGTGTCCTGTTCGACTGGAACCCGCACCATCTCTACCGCCAGCTGATTACCGACGACCGGGAGCGGCAACGGTTCCTGGACACCGTCTGCACCCAGGCCTGGAACACCGAGCAGGACGCCGGGCGCAGTCTGGCTGAGGGCACCCGCGCGCTGATCGCCGAACATCCGCAGCACGAGCCTTTGATTCAGGCGTACTACGACCGCTGGCACGAGATGTTGCGTGGTTCATTGCCGGAGGGCGTGGCGATCCTCGAAGCGTTGCATGAGGCGAAGATGCCGCTGTTCGGCCTGACCAACTGGTCCGCCGAGACCTTTCCCTATGCCCGCGCCCACTATCCCTTCCTGCAGTATTTTCGCGACATCGTGGTGTCCGGCGAAATCAAGCTGATCAAGCCCGATCCTGCGATTTACCACGCCAGCCTGGCGCAGGTACGCGCCCATTTGCCGGATATCCAGCCGGGTGAAGTGGTGTTTATTGACGACGTAGCCGGCAATACCGAGGCGGCTACTGCGCTGGGTTGGCAGGGGATTCACCACGTGTCTGCCGCGCAGACCCGTGAGCGCTTGATCGAGCTGGGGGTGAGCCTCTAGCGCGCCCATTTCTCCATGACGAAATCCACGAACGCCCGCAGCTTGGGCAGGCGATAGCGGTCCTGGGCGTACAGCAAATGCATGGGCCGGCTGGGCAGTTGGTAGTCCGTCAGTAATGCCACCAGTTTACCGGCCCGCAGGTCTGGCTCGACCAGGGCGTCAGGCAGCATCACGATGCCCATGCCTTCCAGGGCAGCCTGGCGCAAGGCCTGCGAACTGTTGATGGTCAATGAGCCGGAAACCGGAATTTCCACTTCGCCCTCTGCGCCGCGCATTCGCCACAACTTGTCGGCGTTGCGCCAATCGTCGGTCGCCGGGTAAGCGAACGCCAGGCAGTCATGTTGCTGCAGATCATCGGGGCGTTGAGGTGTGCCACGGCGCGCCAGGTACTCCGCAGAGGCGCAGAGGGTGATGGTGTAATCCTGCATGGGGCGGGCAATCAGGCTTGGCGCGTCCAGGTCGCCCAAGCGGATGGCCACGTCGAACCCGCTGTCGACCATGTCCATCCGCTGGTTGCTCAGCACCACGTACAGCTTGATCTGTGGGTAGCGCTGGGAAAATTCGCTGAGCGCCGGTGCCAGGCGTTCGGTGCCAAAGGCCGGTGGTGCGGTGATCCGCAGCAGGCCCTTGGGCACGTCACTGTTGGCTTGTTCGGCCATCTGCTCGGAGTCGGCCACCAGGCCCAGCACCTCCAGGCAACGCTGGTAATAAATCCCGCCAAACTCGGTCAGGCTTTGCTTGCGCGTGGTGCGCTTGAGCAGGCTGACGCCCAGGCGTTGTTCCAGCGCGCGCAGGTGATTGCCGACCATGGTGGTGGACATGCCGCACGCCTGCGCCGCCGCCGTCATGCTGCCGGCTTCCACCACTTTTACGTACACCGTCATCGCCTGGAACAGATCCATTATCAAGCCCTGGTTTAAAGTGATCGCAGTGTTGTGCAGTTTATCCAGCTCGGGTGGCTAACGATACTGGTGCCATCACTACGATGCACTGGAGCCTGATGCCATGACCGCCGCCTGCCTGATGACCACTTATCAACCGTCGCCCCTGAGCTTTACCCGAGGCCTTGGCACGCGCCTGTGGGACCAGCAGGGCCGTGAATACCTGGATGCGGTGGCAGGTGTGGCGGTGACCAACGTAGGTCATTCCCATCCGCGGCTGGTAGCGGCCATCAGTGAGCAGGCCGGTTTGCTGCTGCACACCTCCAACCTCTACAGCATCGACTGGCAGCAGCGCCTGGCCCAGCGCCTCACCCGGCTTTCCGGGCTGGACCAGGCGTTCTTCAACAACTCCGGTGCCGAAGCCAACGAAACGGCGCTGAAGCTGGCCCGGCTGCATGGCTGGAAAAAGGGCATCGAACAGCCGCTGGTGGTGGTGATGGAGAATGCCTTTCACGGGCGCACCCTGGGCACCCTGTCCGCCAGCGACGGGCCTTCCGTGCGGTTGGGATTTCAAAAACTGCCGGGGGACTTTATCAAGGTCGGCTTCGGTGACTTGAAGGCGCTGGAGGCCGTGACCCGGGAGTTTGGCCCGCGCATTGTTGCGGTGCTGCTTGAGCCGATCCAGGGCGAAAGCGGCGTGCAAGTCGCGCCGCCGGGCTATCTGAAAGCCTTGCGCGAGCACTGCAGCCGGCAAGGCTGGTTGTTGATGCTCGATGAGATCCAGACCGGGATCGGCCGCACCGGTCGCTGGTTTGCCTTCCAGCATGAAGGCATCGTGCCGGACGTGATGACTTTGGCCAAAGGCCTCGGCAACGGTGTGCCGATTGGCGCGTGCCTGGCCCGGGCCGCTGTTGCGCAACTGTTTACCCCCGGCAGCCACGGCAGCACCTTCGGCGGCAACCCGCTGGCCTGCCGTGTCGGTTGTACGGTGCTGGAGATCATCGAAGAACAAGGCCTGCTGGACAACGCGGCGCAACAGGGTGAGCGGCTACTGGCGCGCCTGCGGGTGGAATTGAACGAGCATCCCCAGGTGCTGGCGATTCGCGGGCAAGGGCTGATGATCGGCATCGAACTGGCAACGCCTCAGCGCGACCTGGCCCACCGCGCGGCGCAAGAGCATGGCCTGCTGATCAACGTCACGCGGGGCAAGATCATCCGCCTGCTGCCGCCGCTGACCATCGATGCCAAGGAAGTGGAGATGATCGTGCGCGCACTTTCCCGGCTTCTGGACTAAACACGGATGAGGCTGACGCGGAGCGTCACTGGCTGCATTCCCACGCAGAGCGTGGGAACGATCAGTCAAACGGGGTAGCCGGAGCCCACCTGCACCCCGTTCAGCCATTCCTGATTCAGGGTCTCGGTATCCCCCAGGTAATCCAGCAACCAGGCCATGGCCGGCGACAGTTTGTTCTGTGCCCAGGCCACGCACGACGGGCTGGCAGGGAAGGGCCGGGACAGTTGCAGGGCGCTCAGCTCGCCGCGCTCGATCCACGGCTGCACCAGGTGCGCCGGTGCCATGCCGACGCACAGGCCATCCCGCAGGCAATCAATCGCCGAAGCCCAGTGCGGCACCACCAAACGACGCTGGTTATCCAGGGTCCAGGTGTCGCGCTTGGGCAGGTTGCGCGAGGTGTCGGTCATGCACAGGGAGGCGAAGGGCCGCAGTTGGTCATCGCTGAGCAGGCCTTCGACCGCTGCCAGCGGATGCCGGCTGCTGACCACGCACAGCCAGTTCAGCAGGCCCATGTCACGAAATGTGAATTGACTGGCCACCGGCACCGCGCTGGTGGCGCCGATCACGATATCGGTGCGGTCATCGGCCAGGGCATCCCACACCCCGTTGTACACCTCGTAATCCAACAGCAATTCCACCTCCGGGAACTGCCGATAGAAATCCAGTACCAACTGCCGGCAGCGCTGCTGTTTAACGATGGAGTCCACCGCGACTTTCAACTGGCCACTCCAGCCATTTGCCACTTGCTGGCACAGCCGGCGGGTGCCGAGCATTTTTTTCATGACGCCGCGGGCTTCGTCGATGAACAATTTACCCGCGGGTGTCAGCTCCACATCCCGATGCCGTCGGACGAACAGCGGCACCGCCAGCCATTCTTCGAGTTGCCGCACGGTGTAGCTGATGGCTGACGGCACGCGGTGCAGTTCCTGGGCGGCGGCGCTGAAGCTGCCGTGGCGGGCCACTGCATCCACCACATCCAGGGAATATTCAGACCACATGGGGTTTGCCTTCAAAATTATTGATAAGAGTGTCCAATTATTATCGCTTCACAGGGATTTGCTCAGCTTCATAATAGGCGCCAGTCAGCAAATAGTTTGATGGCAGGTTATACAAGGCTTCAATGAAAAATTCTTTTGGATTCACCTGGTACCTGGCGGGGCTGAGCATGCTCGGCTATCTGGCCATGGATATGTACTTGCCGGCGTTTGGCGCCATGGGCGAGCAACTGCAGATTTCCCCCGGCGCGGTGGGCGCGAGCCTGAGCATTTTCCTCGCCGGCTTTGCCGTCGGGCAGTTGCTGTGGGGGCCGCTATCCGACCGGTTGGGACGCAAGCCGGTGCTGCTTACGGGCCTTTCCCTGTTTGTGCTCGGCTGCCTGGGGATGTTCTGGGTCGAGACCGCACCGCAGCTGTTGGCCTTGCGTTTTGTCCAGGCGATTGGCGTGTGTTCCGCCGCCGTCAGTTGGCAGGCGCTGGTGATCGACCGCTACCCGGCGGACAAGGCCCATCGGGTGTTCGCCGGCATTATGCCGCTGATGTCACTGTCTCCGGCCCTGGCGCCATTGCTGGGAGCGCTGATGCTGAATCACTGGGGCTGGCAGGCGATTTTCGGTGTGTTGTTGGTGGTTTCGCTGCTCCTGCTGCTGCCTACGTTGTTTCTCAGGCCGCTGCCGAAACGCCTGACAACCGACGGCGAACCGTCCCGAATCGGCTATGGGCAATTGCTCAAGTCGCGGGTGTTCACCGGCAACGTGATGATCTTTGCCGCATGCTCGGCCAGTTTCTTCGCCTGGCTTACCGCCTCGCCGTTCATCCTTGGCGGGATGGGCTACAGCCCGAATGACATCGGCTTGAGCTACGTATTGCCAACGCTGTCGTTCCTGATCGGTGGCTACAGTTGCCGCAGTGCGTTGCAGCGGTTCCAGGGCAAGACTTTGTTGCCGTGGCTGCTGCTGGCGTACTGCATCAGCATGGTCGCGCTGTACCTCGTCGCGACCTTGACCGTGCCGACGCTCGCCACCTTGCTGATTCCGTTCTGCCTGATGGCCCTAGTCAATGGCGCCAGCTACCCGATCGTGGTGGCGAATGCACTGATGCCGTTTGCGGAAAATTCCGGCAAGGCGGCGGCATTGCAGAACACCTTGCAGTTGGGGTTGTGCTTCCTGGCGAGCCTGATCGTGTCGTCGATGATCGACCAGCCGCTGTTGATCACTGCGATCGTGATGCTGGCGACCGCGCCATTGGCCGTGTTGGGCTACTGGCTGGCGCGACCGAAGGTCGACGATGGCGATGCCGACCTGGTGCGCGCCCGCTAGAACGTCACTTCCATGTTCACCGTCGGCGTTGACGTGCGGCTACCCCGGCCGCCGTCCACGCCGAACTTGTTATGCCAATACTCATAGCCGACGCCCAGGTAGAGATTGGGCTTGACGCCTTTGCCCGGACGCACCGCCACCATCAGCGCGGTGCGCATCAGGGTTTCCGGCGCCGTATCGCGGCCATGGAAGTCCTCGCCCTTTTCCCCGACGTGATTGATAAACCCCTGAAACTTCGCCCCGTGGTTGCCGATCTCGAAAGGCCGCATCCAGGTCAGGTTGAGCATGTAGGTATCGTCGAAGGTGTGATCGGGTTCTTTCGCGCCAGGGATGCCGGAATGGTTTCTTTCCTTGTAGTACATCAGGCTCAGGTCCAGCACGCCGGCGGTGTTGAACTTCAAGGTCGGGCCAATCACCAGTGCGCGTTTTTTCGCCGAGGCCAGGTTGTTGTTGCGGTTGGCGTCAAAGCCGAAGGTGAGGGCGTAATCCTTGATCACCCCGGTGCCGAGCGGTACATCGAATACCCGTGAGGCATACAGCTGATGCCGGTACACGGCATACACTTCGCTGCCGCCGTGGTCGGTGCCCTTGCGCGGGTCGCGGCTGTCGGATAGGAACACATCGAGGTTCAGGTAGTTGCTGCCGTACTGGTAGCCGCTGGCGTGGGTGAAGCTGTAGATGCGCTTGCTGAATTCATCCGGGTTGTTCGGGTTGGTGAACTGCTGGCCGTAGCGAAATCCCAGGCTGTTGTTCATCCATTCCAGCGCGACAGCCTCCCCGCCGCCGAACAATGTGAGTAATACGGTTGCGCCGTGCAGTGCCTTTTTCATTGTTTTAATTCCTTTGGCGTTTTGGCTCATGGCGACCGCGCAAGGGTCGCCGGGCGCAGTATCGGCACATCCGTTGTAGGTTCCAAAGAACAGAATCTCGCCTGGGCCGATGCCAAAACGGCAGCACTGAAACTGGCCTGAGAGTCAGGAAATACGCGGCGCCCAGGGTGTTTCCTGATGTTCGCGCAAACTGATTTCTTCACTGAGCAGATGGGCCATGGCTTGCACCGCCATCGGCAAGTCCCGGTCTTTGCGGGCGTACAAGCCCAGGTCGCTGAAGATCCCGCCCTGGTCGCTGAGCGGAATGTGCAGCAGTTCGCCGCGGGCTAAATCCACCTCCACGCCAATGCGCGTCTGGAACGCGATGCCCAGTTGCTGGCGCGCCAGTTGCCGGGCCAGCTCCATCGAGTTGCTGTGCAGCAATGGCTTGTTCGTCGCCGCCGAACGCTTGTGCAGCGGTGCGATCAGGTGGTGAACCGAGAGCTCGCTCTTGGCCTGGATCACCCCGTGTTCACAGCAGCGCGCGTAACTCACGCTGCTTTCACCGGCCAACGGATGCCCCGGTGCCATCAACGCCCCCAGGCGGAAATGGCCGACACACACCTGGATGGTTTCGCTGCTACGCGGTAAGGCAAAGGCCAACCCCAGGTCAGCCTGGCCGTTGACCACCGCACCGGGAATCGATTGCGAACCTTGTACCGTGACGCCAATGGTCACTTTCGGATAACGCTCACGCATGCGCTTGAGGGCGGCGGGCAGCAGCTCCACAGTGGCGCCTTCCACCGTGGCGATTTCCACGTGGCCGGTCTGTACACCGTTCAAACCATCCAGTTCACCGCGCACGCGCTCCACGTCCTGCAACAGGAAACTCACGTGGCGGGTCAGGATTTCCCCGGCCGCCGTCAGGCGCAGGCCGCCGGGCAGGCGCTCGAACAGCGCCGCGCCCACCTCGTCTTCCAGCTTGAGGATCTGCCGGTTCACCGCCGAAGACGCCACGTTCAGGCGGCGCGCGGCTTCGCGGATCGAGTGGCAGCGGCGAACCATGTCGAAGTAGTAAATCGCCGGGGCGTGGATGCGCAGCTTGCGGTTGAGCATTTTTTTCAAGTCCTTGTGCGCAGCGCTTCGAGCCACGGGGCCGGGCGGCTGAATGGATTTTTGTAACGGCGTTCAGGGTATTCTTGTGAAAATGATTGTATACAACTCTATGGACATCCAATCTTTCTATTGCATACAGTGAGTGCACAACAAAAACAGAGAACCCCTCACCATGACTATCCCGAAGGCGTCACCGCAGCGGCCAGAAGATGAGAATCTCGGCGTTGCGGCCAACATGGCTTACGGCCTGCAGCATGTGCTCACCATGTACGGCGGCATCGTGGCTGTACCGTTGATCGTCGGCCAGGCGGCCGGGTTGTCGCCGGCCGATATTGGCCTGCTGATCGCTGCCTCGCTGTTTGCCGGAGGCCTGGCTACGCTGTTGCAAACCCTGGGCCTGCCGTTTTTCGGCTGCCAGTTGCCGCTGGTGCAAGGGGTGTCCTTTGCCGGGGTGGCGACCATGGTGGCGATTGTTGGCAGCGACGGTGCGGGTGGCATCCCGGCGATTCTCGGGGCGGTGATGGCCGCCTCCCTGATAGGCCTGCTGATCACCCCGGTGTTCTCGCGAATCACCAAATTCTTCCCGCCGCTGGTCACCGGGATTGTGATCACTACCATCGGCCTGACGTTGATGCCCGTCGCCGCCCGCTGGGCCATGGGCGGCAACAGCCGCGCCGCAGATTTCGGCAGCATGCCGAACATCGGCCTGGCGGCGCTGACCCTGGTACTGGTATTGCTGCTGAGCAAGATCGGTAGCGCGACCATCTCGCGACTGTCGATCCTGCTGGCGATGGTGATCGGCACGGTTATCGCGGTGTTCCTCGGCATGGCTGACTTCTCCAGCGTGACCCAGGGCCCGATGTTCGGCTTTCCCACACCCTTCCATTTCGGCATGCCAACCTTCCATCTCGCGGCGATCATTTCCATGTGCATCGTGGTGATGGTGACGCTGGTGGAAACCTCGGCGGACATTCTTGCAGTGGGTGAAATCATCGACACCAAGGTCGACTCCAAGCGCCTCGGCAATGGCCTGCGTGCGGATATGCTGTCGAGCATGTTTGCGCCGATCTTCGGCTCGTTCACCCAGAGCGCGTTTGCACAAAACGTCGGACTGGTGGCGGTTACCGGGGTCAAGAGCCGTTATGTGGTCGCCACCGGTGGGATATTCCTGGTGATCCTCGGCCTGCTGCCGTTCATGGGGCGGGTGATTGCGGCAGTGCCGACTTCGGTGCTGGGCGGGGCCGGGATCGTGCTGTTCGGCACCGTGGCTGCCAGTGGTATTCGGACCTTGTCCAAGGTTGATTACCGCAACAACATGAACCTGATCATCGTCGCCACTTCCATCGGTTTTGGCATGATCCCGATTGCGGCCCCGAGTTTCTACGATCACTTCCCGAGCTGGTTCGCGACCATTTTCCATTCGGGGATCAGTTCGTCGGCGATCATGGCGATCCTGTTGAACTTGGCGTTCAACCACTTCACCACGGGCAACTCGGACCAGCAGTCGGTGTTTGTCGCCGGGACGGAACGCAGCCTGTGCTTCCAGGATGTGGCGGCGTTGCGGGACGGGGATTACTTCAGCGGCGGCAAGCTGTTTGATGCCGAGGGCAAGGAAATTCCGTTGCTGGAGGAAGTGCCGAAGAAAGCGGCTGTGCACGGCAGGGCACAGACCAGCGAGGTGTAACAGCCACAAAGAGTCCAATGTGGGAGCGGGCTTGCTCGCGAAGGCGGTGTGTCAGTCGCTAAATATGCTGACTGATCCACCGCCTTCGCGAGCAAGCCCGCTCCCACATTTTGATCTCAGCCAGTCTTGAGCGTTCTGTGGGGCACCGAACAAGCCTCATCCAAAAACTGCACCACCGTCCCCATGCACGCCTGCCGCTCTTCAACATGCGGCATGTGGCTGGAGTCTTCAAACAGCGCCCAGCGCACATCGGCGATCTCATCCAGGAACGGCTTGACCACCAGCGGCGTGGCCTCGTCATGGCGACCGGAAATCACCAGGGTCGGCACATTGACCCTCGACAGCCGGCCGATCACGTTCCAGTCTTTCAAGCTGCCAATCACATGGAATTCCGTCGGCCCGCTCATGGCGTGATAGACCGTCGGGTCCGAATCCACCTGGGCGAATGTGCGGGCGACTTCTTCCGGCCACGGATTGACCCGGCACACGTGCTGGTCATAGAAAATCCGCGAGGCGGCCAGGTACTCAGGGTCCTGGTAGGTGCCGGCCTGTTCATGCTTGAGCAAGGTCTCGTGCACGCCTTCAGGCAGTAGCTTGCGCAGGCGGTTGGCTTCGGCAACCCAGGTACGCATGCAGGTCGGCGAGTTGGCCGGAATAAATGCACGCAGGCCCTTGGGTTGCAGGATGGCGTGTTCGCTGCCGAGCATGCCGCCCCAGGATTGACCCAGGATCGCGTAGTTGTTGCTGATCTGCAGGTGGTCCAGCAGGTTGTCCAGTTCTTCGAGGAACAAGCCGACGGTCCAGAATGAAGGGTCTTTGTCAGGCAGGTGGGTGGAGCGGCCGTTGCCCAGTTGGTCGTAGTGAATGACCGCGTGGCCACTGGCGGCTACGTCCTTGTAGGCATCGACATAATCATGGGTACAACCCGGGCCACCATGGAGGATGACCAGCGGCGTGAGGCCGCTGTCCAGGTTGCCGGTTACCCGATACCAGGTCTGGTAGTCGCGAAAGGCCGCATAGCCTTCGCGGATTGTTTCGATGAATTCCATTTCGTGCCCTGCCCTGAGAAAAAGTGATCAGGTACACGATAGTCGGCACAGAAAGTTTAAGTAACTAGCAAAACAGCTAGGTTTTTCCTTCGGATCAGTCTTCCAGCAGCCGGTAATGAGTGGCCCTTACCACCGCTTGCACCCGGTTCTTGGCCCCCAGTTTGTGCATGGCCGACGCCAGGTGCAGGGTAACCACTGCCAGGGAGCGGCTCAATTGCGTGGCGATTTCGGCGGCGGTCAGGCCGTCGGCGGCCCATTTCAGGCATTCGCGCTCACGCTTGGTCAGGCGGATATGCGGGTAGGAGCGCAGTTCCTTGCTGAAAAGCGGGTAGGCCGCTTCCTGCAAGGCGTGGGTAATCAGGCTGAATTCCGACAGCGTCTGGCGGGCGTCCTGCAACACGGCGCTGGCCTTGCCGGTGCGCAGGCCGGTCAGCGAGGCGAAGCCGCCACGGGGCAAATGGATCGGCACGCTGACGCCGCAGGTCATCTGGCGGTCGTGCAGGTAGCTGGAAACCGGGGCGTGGCAGGGGTCGATGATTTTTTGCAGCGCGGTATCGGCCTTGGCCTCGTAGGACCACACAAACGGTGAAACCGTCGACAGTGCGAGGTGTTGCACCGGATCGATCTGATAAAAGCCGGAACTGCACCACAGGTTGTACCAGTCGGGCGGGGTATTGCGCAGTTGCAGCACAGAAGGGGTGATCAGTGCACCATTATGGTCAATGGGCACGGGGGTGTAGTCGTAGACCAACGCATCAAAACCCAGGTCCTGGGCCAATACGAGGGTGTTATCCATCTGTTCATCCAGGCTCCTGCCGGGGATGAGACGGTCATTAAACGCAGTTAGCCTGGCCAGCATCCGTTCTGCTCCCGATTTCATTTGAATCTCGTCTTGCTGCAAGTAGAATGCCACGCCCCGGCGAAGGACTGCCAGACCAAACCTATAAGAATTACCAGGTTATGGACACGCGGCATCCTCGGTAGTGTTGGCCTCTAAACGGCCACTCTCCACAGGGCCGACACACAACAAGGAATGTATGCATGTGGCGTGAAATTGCCCCCGACCAGCGGTACAACGTGCAGGTCGATGGCCACAACCTCGTGGCCTATAGCTTTGGCGAAGGCGATGAGGTGTTGCTGTGCCTCAATGGCGGCCCCGGGCTGCCTTGCGACTACTTGCGCGACGCCCATGGCTGGCTCAAGGACAACGGCCTGCGAGTGGTTGCATTCGACCAGCTTGGCACGGGCGCTTCAGCCAGACCGACCGATGTTTCGCTGTGGGAAATCAGCCGTTATGTCGAAGAAGTCGAAACCGTGCGCCAGGCCCTTGGCCTTGGCCGCGTGCACTTGCTGGGGCATTCCTGGGGCGGATGGTTGGGCATCGAGTACGCCATTCACTACCCCGATGCGCTGAAAAGCCTGATTCTGGAAAACACCGTCGGCGACATTCCGCACCTGTCCCTCGAGCTGGAACGCCTGCGCGGCGCACTCGGTAGCGAAACCGTGGCGATGATGCAACGCCATGAAGCCATGGGCACCCTCGATCACCCGCAGTACCAGGCCGCCATCACCTTGCTCAACTACCGCCACGTCTGCCGCCTGGACGAATGGCCGGCGCCGGTCCAGCGTTCCCTCGGCGACTGGAACATGGGCCCCTACGAAACCATGCAGGGTCCCAACGAATTTCTCTACATCGGCAACCTCAAGGACTGGAACCGCATCCCCGAGATGGCCGATTTCAAGATGCCGATACTGATCACCACCGGCCAGCACGACGAACTGACCCCGGCCTGCGCCATGCGCATGAAAAGCGCGGCCCGGCACGCCGAGCTGCACGTGTTCCCCAACAGCAGCCATATGCCGTTTTACGAAGAGCCCCAGGCATACTTCCCGGTGCTGCTGGACTTCCTCGCTCGTCATCGAGGCTGACGGATGAACCTGGCGCGTTACCGTTTTGTGCTGTCCCGGCCGCTGCAATTGCTGCCGGTGCTGTTTGGCATCAGCCTGATCACCTTTGTGCTGGTGCGCTCGATTCCCGGCGACCCGGCGCGGGCCCTGCTGGGTTCGCGCAGCACCCCGGACGCCTTGCTGAATATCCGCGCCCAGTACGGCCTCGACCAGCCGCTGTGGCTGCAATATTTCTACTTCCTGAAAAACCTGCTCAAGGGCGACCTCGGCCAGTCACTGCTGTACAAGGTCGACGCGCTGAAACTGATCGTCACCCGCATCGAGCCGACCCTGTTCCTGGTGCTCGGCAGTGTGCTGCTGGCGCTGTTGATCGCCGTGCCGCTGGCCACCGTGGCCGCGCGTAATAAAGGTGGCTGGGCGGATAACCTGATCCGGCTGTTCACTACGGTGGGCCTGGGCATGCCGGCGTTCTGGCTGGGGTTGATGCTGATCCTGTTGCTCAGCGTGCAATGGGGCCTGTTCCCGGTCTCCGGGTATGGGCGCACCTGGCTGGACAAGGCGCACCACATGGTTCTGCCGTGCCTGACCATCGCCCTGGCGCTGTCGGCGGTGCTGGTGCGCAACCTGCGGGCGAGCATGTTGATGGAGTTGCAGGCTGACCACGTTACCGCCGCCCGGGCGCGCGGGTTGTCGGAGGCGGCGGTGTTTCGTCGTCATGTGCTGCCCAATTCCCTGGTGCCGGCGGTGAACCTGCTGGCGGTGAACATTGGCTGGCTGATCAGCGGCACGGTGGTGATCGAAAGCCTGTTTGCGATTCCCGGCATCGGCCAATTGCTGGTGCGCGGCATCTTCACCCGCGACTACATGGTGGTGCAGGGCGTGGCGATGGTGCTGGCCTGTGCCACCGTGCTGGTCAACTTTGTTGCCGATGTGGTGACGGTCACGCTGGACCCGCGAGTGAAGATGCAATGAGCAGCCGCCCATTGATCGCCCCGTGGCGCCTGCGCCTGCGCTTCGGTTTTCGCAATGGCCGGCTGACGGCGGCCTGGGGCCTGTTGATTCTGCTGACATGGCTGGCGCTGGCCGTGTTCGCCCCCTGGATCGCACCCTTTGACCCGATTGCGCAAAACACCGACATCAGTTTGCTGGGTCCCAGCCAGGTCCATCCATTTGGCACGGACAACTACGGGCGAGACATCCTTTCGAGGGTGATCTGGGGCGCACGCATCGACCTGCAACTGGCGGTGGTCGGGGTAATCTTTCCGTTCCTGATCGGCACCTTCGTCGGTGCGGTGTCCGGCTACATCGGCGGGCGTTTCGACAGCTTCTGCATGCGGGTGATCGACGTGATCCTCGCGTTCCCTTTCCTGGTGCTGATGCTGGCGATCATGGCCATTCTCGGTCCGGGTTTGAAAAGCTTTTACATCGCCATGGCGCTGGTGGGCTGGGTGTCCTACGCGCGGCTGATCCGCTCGCAGATCCTGGTGCTCAAGGAAAGCGACTTCGCTCTGGCCGCCAAAAGCCTGGGCTTTGGCCATGGGCGCATTCTGTTCCGGCATTTGTTGCCCAACGCGATGTTCGGTTCGATTGTGTTCTCGATGTCTGACGCAGTGCTGGTGCTGCTCAACGGCGCAGCGGTCAGCTACCTCGGCCTGGGCGTACAACCGCCGACCGCCGAGTGGGGCACCATGGTTGCCGAAGGCCAGGCGTTCATCACCACCGCCTGGTGGATTTGCACCTTCCCGGGCCTGGCCATCGTGACCCTGGCCATGGGCTTCAGCCTGCTGGCCGATGGTGTGGCGCAAGTGCTGGGGGATCGCTCATGAGCCTGTTGCAGGTGCAGGACCTGAGCGTCATCGCCAATAACACCGGGCGCGACGTAACGTTGGTGGACCGGGTGTCGTTCGACCTGGCCGAAGGTGAAATCCTCGGCCTGGTGGGCGAAAGCGGTTCGGGCAAGACCATGGCCTGTCGCGGGCTGATGCGCTTGCTGCCGTCCCCGAGCCTGCGGGTGCAGGGCGGTTCGGTGCGCCTGGCGGGCCAGGACCTTCTGCAGCTGGATGACGCCGGCATGCGCGCGGTACGCGGTGGGCAACTTGGGATGATTTTCCAGAACCCCAGCAGCCACCTCGACCCGTTGATGCGCATCGGCGAGCAGATCGCCGAAGGCATCCGACTGCACCAGGGCGCGTCGAAAAAGGAGGCGCGCTTGCAGGCTATCGAAGTGCTGCGCCAGGTCGGCATTCCCGATCCCCAGGCGCGGATCGACAATTACCCCCACGAGTTTTCCGGCGGCATGCGCCAGCGGGCAATGATCGCGGTGGCCCTTGGCTGCAATCCCAAGGTGCTGATTGCCGACGAACCGACCACCGCCCTCGACGTGACCGTGCAAGCCCAGATTTTGCGGCTGTTGCTGGACCTGCGGGACCAGCGTGGCCTGTCGATCATCATGATCACTCACGACCTGGGCGTGGTGGCGCAAACCTGCGACTCCATCGCCGTGATGTACGCCGGGCGCCTGTGCGAACACGGCAGCAAATACGAGCTGCTGGCACACCCGCAACACCCTTACACCGCCGGCCTGATCGAGTGCCAGCCCGCCACCAGCAGCGGCCACGCCCTGTTGCGCACCATCGCCGGCCAACCGCCATTGCTCGACGCATTGCCCAAGGGCTGCCGGTTCAACCCGCGCTGCCCGCAAGTCGGCAGCTTGTGCACCGAGCTGCTGCCGGAAGGCGCGCGGGTGGCCTGTCACTATCCCCTGGGAGTTCGCCCATGACGTTGTTGCAGGTGAATGACCTTGAGGTGCGTTTTGCCGCCGCCGGCAGCGGCCTGTTCGGCCTGAATAAACAGTGGGTGAGGGCGGTCAACGGGGTGTCGTTGACCCTGGCCGCCGGTGAAACACTGGGTTTGGTGGGCGAGTCCGGCAGCGGCAAAAGCACATTGGGGAGGGCGATCCTGCACCTCAACCCCATCAGCGCCGGGCAGGTGGTGTTTGACGGCATCGACATGGCCCACGCCGGGCCGGTCGATATCGCCCGTTTGCGGCACGAGACGGCGATGATCTTCCAGGATCCCTACGCGGCCCTGAACCCGCGGCTGACCATCGGCGAAACCATTGCCGAAGTCCTGCGGGTGCAGCGCAAGGTGGCGTCGGAAAACATCCCACGCCGGGTCGACGAATTACTCGATCTGGTAGGCCTGCGCCCCGAGCTTGCCAGCCGCAAGCCCGGCTCCCTGAGCGGCGGCCAGTGCCAGCGCGTCGGCATTGCCCGGGCGCTGGCGGTGGAGCCGCGGCTGATCATCGCCGACGAATGCGTGGCTGCCCTGGATGTGTCGATCCAGGGCCAGATCATCAACCTGCTGCTGGAACTGCAACAGCGCATGAACCTGGCGATCCTGTTTATCGCCCACGACCTGGCCATCGTCCGCCGCCTGTGCGACCGGGTGGCGGTGATGTACCTGGGGAAAATCGTTGAGGAAGGCCCGGTGGAGGCGGTGTTCACCACGCCGCGCCATCCCTACACAGCAGCGTTGATCCAGGCGATCCCGGAGATTGATCCTTACCGCCCGTTGCCCAGCGAACCGTTGCCGGGCGAGCCGCCGAGCCCGTTGAAACTGCCCAGTGGTTGCGCTTTTCACCCGCGTTGCCGACATGCACGCGCCGTGTGTGCCGAGGTATTGCCGCCGACTCACGTTGTGCAAACGCATCGGTACAGTTGCGTGCTTGAAGAACCTTTGCTTTGAACCCTTCCTGCCGATCATGAACAACCGCCGTTATAGACAAGGAGTTATGACATGCAATCCCGTCACTTGAAGTTGCTCGCCGCCGCCACACTCACCGCCTGGTCGCTGACCGCCGGTATTGCCCACGCCGCAGGTGTGCTGACCATCGGCTGCCGCGAAGACAGCACCACGTTTGACCCGATCAAAAGCGCGCAGAACCGCGATACCTGGGTGTTCGCCAACGTCTACGACACCCTGGTACGCGTGGACAACCTGGGCACCAGGATGGAACCAGGGCTGGCAGAAAGCTGGGACATTTCCAAGGACGGCCTGACGTACACCTTCAAGCTGCGTGCCGCGAAGTTCTCGGATGGCTCGCCGATCACCGCCGACGACGCTGCCTTCAGCCTGTTGCGCATCCGCGACAACAAGGCCTCGCTGTGGAGCGACCCGTTCAGCCTGATCAACACCGCCAAGGCCAGCGACCCGCAAACCCTGGTAGTGACCTTGAAAACCCCGGCGGTGGCCTTCCTCTCGCAACTGGCTTCGCCGACGGTGTCGATCCTGTCGGAAAAAGCCATGACCAAGATGGGCGAAGACGCCTACTCGGAAAACCCGGTGACCTCCGGCGCATTTACCGTGGACGAGTGGCGCAAGGGCGATCGGGTGATCCTGAAGAAGAACCCGAACTTCTGGCAGGCCAGCAACGTGAGCCTGGATGGCGTGGAGTGGGTCTCCGTCACCGACGACAACACCCGCATGCGCATGGTGCAGAACAACGAGCTGGACACGGCGATCTTCGTCCCGTTTTCCCGGGTTGAAGAGCTGAAAAAAGACAAGAACGTGGTGGTGCACTCCGACCCGTCTACCCGTGAAGATCACTTGTTGATCAACCACGCCCACGGCCTGCTGGCCAAGCCGGAAGTGCGCCAGGCGCTGGACATGGCCATCGATAAACAATCGCTGGTGAAAACCGCCACCTTCGGCCAGGGCACCGTGGCCTATTCCTACATCCCAAAAGGCTCGCTGTACCACTACGCCAACAACCTGCAACGCCCGTATGACCCGACCGAAGCCAAGAAGCTGCTGGCGGCTGCCGGCGCCCAGGACTTGAAGCTCAACTACGTGGTCAACGCCGGCAACGAAGCCGACGAGCAGATTGCGGTGATGATCAAGGATCAACTGGCCAAGGTCGGTGTGACGGCCAACCTGCAAAAGGTCGACCCGACCCAAAGCTGGCAGATGCTGGTGGACGGTGATTACGATATTTCGGTGATGTACTGGACCAATGACATCCTCGACCCGGACCAGAAGACCACCTTCGTGCTGGGCCACGACACCAACCAGAACTACATGACCCGCTACAAGAACGACAAAGTGAAGGACCTGGTGGCGGCCGCGCGGATCGAGGCGGATCCGGTCAAGCGTGAGCAGATGTACGTCGACCTGCAGAAAATGGCGAAACAGGATGTGAACTGGATCGACTTGTACTACAGCCCGTACATCAACATCTCACGCAAGAACGTGAGCAACTTCCTGCAAAACCCGTTGGGGCGCTTCACGCTTGAGGAAGTGGTGAAGAACTAAGTTCTAGAGATCACCGCAATACAAATGTGGGAGCGGGCTTGCTCGCGAAGGCGGTGGATCAGTCGATATCTCTGTTGACTGACACTCCGCCTTCGCGAGCAAGCCCGCTCCCACATTAGGTTGTACTGTGTTCCAGATAGTTATTGCGCGTCAAACGCCTGCCCATTGATGCCGGTACTGTCCGGCCCCATCAGGTACAGGTACACCGGCATGATTTCCTCCGGTGTCGGGTTATCGGTCGGGTTCTCCCCTGGATACGCCTGGGCCCGCATGCTGGTGCGGGTGGCGCCTGGGTTGATGCTGTTGGCGCGCACCGGTGCGACATTATCCAGCTCGTCCGCCAGGGTTTGCATCAGGCCTTCGGTGGCAAACTTCGACACCCCGTACGCGCCCCAATAGGCACGGCCCTTGCGGCCCACGCTGCTTGAGGTGAACACCACCGACGCATCCTGGGACAGCTTGAGCAGCGGCAACAGCGTGCTGGTCAGCATGAACATCGCGTTGACGTTCACATGCATCACCCGCATGAAGTTCTCGCCGGACAACTGCTCGATCGGTGTGCGCGGGCCGATGATCGAGGCGTTGTGCAGCAGGCCGTCGAGGTGGCCGAACTCCTTTTCGATCATCGCTGCCAGCTCATCGTATTGATGGGGCAGGGCGGTCTCCAGGTTGAACGGGATCACCACCGGCTGCGGTTGGCCGGCGGCTTCGATTTCGTCGTAGACCTGGGCCAGGTTGGCTTCGGTCTTGCCCAGCAGCAGCACGGTGGCGCCGTGGGCAGCATAGGTTTTGGCCGCCGCTGCGCCAATCCCGCGACCGGCGCCGGTGACCAGGATGACCCGGCCCTTGAGCAGTTCTGGACGTGCGGAGTAATCAAACATAAACAACCTCGACAAAGTTCACAGAAAATCCATGTGATTGATTGCGGCTAAGGCTGGCCAAGGCTTCTGTGGCGAGGGAGCTTGCTCCCGTTGGGTTGCGAAGCAGCCCCAGCTTTTCGCGACTGCTGCGCAGTCGAACGGGAGCAAGCTCCCTCGCCACAAAGTTGCAGCAACCTCAGGCAGTCCCGATCAGCAGCTGCACAGCGCGCTGTCCAGCACTTTGCGCAATTCCAGCGGGTGATCCACCACCACATCGGCACCCCAGTTGCGCGGGTTGTCGTCCGGGTGGATATAGCCGTAGGTGACCGCCGCGGTACGAGTGCCGGCGTCGCGGCCCGACTCGATGTCCCGCAGGTCATCCCCCACGAACAGCACGCTGGCCGGGTCCAGGTCGAGCATCTTGCACGCCAGGATCAACGGTTCCGGGTCTGGCTTGCTGTTCTTCACGTGGTCCGGGCAGATCAGCAGCGCGGAGCGCTCGGCCAGGCCCAGCTGCTGCATGATCGGTTCGGCAAAGCGCAGTGGCTTGTTGGTGACCACGCCCCAGATCAGCCTGGATTTCTCGATATCCACCAGCAGCTCTTCCATGCCCTCGAACAGCTTGCTGTGGATCGCGCAGCCCTTGAGGTAACGCTCGAGGAATTCCTGGCGCAGCTCTTCAAAGCCCGGGGACTCGGGGTCCATGGAAAAGGTCACGGCGACCATCGCCCGGGCGCCGCCGGAGATTTCATCGCGGATGTGCTGGTCGTTGATCGGTGCCAGGCCGCGGTCAGCGCGCATGGCCTGGCAGATGGCGATAAAGTCTGGCGCGGTGTCCAGCAGGGTACCGTCCATGTCGAAAAGAACCGCTCGCAACTTCACAGGCTTACTCCTCGCGCAGGGTCTGGATCATGTAGTTGACGTCAACGTCGCTGGCCAGCTTGTAGTGCTTGGTCAGCGGGTTGTAGGTCAAGCCGATGATGTCCTTGACGGTCAGCCCGGCCTGACGGCTCCAGGCGCCCAGCTCGGAAGGGCGGATGAATTTCTTGAAGTCATGGGTGCCGCGGGGCAGCAGCTTCATGATGTATTCGGCACCGATGATCGCGAACAGGTACGCCTTCGGATTGCGGTTGATGGTGGAGAAGAACACCTGGCCACCGGGCTTGACCATGCGGAAGCAGGCGCGGATCACCGAGGACGGGTCCGGCACGTGCTCGAGCATTTCCAGGCAAGTGACCACGTCGAACTGCCCGGGCATCTCTTCGGCCAGCTCTTCGGCGGTGATCTGCCGGTATTCGACGTTCACGCCGGACTCCAGTTGGTGCAACTGGGCCACGGCCAATGGCGCTTCGCCCATGTCGATACCCATCACGGTGGCGCCGCGCTGAGCCATGGATTCACTGAGGATCCCGCCGCCGCAACCCACATCCAGTACCTTCTTGCCGGCCAGGTTGACGCGCTCGTCAATCCAGTTGACCCGCAGCGGGTTGATGTCGTGCAGGGGTTTGAACTCGCTTTCGCGGTCCCACCAGCGATGGGCGAGGGCTTCGAATTTGGCGATTTCAGCGTGGTCGACGTTGCTCATGGGGAATCCTCTAAATCTGATAAAACGTTTTGCCGGCCCTGGCATGCGTTGCCAGGGCGGGTGTTATTCGCTGTGTCCGCTGATGCGCTGGCCCCAGGCGATGGCCGTGGCGCACAACTGTTGTTCATCCAGGCGGGTCAGTTGCCGGTCGTCGAGCAATTGCTTGCCGCCGACCCAAAGGTGTTTCACACAATCGCGTCCGGTGGCATATATAAGCTGTGAGACCGGATCGTAGATCGGTTGTTGCGCCAGGCCCGACAGGTCGAAGGCCACGATGTCAGCGGCCTTGCCGACTTCCAGCGAGCCGATTTGACTTTCCAGGCCCATGGCTCGGGCGCCGTTGAGGGTGGCCATGCGCAGGGCGCGGTGGGCATCCAGGGCGGTGGCCGAGCCGGCGACGGCCTTGGCCAGCAGCGCGGCGGTGCGGGTCTCGCCCAGCAGGTCGAGGTCATTGTTACTGGCCGCGCCGTCGGTGCCTACTGCCACATTGACGCCGGCTTGCCACAGGCGTTCCACCGGGCAGAAGCCGCTGGCCAGTTTCAGGTTGGACTCCGGGCAATGAATCACGCTGGTGTTGCTTTCTACCAGCAAAGTCAGGTCGTCATCGCTGATTTGGGTCATGTGAACGGCCTGGAAGCGCGGCCCCAGCAAACCCAGGCGGCCAAGCCGTGCCAACGGGCGTTCACCACGCTGTTCAACGGACTGCTGCACTTCGAAGGCGGTTTCATGCACGTGCATGTGGATCGAGGCGTCCACTTCCTCGGCGATCACCCGGATTTTTTCCAGGTTTTCATCGCAGACGGTGTACGGCGCGTGCGGGCCGAAGGTGATTTTGATCCGTGGGTGATGCTTGAGGTCGCCGAACAGCTCAACGCCCTGGCGAATCGCCTCGTCGGCGTCAGCAGCGCCGGGAATCGGGAAATCCAGGATCGGGATGGCGATTTGCGCACGCATGCCGCTGTTGTGCACCCGTTCGCTGGCGACTTTCGGGAAGAAGTACATGTCCGAGAAACACGTGATGCCGCCCTTGATCTGCTCGGCGATGGCCAGGTCAGTGCCGTCGCGGACGAAGGCTTCGTCGACCCACTTGGCCTCGGCGGGCCAGATGTGGTTTTCCAGCCAGGTCATCAGCGGCAGGTCGTCGGCCAGGCCGCGAAACAGCGTCATGGCCGCGTGGCCGTGGGCGTTGATCAGGCCAGGGCTGAGGAGCATGCCCGGCAGTTCACGCACTTCGCTCGCTGCGAGCTTCAAGGCCGCGGCGCGTGGGCCGATAAACGCAATGCACCCGTCACGAATGCCCAGGGCGTGCTCCTTGAGCACTACGCCGGCAGGCTCGACAGGTACCAGCCAGGTGGGCAGCAGCAATAAGTCGAGCGGGGCGGCAGTCGGTGTCATCGAGGGCAGTTTCCCAGGCATCTATAAAGAACGGCGAAGTATACCCGAGCGTCCTGGCTGGCGGATCGCTATAATCGGCGGCTTTTGTTCATGAGTGCGGGGTGAGGGATGCGCGATCGACTGTTGGCTGCGGAGAAAGTGAAGGCCATCGACTGGCGTGATGGCGCACTGTACCTGCTCGATCAGCGTATTTTGCCGTCTGCAGAAACCTGGGTCGCCTGCACCAGTGCTGCCGAGGTGGCCGAGGCCATTCGCACGATGGTGGTGCGCGGTGCGCCGGCCATTGGCATCAGTGCGGCGTATGGCCTGGTGCTGGCCGCTCGTGCCCACATCGCCGAGGGCGATGACTGGCAGGCCGCCTGGGAAGAGGACTACGCGCTGCTGGCGGATACCCGCCCGACCGCGTCGAATCTTTTCTGGGCCATGAAGCGCATGCGCGATTGCCTCGACCGCCTCAAGAAACACGCCGACCCGCTGGCGGTACTGGAAGCCGAGGCGGTGGCCATTCACCAAAGTGATCGCGAAGCCAACCTGACCATGGCGCAGCTGGGTGTAGAGCTGATCCGCAAGCATCAGGGCAATGTCCAGGCGATCCTGACCCATGGCAATGCGGGTGCGCTGGCTACCGGCGGCGTCGGTACCGCGCTCGGGGTGATTCGCGGAGCGTTCCTGGAAGGCATGGTGGAGCGCGTCTACGCCAACGAAACCCGGCCCTGGCTGCAAGGTTCGCGGCTGACGGCCTGGGAATTGGCCAATGAAGGCATTCCGGTCACCGTGAATGCCGATTCGGCGGCTGCGCATATCCTCAAGACCAAAGGCGTGACCTGGGTGATCGTCGGTGCCGACTGCATTGCGGCCAATGGCGATGTGGTCAGCAAGATCGGCACCTATCAGCTGGCGGTGTGCGCCATGCATCACGGCGTGCGTTTCATGGTGGTGGCGCCCAGCTCCACCATCGACCTGATGGCGGCCAGCGGTGATGACGTGCCGCTTGAAGAGCGCGACGCCCGTGAACTGCTGGAAGTCGGCGGCACCCGCGTAGCCGCTGATGTAGACGCCTTCAACCCGGTGTTTGACGTGACGCCGGCGGACCTGATTGATGTGATCGTCACTGAAAAGGGCATCGTCGAACGCCCCGACACGGCGAAGTTGGCGCAACTGATGTGTCGTAAACGCCTGCATTGAGGCAATTTGCCCGCAAAAATCCCCTTGGATCCAGCTCTAAGGCCCTCTCGTCGCCGTCAAGCCTGTCATCCGTCAACTTACTATGCTCCATGCGCATCAGGGGGATAGGTGCGTGGCGGCGATTGTGATAACATCCGGCGGTTTCCAGGGTCACCCCAAGGGGTAACCTTTAATGCGCAGATCCGTGTCATAACTCGTTGATTTGTCGTAAGTCGTTGCCAGGCATCATGCCGGCAGCGGCGAGCTTCGTTCGTCCCATAGGATGTGACGAGGTTTCACCCGAAAAAGGAATCAGGCTTCTCATGGGCGAACTGGCCAAAGAAATCCTCCCGGTCAATATCGAAGACGAGCTGAAACAGTCCTACCTCGACTACGCGATGAGCGTAATTGTCGGTCGGGCACTGCCTGATGCGCGCGATGGCTTGAAGCCCGTGCACAGGCGTGTGCTGTTCGCGATGAGCGAGCTGGGTAACGACTGGAACAAGCCGTACAAGAAATCTGCCCGTGTTGTCGGTGACGTGATCGGTAAGTATCACCCTCACGGCGACACTGCGGTGTACGACACCATCGTTCGGATGGCCCAGCCGTTTTCCCTGCGCTACCTGCTGGTAGACGGCCAGGGCAACTTCGGTTCGGTCGACGGCGACAACGCTGCGGCCATGCGATACACCGAAGTGCGCATGACCAAGCTGGCGCACGAGCTGCTGGCTGACCTGCACAAGGAAACCGTGGACTGGGTGCCGAACTACGACGGCACCGAAATGATCCCGGCGGTCATGCCGACCCGTATTCCCAACCTGTTGGTCAACGGCTCCAGCGGTATCGCCGTGGGCATGGCCACCAACATCCCGCCACACAACCTCGGTGAAGTCATCGACGGTTGCCTGGCCCTCATCGACAACCCCGAGCTGACCGTCGATGAACTGATGCAGTACATCCCGGGTCCGGACTTCCCGACCGCCGCGATCATCAACGGTCGCGCCGGCATCATCGAAGCCTACCGTACCGGTCGCGGCCGCATTTACATGCGTGCCCGCTCGATCATCGAAGACATCGACAAGGTCGGTGGCCGTCAGCAGATCGTCATCACCGAACTCCCTTACCAGTTGAACAAGGCGCGTCTGATCGAGAAGATCGCCGAGCTGGTTAAAGAGAAGAAGCTGGAAGGCATCACCGAGCTGCGCGACGAGTCTGACAAGGACGGTATGCGCGTGGTGATCGAGCTGCGTCGTGGCGAAGTGCCTGAGGTGATCCTCAACAACCTCTACGCCCAGACCCAGCTGCAAAGCGTATTCGGTATCAACGTGGTAGCGCTGATCGACGGCCGCCCGCGTATCCTGAACCTCAAGGATCTGCTGGAAGCCTTCGTGCGTCACCGCCGCGAAGTGGTAACCCGCCGTACCGTATTCGAACTGCGCAAGGCCCGTGAACGCGGCCACATCCTGGAAGGCCAGGCTGTTGCGCTGTCGAACATCGACCCGGTCATCGCCCTGATCAAGGCTTCGCCGACGCCGTCGGAAGCCAAGGAAGCGCTGATCAAGATGCCGTGGGAATCCAGCGCCGTAGTGGCGATGGTGGAACGTGCCGGTGCCGATTCGTGCCGTCCGGAGACCCTGGACCCACAATACGGCCTGCGCGACGGCAAGTATTTCCTGTCCCCGGAACAGGCCCAGGCCATTCTGGAACTGCGTCTGCACCGTCTGACCGGCCTGGAACACGAGAAACTGCTGGCCGAGTACCAGGAGATCCTCAACCAGATCGGCGAGCTGATCCGCATCCTCAACAGCGCGGTGCGCCTGATGGAAGTGATCCGCGAAGAACTGGAAGTGATCCGCGCCGAATACGGCGATGTGCGCCGCACCGAGATTCTCGACGCCCGTCTCGACCTGACCCTGGGTGACATGATCCCGGAAGAAGATCGCGTCGTGACCATTTCCCACGGTGGCTATGCCAAGACCCAGCCTCTGGCTGCGTACCAGGCCCAGCGTCGTGGCGGTAAAGGCAAATCGGCTACCGGCGTCAAGGATGAGGACTACATCGCTCACCTGCTGGTTGCCAACAGCCACACCACGCTGCTGCTGTTCTCCAGCAAGGGCAAGGTGTACTGGCTGAAAACCTACGAAATCCCGGAAGCGTCCCGCGCCGCCCGTGGTCGTCCGCTGGTCAACCTGCTGCCGCTGGACAGTGATGAATACATCACCACCATGCTGCCGGTAGACGAGTACACCGAAGGTCACTTCATCTTCATGGCCACTGCGAAAGGCACCGTGAAGAAGACCCCGCTGGAATCCTTCAGCCGTCAACGCAGCGTGGGCCTGATCGCCCTCGAACTGGACGAAGGCGACGTATTGATCAGCGCGGCCATCACCGACGGCGAGCGTGAAGTCATGCTGTTCTCCGACGGCGGCAAGGTCACGCGCTTCAAGGAATCCGACGTTCGTGCCATGGGCCGTACCGCCCGCGGTGTGCGCGGCATGCGTCTGCCGGAAGGGCAGAAGCTGATTTCGATGCTGATCCCGGAAGAAGGCAGCGAGATCCTCACGGCATCGGCCCGCGGCTACGGCAAGCGTACGGCCATCAGCGAGTTCCCCGAGTACAAGCGTGGCGGCCAGGGCGTTATCGCCATGGTCAGCAACGATCGCAACGGCCGCCTGGTCGGCGCGGTCCAGGTGCTGGATGGTGAGGAAATCATGCTGATTTCCGACCAGGGCACCCTGGTACGTACCCGGGTTGATGAAGTGTCGAGCCTGGGGCGTAACACCCAGGGCGTGACCTTGATCAAGCTGGCCAGCGACGAAACGTTGGTAGGCCTGGAGCGTGTCCAGGAGCCATCGGAAGTCGAAGGCGAGGAGCTGGAAGGTGAAGAGGGGATTGCACTCGAGGGGCAAGTGATCGGCGATGCCGATGACGGCGTCGACGAGCCAACACTCGACGCTGCCGCAGACGAAGAAGAACCGCAGGAATAAGCGGACACACAGGGGGCGGATGAAGATTCGCCCCCTTGTTGTTTGTCCCGTTTGAAATACGACGCCGCGCCGCTCTTGTAGGAGCCGGCTTGCCGGCGATGGCATCAACTCGATTCAAGTGAAGCACCGAGTCGTTTGCATCGCTGGCAAGCCAGCTCCTACAGGGTTCCGCGTTGCGGGATGTTGATTGCAGTCCCACCAGATCAGAGAGATTGGATGTGAGCAAGAGAGCCTATAACTTCTGTGCCGGTCCCGCGGCGCTTCCTGAAGCAGTCCTGCAGCGCGCGCAGGGTGAACTCCTCGACTGGCATGGAAAAGGCCTCTCCGTGATGGAAATGAGCCATCGCAGCGATGAGTTCGTGTCCATTGCCACCAAGGCCGAGCAGGATATGCGCGACTTGCTGGACATCCCGTCCGATTACAAAGTGCTGTTCCTGCAGGGTGGTGCGAGCCAGCAGTTCGCCCAGATCCCGCTGAACCTGCTGCCGGAAGATGGCACTGCGGACTATATCGACACCGGTATCTGGGGGCAGAAGGCCATTGAAGAGGCCTCCCGTTACGGTCACGTCAATGTGGCAGGCACGGCCAAGCCCTACGACTACTTCGCGATCCCCGGTCAGAACGAGTGGAAGCTGTCGAAAGACGCGGCCTATGTTCACTACGTGGCAAACGAAACCATCGGCGGCCTGGAGTTCGATTGGGTGCCGGAAGTGGGTGATGTCCCGCTGGTCTGCGACATGTCCTCGGACATCCTCTCGCGCCCGATCGATGTGTCCAAGTACGGCATGATCTACGCCGGTGCACAGAAGAACATCGGCCCGAGCGGCATCCTGGTCAACATCGTCCGTGAAGACCTGTTGGGTCGTGCGCGTTCGCTATGCCCGACCATGCTCAACTACAAGGTCGCGGCCGATAACGGCTCGATGTACAACACCCCGCCGGCCTTCGCCTGGTACTTGTCGGGCCTGGTGTTCGAATGGCTGAAAGAGCAGGGCGGCGTGGCTGCCATGGGCAAGCTCAACGAAGAGAAGAAACGTACCCTGTACGACTTCATCGACGCCAGCGGCCTGTACAGCAACCCGATCAACCTGACCGACCGTTCGTGGATGAACGTGCCGTTCCGCCTGGCGGATGATCGCCTGGACAAGCCTTTCCTCGCCGGCGCCGACGAGCGCGGCCTGTTGAACCTCAAGGGCCACCGTTCGGTAGGTGGCATGCGCGCCTCCATCTATAACGCTGTCGATATCCACGCCGTCAAGGCGCTGGTGGCTTACATGGCAGAGTTCGAAAAGGAACACGGCTAATGTCTGAGCAAGAACTCAAGGCCCTGCGCGTACGCATTGACAGCCTGGACGAGAAAGTCCTGGAACTGATCAGTGAGCGCGCGCGGTGCGCCCAGGAAGTTGCACGGGTGAAGATGGCTTCCCTGGCTGAAGGCGAAGTGCCGGTATTCTACCGTCCGGAGCGTGAAGCCCAGGTGCTCAAGCGCGTGATGGAACGCAACAAGGGCCCGTTGGGCAACGAAGAGATGGCGCGGTTGTTCCGTGAAATCATGTCTTCGTGCCTGGCACTGGAGCAGCCGCTGAAAGTGGCTTACCTGGGCCCGGAAGGCACCTTCACTCAAGCCGCGGCCATGAAGCACTTCGGTCACGCGGTGATCAGCAAGCCGATGGCTGCGATCGACGAAGTGTTCCGTGAAGTGGCCGCCGGGGCGGTGAATTTTGGCGTGGTGCCGGTGGAAAACTCCACCGAAGGTGCCGTCAACCACACCCTCGACAGCTTCCTTGAGCACGACATGGTGATCTGCGGCGAAGTCGAGTTGCGTATTCACCACCACTTGCTGGTGGGCGAAAACACCAAGACCGACAGCATCAGCCGCATCTACTCCCACGCCCAGTCCCTGGCCCAGTGCCGCAAGTGGCTGGACGCGCACTACCCGAATGTGGAGCGCGTGGCGGTGTCCAGCAACGCCGAAGCGGCGAAGCGGGTCAAGGGTGAGTGGAACTCGGCGGCGATTGCCGGCGACATGGCTGCCGGCCTGTATGGGTTGACGCGCCTGGCCGAGAAAATCGAGGATCGCCCGGATAACTCCACGCGCTTCCTGATGATCGGCAGCCAGGAAGTGCCGCCGACCGGCGACGACAAGACATCGATCATCGTCTCCATGAGCAACAAGCCCGGCGCGCTGCATGAGCTGCTGGTGCCGTTCCACGATAACGGGATTGACCTGACGCGAATCGAGACTCGTCCTTCGCGCAGCGGTAAATGGACTTATGTGTTCTTTATCGACTTCGTCGGCCATCACCGCGACCCTCTGGTCAAGGGTGTGCTCGAGAAAATCAGTCAGGAAGCCGTGGCACTCAAGGTGCTGGGCTCCTACCCGAAAGCGGTTTTGTGAGGCTTTAACATGAGTGGCAACTTCCTCGCCCTGGCGCAGCCGGGCGTGCAACAACTGTCGCCTTACGTTCCGGGCAAGCCTGTGGACGAGTTGGCGCGCGAGTTGAACCTGGATCCGTCGAAGATCGTAAAGCTGGCCAGTAACGAAAACCCGATGGGCCCAAGCCCCAAGGTACTGGCCGCGATTCGTGAGGCGCTGGCCGAACTGACCCGTTATCCCGATGGTAACGGCTTTGAACTCAAGTCCCTGCTGGCGAAAAACTGCCGCGTTGATATCAACCAGGTGACCCTGGGTAACGGCTCCAACGATATTCTGGAGCTGGTCGGCCGCGCCTATCTGGCGCCGGGCTTGAACGCGGTGTTCAGCGAGCATGCATTTGCGGTCTATCCGATCGTCACTCAGGCCGTTGGCGCCGAGGCGCGTGTGATTCCTGCGAGAGACTGGGGTCATGACCTGCCAGCCATGCTGGCGGCCATCGATGACAATACTCGTGTCGTGTTTATCGCCAACCCGAACAACCCGACCGGCACCTGGTTCAGCGCCGAGGTGCTGGATAACTTCCTGCAGGACGTGCCGGAGCATGTACTGGTGGTGCTGGACGAGGCATACATCGAGTACGCCGAAGGCAGCGACTTGCCGGACGGCCTGGACTTCCTCGCGGCTTATCCGAACCTGCTGGTCTCGCGCACCTTCTCCAAGGCTTATGGCCTGGCGTCGCTGCGGGTCGGTTACGGCTTGTCCACTGCGGTGGTGGCCGATGTGTTGAACCGTGTGCGCCAGCCATTCAACGTCAACAGCCTCGCGCTGGCGGCGGCTTGCGCTGCGGTGCAGGACACCGAGTACCTGGAAGAAGGCCGTCGCCTCAACGAAAGCGGCATGCTGCAATTGCAGGAAGGCTTCCGTGAGCTGGGCCTGGGCTGGATTCCGTCCAAGGGCAACTTCATCTGCGTCGACCTCGGCCAAGTGGCGGCTCCTGTGTTCCAGGGCTTGCTGCGCGAGGGTGTGATCGTGCGTCCGGTGGCCAATTACGGCATGCCGAACCACCTGCGCATCACCATCGGTCTGCCTGCTGAAAACAGCCGCTTCCTCGAAGCGCTGGCCAAGGTTCTGGCTCGTGGTTGATGTCACTGCATTGCAACCTGCTGTACCTATGATCGGTCGCCTGGTGGTGGTCGGTCTGGGATTGATCGGCGGCTCCTTTGCGAAGGGCCTGCGGGAAAGCGGCCTGTGTGGCGAAGTGGTCGGTGTGGACCTGGACCCGCAATCGCGCAAGTTGGCGGTGGAGTTGGGTGTGGTGGACCGTTGCGAGGCTGATCTCGCTGTAGCCTGCCAGGGCGCGGATGTCATTCAGCTGGCGGTGCCGATCCTGGCCATGGAGAAGTTGCTGGCGCTGTTGGCCGGCATGGATCTGGGCCAGGCAATCCTGACCGATGTCGGCAGTGCCAAGGGCAATGTGGTGCGTGCGGCGCGGCTGGCCTTTGGTGGCATGCCTGCGCGGTTTGTGCCTGGGCATCCGATTGCCGGGTCCGAGCAGAGCGGGGTGGAGGCGTCCAATGCGCAGCTGTTCCGTCGCCATAAAGTGATTCTGACACCGCTGGATGAAACCGATCCTGCGGCACTGGCCGTGGTGGATCGGCTCTGGCGCGAGCTGGGGGCGGATGTCGAGCATATGCAGGTCGAGCGCCACGATGAAGTGCTGGCAGCGACCAGCCATCTGCCGCATTTGCTCGCATTTGGCCTGGTGGATTCGTTGGCCAAGCGCAACGAGAACCTCGAGATTTTCCGCTACGCCGCCGGTGGTTTCCGCGACTTTACCCGGATCGCGGGTAGTGATCCGGTGATGTGGCACGACATCTTCCTTGCCAACCGCGATGCGGTGTTGCGCACCCTGGACACGTTCCGCAGCGACCTCGACGCCTTGCGCGACGCGGTCGATGCTGGCGACGGGCACCAGTTGTTGGGCGTGTTCACCCGTGCGCGGGTGGCGCGGGAGCATTTCAGCAAGATTCTGGCGCGTCGGGCCTATATGGATGCTGCAGTAAACGCGGATGACCTGGTGTTTCTCGCCAGTCCCGGTGGCCGCTTGAGCGGGCAGATCCGCGTGCCTGGGGATAAGTCGATCTCCCATCGCTCGATCATGCTCGGTTCTCTGGCGGACGGTGTCACTGAAGTCGAAGGTTTTCTGGAGGGTGAGGACGCCCTGGCGACTTTGCAGGCGTTCCGCGACATGGGCGTGGTGATTGAAGGCCCGCACCATGGGCGCGTCACCATCCACGGGGTTGGCCTGCATGGCTTGAAGCCGGCGCCAGGTCCGATCTATCTGGGTAACTCCGGCACCTCCATGCGGTTGTTGTCCGGTTTGCTGGCGGCCCAGCGCTTCGACAGTGTGTTGACGGGGGACGCCTCGCTGTCCAAGCGCCCGATGAATCGCGTGGCCAAGCCATTGCGCGCAATGGGCGCGGTGATCGAGACCGGGCCGGAAGGGCGCCCGCCGCTGACCATTCGTGGCGGCCAGGCACTCAAGGGGCTGACCTACGCATTGCCGATGGCCAGCGCTCAGGTCAAGTCCTGCCTGTTGTTGGCCGGGTTGTATGCCGAGGGTAAAACCTCGATTACCGAACCGGCGCCGACCCGCGACCATACCGAGCGGATGTTGCGCGGTTTTGGGTATCCGGTGGACGTGGCGGGCGCTACGGCTGCGGTCGAGTCGGGCCATGCGTTGACCGCGACCCATATTGAGGTGCCTGGGGATATTTCCTCCTCGGCGTTCTTTCTGGTGGCGGCTTCAATCGCCGAAGGCTCCGAGCTGTTGCTTGAACATGTGGGTATCAATCCGACCCGTACCGGCGTGATCGATATCCTGCGACTGATGGGCGCGGACATCACCCTGGAAAACCAACGGGAAGTGGGTGGTGAGCCGGTCGCTGATTTGCGTGTTCGTGCGGCGCCGTTGAAGGGGATCGAGATTCCTGAAGCCCTGGTCCCGCTGGCTATCGATGAGTTCCCGGTGTTGTTCGTGGCTGCGGCGTGCGCCGAAGGCCGGACGGTATTGCGTGGGGCAGAGGAGCTGCGGGTCAAGGAGTCCGACCGGATCCAGGTCATGGCCGACGGTCTGCTTGCGCTGGGCGTGAAGTGTGAACCGACACCTGATGGGATTATTATCGATGGTGGCGTGATCGGCGGTGGTGAAGTCCACGCCCATGGCGATCACCGGATTGCCATGGCCTTCAGCGTGGCTTCCCTGCGAGCGGCTGCGCCGATTCGTATCCATGACTGTGCCAACGTGGCTACGTCTTTTCCGAATTTTCTTACACTGTGTGCCCAAGTCGGCATCCGTGTTGCCCAAGAGGCTCAATTGTGAATATCAAAGCACCGGTGATTACCATCGACGGGCCAAGTGGCTCGGGCAAGGGCACGATCGCCGGCATCCTGGCCAAGCGCCTGGGCTGGTGCCTGCTGGATTCCGGGGCGCTATACCGCTTGCTGGCCTTTGCCGCCCGCAACCATGGTGTCGACCTGACCAACGAAGAATCGCTGAAGCTGCTGGCTGCGCATCTTGACGTGCAGTTCGTCGGGGCGACCGAAGGTCATCCCCAGCGCATCATCCTGGAAGGGGACGATGTGACCGACGACCTGCGCAACGAGCAGGTCGGCTCCTGGGCTTCCCAGGTCGCCGCATTGCCGGCGGTGCGCGATGCTTTGCTGCAGCGCCAGCGGGCTTTCCAGGAACCGCCGGGTCTGGTGGCCGATGGCCGCGACATGGGCACGGTGGTCTTCCCCGAGGCGCCGCTGAAGATTTTCCTCACGGCCAGCGCCGAGGAGCGGGCCCGTCGCCGTTACTTGCAGTTGAAGGGCAAAGTCGATGGTGTTAGTCTGTCGAGTCTGCTAGATGAGATCCGTGCACGCGATGAGCGTGATACCCAGCGTGCGGTAGCCCCGCTCAAGCCGGCGGCTGACGCCATACAGCTGGATTCCACGGAGTTGTCCATCGAGCAGGTGCTGGAACGCATCTTGAGTGAGATCGCCATTCGCGATATCGCCGGGTGACCAAGAAGGCCGCAGGGGACCAGTCATAGTCCTGTGGTGCTTCTTTTAATTGAAACTGACCCACACCGTCTGGGGTGTGGAGATGGGCGTATTCTTCGCCCTTATCAACAGGAATTAAAATGAGCGAAAGCTTTGCGGAACTCTTTGAAGAAAGCCTAAAAACCCTGAACCTTCAGGCAGGCTCCATCATCACCGGTGTTATCGTTGATATCGATTACCAAGCTCGCTGGGTAACCGTTCACGCTGGTCTGAAGTCTGAAGCTCTGATCCCGCTGGAACAGTTCTACAACGATGCTGGTGACCTGACTATCAATGTCGGTGACGAAGTTCACGTTGCTCTGGACTCGGTTGAAGACGGTTTCGGTGAAACCAAGCTGTCCCGTGAAAAAGCCAAGCGCGCTGAATGCTGGATTGTTCTCGAAGCAGCCTTCGCAGCTGAAGAAGTGGTCAAGGGCGTTATCAACGGTAAGGTTAAAGGCGGCTTCACTGTCGACGTTAACGGCATCCGTGCGTTCCTGCCAGGTTCTTTGGTCGACGTTCGTCCTGTGCGCGACACCACGCACCTGGAAGGCAAGGAACTCGAATTCAAGGTCATCAAGCTCGACCAGAAGCGCAACAACGTTGTCGTTTCCCGTCGCAGCGTCCTGGAAGCAGAGAACTCCGCCGAGCGTGAAGCTCTGCTGGAATCCCTGCAGGAAGGCCAACAAGTCAAAGGTATCGTCAAAAACCTCACCGATTACGGCGCATTCGTCGATCTGGGTGGCGTCGATGGCCTGCTGCACATTACCGACATGGCTTGGAAGCGTATCAAGCATCCATCGGAAATCGTCAACGTTGGCGACGAGATCGATGTCAAGGTTCTGAAGTACGATCGTGAGCGCAACCGTGTTTCCCTGGGCTTGAAGCAGCTGGGCGAAGATCCATGGGTCGCTATCAAGGCTCGTTACCCAGAAAGCACTCGCGTCACCGCGCGTGTTACCAACCTGACCGACTACGGCTGCTTTGCAGAGCTGGAAGAAGGCGTGGAAGGCCTGGTACACGTTTCCGAAATGGACTGGACCAACAAGAACATCCATCCTTCGAAAGTCGTACAAGTCGGCGACGAAGTGGAAGTTATGGTTCTGGACATCGACGAAGAGCGTCGTCGTATCTCCCTCGGCATCAAGCAGTGCAAATCTAACCCATGGGAAGATTTCTCTGGCCAGTTCAACAAGGGCGATAAAATCTCCGGCACCATCAAGTCGATCACCGATTTCGGTATCTTCATTGGTCTGGACGGCGGCATCGACGGTCTGGTTCACCTGTCCGACATCTCCTGGAACGAAGTTGGCGAAGAAGCTGTTCGTCGTTTCAAGAAGGGCGACGAGCTGGACACCGTTATCCTGTCGGTTGACCCAGAGCGCGAGCGCATCTCCCTGGGTATCAAGCAACTGGAAAGCGATCCGTTCTCCGAGTACGTTCAAGAGAACGACAAAGGCGCAATCGTTAAAGGCATCGTGAAGGAAGTTGACGCTAAAGGCGCCATCATCACTCTGGCCGACGATATCGAAGCGACTCTGAAAGCCTCCGAAATCAGCCGTGACCGCGTTGAAGACGCGCGCAACGTTCTGAAAGAAGGCGAAGAAGTAGAAGCCAAGATCATCAGCGTTGACCGCAAGAGCCGCGTAATCCAGCTCTCCATCAAGTCGAAAGACGATGCTGAAGAGAAAGAAGCCATCCAGAGCCTGCGCGACAAGCCAGCTACCTCTGAGCCTTCTGCTGGTCCTACCACTCTGGGCGACCTGCTGCGTGCACAAATGGAAAAGCAGAACTAAGTTCTGTCAGACCATAGAAAAAGGGCGACTTCGGTCGCCCTTTTTTGTGCCTGGGATTTGGTGTTGTGTGCAGCGTCGCCTTGGCGTTCTGTGGCTGGAGCGCCGTCGTCGCGCTGGCAGCGCGTTCGCGCTTACAGGCTCTATCTGGCAGCGATCGCGCTGGAGTGCCTCCAGTGAGACTGAGCGAGAGCTGGCTGTCGTGGTGCGCAATGCCAACTCTCTTCGAGTTGCACCCCAAGTCTTTGAATATAAGTCAATACATGGGCTGTTCAAATTCCTCCGGTCATGCTAAAACCTTCGAAGCGCTTTTCCTAGCTGCTTGAAAAAGAAGGGAAAAATATGACGAAGTCGGAGTTGATCGAACGAATTGTCACCCATCAAGGGCTGCTCTCATCCAAGGATGTGGAGCTGGCCATCAAGACCATGCTTGAGCAGATGTCCCAATGTCTGGCTACCGGCGATCGGATTGAAATTCGTGGGTTTGGTAGCTTCTCGCTGCACTATCGTGCGCCTCGTGTGGGGCGCAACCCAAAAACCGGGCAGTCCGTCAGCCTTGACGGCAAGTTCGTGCCTCATTTCAAGCCGGGCAAGGAATTGCGCGATCGGGTGAACGAAGACGAAGAAGAAGGCGTCTGAGGGTTTTTGGGTAGGAGAAGTTTATGCGTGGGGTCAAGCGCGTTGTGTCGGTGCTGATTACTTTGCTCGTCATGGTTGGGGTGCTGGCGTTTGTGCTGGAGAATCAACAGAGCGCCGCTTTGTCATTCCTGGGGTGGACCACTCCCCAGGCACCGATTTCCATCTTAATGACATTGGCTTTGCTTGTAGGAATGACCGTTAGTCCATTGGTGGGTTTGGCGTTTAGGTTGAATCGCTCTCCTCGGTCGAAGAGGCTGGCGCCCTGATTGATAGCTCGGTGCGCATGGGGTGCCGCGCAAGCTTTTGTAGCATTTTTCAAGGAGTTTGGCTTTTTCGGAACAGTCCTACAGATTGTCAAGACTTGTAATATGGCAATTAGATGGCAAAATGCTTGCTGTTCTCGAGAATAGGCAATTTTTGTGGCTCATCCCAGCAGCGACGCCGGGGGCGAGCCAGATGTTTATAATTCTAAAAAACCATGAATTGTCTGCATAACGAGCCCGCAGTTTCTCTTTGAAGGCAGGTTTTTGTTGTGAGTAGTAGTTTTAATGCCCCTCCGGTACCACCATCCGATGAAATTGATCTTGTCGCGCTTTTTCAGGCGGTATGGCAGCAAAAGGTCCTCATAGTCATAGTCACCGCGCTTGTTGGCGCGATGGCTGCCGCTTATGCCTTTTTTGCGACTCCTGAATATCAAGTTAGTAGCGTTTTGCGCCCTGCGGCGATCAACGAATTGGATGCGTTGAATCGATCTGAAATTTACGGTCTTCCTCCTGGAGAGGCGCTGATCAGGGTCGGAGCGTCTCTTGAGTCGTATGACACCCGCCTGAGTTTTTTTCGGACTCATCAAAATCTATTTAAGGCATTTGAGCGTCCAGGAAGAACTCTCGAGCAGAGTTTTGAGGAGTTCAATCGTAACTCGATCAATCTGGTTCTGCCTGATCCTAAAAAAGCCGACTCCCTGAGTGCCTATATCAAACTTGAGATGAACTATCCCAAGGGAATTGATGGTGTCTCGATTTTGAACGGGTTTATTCAGTTCGCGATTGATGCCGAGCGTCAGCAGATCGGCGCTGATTTGAACGTAATCGTGAAAAACCGACTGAACGAGATTGAAGGTAAGCTGAAAGCTGCTCGCTCAAGCTATGAGATCGATAAAGAGGCAAAAATTGCCACTCTGACTGAAGCTGATGTGCTTCGGCGTGCCCAGTTGCAGGATGAGCTCAAAGCGCTCAGGGCCCAATTGAAAATCATCCGTGGTGATCGGCTTGTACTGCTGAACGAGGCAATTGGCATCGCCAAGTCGCTGGGTATTAAAAAGCCAGCTACTCCCTCGTCGCTCGGCGATGAAAACCGCGCTGGGACGCCAGGCATGATGCGTACCGAAATCAATAACCAGCAGATCCCCCTATATTTTATGGGCGTAGATGCACTGGAGGCAGAGCGAAATGCCCTGCAACGGCGCACGTCTGATGACTTTACTGAAGGTCGTATCGCGCAAATTGCCAAAGAGCTTCAACTGCTGCGGGCCAATCGTCAGATTGAGGTCTTGAATCGTCGTGAGAATGAAGACCTGTTTCTAATCAATGTGGAGCCCCTGCGTGCAGAGGAGGCTCGGCTACGTAAACTGAATATCGATATGAGTCGGTTGAAACTGGTGACTATTGACAAGCAGGCGCTCGAGCCGCTGAGTCCAATTAAGCCGAAGAAAGCTCTCGTGCTCGCAATGGGGCTGGTTCTGGGTGGGATTCTTGGCGTTCTGATTGCTCTGGCTCGAACACTGCTGGCAAGCAGGAAAAGAATGGCGACACGTCAAGTGCCCGTTCTCGGCTCTGAACTGCTTGGAGAGGGAAAAGCTCAGGCTCAGACGCGAGTGTATTAACTGCGTCCAGTAGGGTTGTGTCGCTCGATTGTGTGCAAACAACCCGATCTCCAATTCTTCTCTCGGTATAGGGACTGCTCCTATAGCGAACCAAATCACCTTCGGGTGTTCAAAAAATGACTCTCCGGCATGCCATGAGCCTTCAGGCTCTTGGCGTTGCATGTCTGACGTCGGGATCCGGATGCCGCGAGTTCTGATTTATATTGGTATCGCGTAGTATGATTATCTAGCTGTCATGGAACTCTTCTAATTGAGAATCATCGAAGCATGATGGCATTGCGCTATGCTTCGCGGTCTTCTGATTATCCGATTCCGAGTGTAACTGAGGGCGATATTCTTCATGGTGTTCAGCGGGTTGTGGTGTTTAAACTATCCGGCGCTGATGGGCCAGGAGCGATACGTACCCTATTCGACAGGGGAGGCTGCGGCAGTGCCAGAAACAGACCTGAATTGTTCGCTGATGGAATATGCTGCTGACGAATAATATAGGTGGTGGAATGCCTCAAAAAGCATCACTGAGGGATTAGTTGGATGTGCGAGCCATGACTGTACCAGGAGAGAGTACTGAATCGGCGTCGCGCTTGAAGCACTTCATACTGAAATTAATTCAGTAAATATTATGGATTCTCTGATTATTTAGGCTTTGATTATGCAAAAACTGGAAGATATTAAGCTCGCCATTATCGGCCTTGGATATGTGGGCCTGCCCCTCGCAGTGGAGTTTGGTAAGCATCGGACGGTGGTCGGGTTTGACATTAACCAGCCGCGTATCCAAGCCTTGAAAGAAGGACATGATTCAACTCTTGAAGTCAGTGACGAGGAGCTGAAGCAGGCGGGCTATTTGAGTTATAGCTGTGAGCTGAATGAGCTGGCTGCCTGCAACACTTTTGTCGTTACCGTTCCGACCCCTATCGACGAATACAACCAGCCAGACCTGACGCCTCTGATCAAGGCTTCTGAAAGCATCGGGAAGGTGTTGAAGAAGGGCGATCTGGTTATTTACGAGTCAACTGTATACCCAGGCGCTACAGAAGAAGACTGCGTCCCGGTTCTTGAGCGGGTCTCTGGTCTCAAGTTCAACGTCGATTTCTTTGCTGGCTACAGTCCTGAGCGGATCAACCCGGGCGACAAAGAGCACCGGGTTACTACGATCAAAAAAGTCACTTCCGGCTCCACGCCTGAAATCGCTGACCTGGTCGACGCACTTTACAATCAGATCATTGTCGCGGGCACTCACAAGGCTAGCAGCATCAAGGTTGCCGAGGCTGCCAAGGTTATCGAGAACACTCAGCGCGACTTGAATATTGCGCTTATCAACGAGCTGGCGATTATTTTCAACAAGATGGGCATTGATACGGAAGCGGTGCTTGAGGCCGCGGGTACGAAGTGGAACTTCCTTCCGTTCCGTCCAGGGTTGGTCGGCGGGCATTGCATCGGTGTTGACCCCTACTACCTTACCCATAAAGCCCAGTCAATCGGCTACCATCCGGAAATCATCCTGGCCGGCCGTCGTTTGAATGATGGCATGGGCGCTTACGTTGTTTCACAGTTGGTAAAAGCGATGTTGAAAGAGCGCATCCATGTAGATGGTGCTCGCGTATTGATCATGGGTCTGACTTTCAAGGAAAACTGCCCGGACCTGCGTAATACTCGTATCGTCGATATCGTGAGTGAACTGGCAGAATACAACATTGCTGTGGATGTTTATGATCCATGGGTGAGTGTTGCCGAAGCGGAGCATGAGTATGGGATCACTCCTGTTTCCGAGCCGGGAGTAAATGCATACGACGGTATCGTTCTGGCGGTCGCTCACAATGAGTTCCGTGCCCTGGGTGCAGAAAATATCCGCCGGTTCGGTAAGGCGGAGCACGTTCTTTATGATCTTAAATATCTTCTGAGTCGTGAAGAATCGGACATTCGCCTGTAAGCCCCAGGTTTCTGAAGTCGTTAACCTAAATCAAATTACGAGCTAATATCGATGACCCGCTACGAAACTCTGATAGAAACACTTCCAGCTTCGCCGAAAACCTGGTTAGTCACCGGAGTTGCGGGTTTTATTGGCTCTAATTTGTTGGAAACACTGCTTGGTTTGAATCAGACGGTTGTCGGGTTGGATAATTTCGCTACCGGTCACCAAAGAAACCTCGACGAAGTAAAAAATACAGTTCTCCCTGAGCAGTGGGCACGTTTTCGATTTGTCGAAGGTGACATTCGAGAGCTCAAGGATTGTCATCAGGCCTGCGAAGGTGTGGATTATGTACTGCATCAGGCCGCTTTGGGGTCTGTTCCTCGTTCCCTTAACGACCCGATCACAACAAACGGTACCAACATTGATGGCTTCCTCAACATGTTGGTCGCGGCACGGGATGCCAAGGTAAAGAGTTTTACTTACGCGGCAAGCAGTTCGACTTATGGCGATCATCCCGGTCTGCCAAAAGTTGAAGATGTGATCGGTAAGCCGCTGTCCCCCTACGCGGTCACCAAGTACGTCAATGAACTGTATGCCGACGTTTTCGCCAGATGCTATGGTTTTGAAACAATCGGTTTGCGTTACTTCAATGTTTTTGGCAAGCGGCAGGATCCTGATGGTGCTTACGCGGCTGTTATCCCAAAATGGGCGGCTGCGATGATAAAAAACGAGGAAGTTTTCATCAATGGTGATGGTGAAACCAGTCGGGATTTCTGCTTCATCGAGAATACAGTTCAAGCCAATATTTTAGCCGCGACTGCAAGCGATTCTTCCGCGCGCAATCAGGTTTATAATGTGGCGGTCAGTGGGCGCACTGATCTCAATATGTTGTTTTCGGCGTTGCGCGAATCCCTGGCGGAAAACGGCATCACTTATGATAAAGAGCCTGTGTATCGAGACTTTCGCGCGGGTGATGTGCGCCATTCACAAGCAGATATTGGCAAGATACAAACGCTTTTGGGATATGCACCCAAGTTTAATATTGGGCAAGGCATCGCAAAGGCCATGCCTTGGTATGCGGAATTCTTGAAGTAAGAATAGCGCGAGATATGGGTTCTCTCTATCTCGCTATATGACTTACTAATAAGTACTCAGCTACGAGGCGCGGTTGAGTGATTAAGATTAGCGCAAGGAAGTTTTATGAGCGATAAGCCTGTTTATGTAACTCAGCCCTACCTTCCGCCACTAGAAGAGTTTGTTCCCTATCTTGAAAAAATATGGGAGAGCAAGACACTGACCAATGGCGGCCCAATGCACCAGCAGCTTGAAAAGGAGCTCTGTGAGTACCTGGGGGTGGAGCACATTGCGCTTTTTAATAACGGTACAATCGCGTTATTGACTGCGCTGCAGGCGCTCAGAGTTACAGGCGAAGTCATTACGACACCTTACTCATTCGTTGCGACTGCCCACTCTTTGTTGTGGAATGGGCTGCAGCCTGTTTTCGTGGATATCGATCCTGTTACTTTTAATTTGGATCCGAAAAAAGTCGAGGCGGCAATTACGTCGAAAACCACAGCTATCATGCCAGTGCATTGCTATGGTTATTCCTGCGATACCGACGCTATTCAGAATATCGCTGATAATTACAATCTGAAAATTATCTATGATGCCGCTCATGCGTTCGGCGTTAACGATGCAGGGGGAAGTATTCTTCGCCATGGCGACTTGAGCATTTTGAGCTTCCATGCCACTAAGGTATTCAATACCTTTGAGGGCGGCGCCATCGTCTGCCCCGACGCGAAGACAAAAAAACGCATAGAACAATTGAAGAACTTTGGCTTTGTAGATGAAGTCACCGTGGTCGCACCAGGGATAAATGGGAAATTAAGCGAGATTAACGCGGCGTTTGGGTTGCTTCAGCTGAAGCATATCGACAGTGCGATGAGTCTGCGTAAAGAAATTGGTCAACGCTACAGTTCCGGATTAAAAAGTGTTGAAGGTATCAGCCTGAGCCACATCAGTGCAGGCCTTGAGTCGAATTATTCGTACTACCCCATTCTGGTTGAAGATGATTACCCGCTCTCGCGAGACGAGCTTTACGAAGTGTTAAAGGAGCAAAACGTATTCGGTAGACGGTACTTTTTTCCTTTAATCAGCGAGTTTTCCATGTATAGAAGCATGCCTTCAGCGGACAGTCGGAACCTGCCTGTGGCTCATGATATTTCATCGAAAGTTCTTTGCCTTCCTATCTATCCGGCGCTGGAGATGTCTGCCGTTGATAAGGTTGTCGAAATAATTCGTAATGTGAGAAAAGCGTCGTAATGAAGCTCGCAATAATGCAGCCTTACTTTTTTCCGTATGTCGGATATTTTAAGCTGATAGGGTCCGTGGATAAGTTCGTTTTCTATGATGATGTCGATTTCATTAAAAATGGATGGATAAATAGAAATCGGATATTTGTATCCGGCAAAGTCGGTTATATGACTATTCCGCTCCTTGGGGCGAGCTCTAATCAAAAAATTTGTGACGTGCAAACCCAGAAAAAATCACTCTGGGTCCGTAAGCTGACCGAGGCGGTCAAACAGAACTATTCGAAAGCACCAAACTTCAAAGCGTGTTTCGAGTTGTTCAACGCCGTTCTCGAGCAAGAACAAGACTCAATTTCTGATTATGCAAAATCCAGTGTTTTGTTAACGGTCGAGGCATTGGGTATCGATGCTGAGATGGTAATGAGCTCGAAGGTTTACGCAAACGAGCAATTGAAAAGCGAAGACCGAATTCTGGATATTTGCAATAAAGAGCAGGCCGACGAGTACTGGAATTTACCAGGTGGTGCGCTTCTCTATGAGAAAGAGAGTTTTGCTTCGCGAGGCATTGACCTGAAGTTTGTCAAGCCGGCGCTAGTTGAGTATCCACAGGCGGGACGAGATTTCGAGCCCGGCCTCTCTATTTTGGATGTGATGATGTTTAACTCTTTTGATGAAGCTCGCCAGCTTGTCACTAATAAATAAACGATGGGTTATTTATGCTGCCCCCAGAGCTGAAAGATTTAATACACATTGAGCAGCGTCTTCAAAAAGGAGAGTTTATTCGCGGTATCTCTGCAGAAGACTACATTCTGAAAATTGAAGACCAGGCAGAGATTCTCATCCATCACTCTGGTGGGTCGTATAACGGGTTTGTGGCATTTTACTGCAATAATGATGTATCCAGGGAGGGATACATAGCGTTGCTTTTGATCGCTGCAAGTGGCCGAGGCAAAGGGCTTGGGGGCGAGCTCCTGAGCAGCGCACTCATGGTGATGAAGAGTCGCGGTTTCACTGCATGCAGCCTGGAGGTACGCGCAGGGAACAGTTCAGCGATAAAGCTTTACACGCGGTATGGATTCAAGATAGTAGCAGACGGCGACACGAACATAAAAATGCAGGTTCGGCTATAAATATTCGGGATATAAACAATTGTCGCTTCAGAAGAACATAGCCGCTAACTACGTAAGCCAAATATATGTGACGTTGATTGGCATCGTGATGCTGCCTGTCTATATAAAATACATGGGCGCGGAAGCCTATGGCCTGGTTGGATTTTTCTCCATGCTGCAGGCTTGGTTCAGCTTGCTTGATCTTGGCTTGACACCTACGATCGGCAGGGAAACTGCACGTTTCAAGGCTGGTGCGGTATCGGCATTGGACTTTCGGCGGTTGTTCCGGGCGCTCCATGTTTTATTTCTGGGCATTGGCATTCTCGGCTTTATTACGTTGTATCTGTTTGCCCCGCTTGTTGTAAAACATTGGCTGAAACTTGATGCGTTGAGTGTCGAACAGGCGAGTTTTGCTATACAGATAATGGCCGCATGTATCGCAATCCGCTGGATATGTGGCTTGTATCGAGGCGTCATCACCGGTGGCGAACATCTGGTTTGGTTGAGTGGCTATACGTCAATCATTGCGACACTCAGATTTATATTTGTTTTGCCCGTGATGTGGTTTTATGGATATACGCCGATTGTATTCTTCTTTTATCAATTAATTATTGCGGTTGTGGAAATTCTCGGGTTGTACATTAAGTCGTATGGCGTACTCCCAAAGGTAGTCAGCGCGTCGATGGGGTGGTCGCTCAAACCCATTAGAAGTGTCTTGGCTTTTTCCCTCACGGTGGCGTTTACTGCCTCAATTTGGGTAATGGTCACGCAGACAGATAAGTTGATACTTTCGAGCATATTGCCGCTAAGCCAGTACGGATACTTCACTCTGGCGGTGCTGATTGCTGGCGGGGTAATGGTTATAACCGGACCGATCAGCAGCGCGATTATGCCGCGAATGGCCCGCTTACATGCCGAAAACAAGGAAGCTGATGTGATTACGATTTATCGTAACTCTACTCAACTTGTTTCCATTATTGCCGGTGCTGCATCGATTACCCTTGCAATTTGTGCGCGTCCTTTGCTGTGGGCATGGACAGGTGACGCGACCGTTGTCGAAAACGTTGCCCCGACAATGGTGTTGTATGCGATTGGAAACGGGTGCTTGGCGGTTTCAGCATTCCCTTACTATCTTCAGTATGCTCGCGGAAACCTGAGGCTTCATTTTCTGGGTAACCTGATTTTGTTATGCGTCATGGTCCCCGCTATCTATTTTTCGTCGACCTATTACGGAAGCATCGGTGCTGGCTACAGTTGGATGATGGTCAACCTGACATTCTTGATCTTTTGGGTTTGGTTCGTTCATTCGAGGCTTGAGCCTGGGCTCCACAAGAAGTGGCTGACTCATGATATAGGTTTGATTGTTTTACCCGCAGCCGCAGCCGGACTGCTTGTTAATTGGGTAGATGTGCGAAGTGAAAGCAGGATTTTAAGCGTGCTCATAGTGTTTGTTTCAGGTGGGTTAATTATGTTGACCGCGGTGGCTTTTTCAAGCGCTGCCCGGGCAATGGTAGCTAACAAGATTGTTGGGCGGAGAGGCGTGTGAGTATTGTTTCCGAGGGAGAAAATATAAAGGTTTCAGTATGTGTGCTGACTTATAATCAGGTTGGTTATATCCGCGAGTGCTTGTTGAGCTTGATTAATCAGGTCACGGATTTCAAGTTTGAGGTGATCGTCGGTGATGACTGTTCGACAGATGGCACCAGCGACGTAGTACGTAGTTTGGCGGAGCAATACCCCGATATTGTCAAGCCGCTTATACATGAAAAGAATGTTGGTATCACGGCAAATTACCTTGAAGTGCACGCTTTGGCATGCGGCAAGTACATTGCTCATCTAGATGGTGATGATTACGCTCTTCCAGGGAAACTACAGGCTCAAAGTGACTTTCTGGACGAGCACCCGAACTATAATATCGTCTGGCACAGGATGCTCGTCGAGAATCCTGGCACCAAGGTTGTTGTAGAAGACCTCATTGACTTATCTCGCGTGAGTAACTCGTTCACCAGAAAGGACATTTTTCAATATATAACGATTGGAATGAACAGTTCTAAAATGTATCGGGCCACGGCAAGGGACATTGAACTGCCAGATTTTCCTTTGCTGGATTACTTTGCAAACGTCGAGCAGGTTGGACAAGGCTATGCAGGGTTCGTCAGCGCCAAGCCTTTGGGTGTTTATCGTACAGGTATCGGTATTGCCTCCTCGGGAAACAAGACAAAAGTTTTGCTGGTGAAGTCGTTTGATTACTTTTTGGAAAAGTACAAAGGTAGTGCCGCAGATATATCGGTGTCTATCAGCTTCTTGTTTATTGCCGCACTGAAAAACAGGCGTTTTGAAGACTGTAAACTGTTTTTCCCAATATTCGTTCGCGCTTTTAGACTGACGACTATACCCAAAGTATGGCGTGCCAGTAAGATGCTTTCAATGCTCAGAATCCCCGATGCGGTCAAGAGTAAATGAGGTTTTTATGTCGTTAACCTATTTGATCCAGGACCTACGCTCAATCGCAGGTAGTGAGCGGGCGTCCAGAGTGCTCAAGAGCGTAGTGTTTGATCACACCGCTCATTTGACCATCATGTTGCGACTGGGCCAAAGCCTGTTAAAAATTCCCGTTATCGGGCGTGTATTGAGCTTTCTGGTTGAGTATTTTATTCGCATTGTCTTTGGTAGCGATATCTCTTGCAGGGCACAAATTGGCCCAGGTCTCTGCATCATGCACGGTCATGACATAGTGATAGGTTCCGATGTAGTAATGGGGTCGAACTGCAAGATTTTTAATGGTGTGACTTTTGGGAACCAGGACCTATCGAAAACCAGCAAGGGCAATCAACCGACACTGGCAAATAATGTGGTTATTTGTACGGGTGCAAAAGTCCTCGGGCCGATTTTTCTGGGTGACAATGTGGTTGTGGGTGCGAACAGCGTTGTTGTTAAAAGCTTTCCACAGGATACGGTTGTTGTAGGTGTTCCTGGCAAGGCGCTCGTGAGAACGTAACTTCAACTTCGGTGGCAGGGTGAGCAAGGTGCGGTCGTTTTTTTTGGTGTTGGTTGTTTTTTTCTACGTGTTCAATTTTACGCTCAGCTTTCTGGGCGTGCCCTCTGTCGCGCTTCTCATTCCTGGGGCTTTGCTTCTGATTCTTGCTGATCCGTTGCTCCGCGGTTTTGTTGGTTATGCATTTGTCACCTGCCGCTTTGCCATCGTGGCGCTGTTGCTCGCGGGTTCCTTGGGCGTGATGCTGAGTGTTCTCTGGGGTAACGCTGAGACAATATTTCTGGAGATTTTCATAAAGTTTATTGTCGTTCTGCTGTTGGCGCTGGTTATAACTTATTATGCGGTTGGCCGGCGTGCGAATTCAGATGATGCACTCTATGGCTTTCATCGATGCTTCGAGTTGATCTATTGGGCGACTGTTCTTCAGGCGTTTTTCATTATGCTGTCGTTCGTGGAGCCCTCTTTTAGGGATTTGTTATCCGCGTCGTTGGCTAACCGTGGAAATATTGAAGTTGATAGTGTTCTGCGCTTTCGCGGTATTCACGATAGCGGCGGTTTTAACCTCAGCGCTATTCTTGCGCTGGCCGCTGTATACGGTGTTTACTCAGTATATTCCCGGGCCAATAATGCGACCATTTGGCGATTTCTAAGCATCTCCGTGATTGCTCTTTCAATTACACTGGTTGCACGTACCGGTGTGGTCGTGTTCCTTCTTGGCGTGGGGCTTCTCGCGATTCGATGGCCTCTGAAGTCCCTCATCGTAGGGGTGGCTTTTAGCGCCTTTGCTGCGCTGGCAATTTTGTTATTCCAGTATTTTTTTCCGGAAAGGTTCGAATTTTTTTCAACCTACGTTTTTGATTATGCGTTCGAGATTTTCATCAACTATTCGAAAGGTCAGGGCCTCACCTCTGCCTCTACGGATGATCTGAAAAGTATGCTTTTCGTCCCGGATCTGTTGAATATTATTGCAGGTAGTGGCTCGTTTGATGATCAAAGTGGTGGCGTCGCGCGGTCTGACTCCGGTTATCTGAAAACGCTGCTTGCCAGTGGCATCGTGGGATTTGTGCTGGTTTACGCGTCTTATGGTTGGATGTTCTTGAAAATCTGGACAGGGATGCGGCGATTTGCCGATGCGGGCTATTTTGTTTTGGTACTGTTGTGCCTGATTTTAGTTTTGGAAGTAAAGGCTCCTGTGTTTTATCAGAATGACGTGTCTCGCTTGTTTATATTGATATTTTCAAGCGCGCTATTGCACCGGTTTTATAATCGCTATGCGAGCGTGAACCCGAGTGCTCATCTGGCTTGACTCAGGCGGGCGAGAACGGCCCGACCAGTAAATTAATTGCGAGCTTTCCTGATGTGTGGTTTTTCCGGATATTTTACGAACAAGAAGTTTTCTACCGATGAGTCTTCGCTGCTTGAGGCAATGGGCCGCTCAATCATCAACCGTGGCCCGGACGGCGGCGGTTATTGGTTTGATTCAGCCGCTGGTATAGGCCTGTCCCACAGGAGGCTGGCGATTGTCGACCTGACTGCTGCCGGCCACCAGCCAATGCATTCATCAAGTGGGCGCTTCGTAATTGCGTTCAATGGCGAGATCTACAACCATGGCGAACTGCGTGCTCTTCTTGAGGAGAGTGGGCTTTCGCCTACCTGGAACGGGCACTCAGACACAGAAACGCTGCTTGAGTGCTTTGAGCACTGGGGAATCGAAAAGACCCTGCAGGCAACGGTTGGGATGTTCGCCATCGCGCTGTGGGATACGCGGCAAAATGAACTGGTATTGGCTCGGGATCGTCTTGGGGAGAAGCCGCTTTATTGGGGGTGGCAGAATGACGTGCTGTTGTTCGGTTCTGAACTCAAGGCGCTCAAGATCCATCCCGCGTTTTGCGCTGATATCGACCGTGACGCCTTGGCCCTTTATCTGCGCCACAACTACATTCCCGCGCCCTACAGCATCTATCAAGGGATAGAGAAGCTGAAGCCGGGGCATTATGTAAGGATCGCGATAGACCAGCGCCGATCGGATGTAAAAGCGCTTCCTTTTTGGTCTTTCAATCGGGCGGTTGAGGCGGGGCTTGCGTCTCCGCTGCAATCTGATGCCAACGCCGTAGTTGATACGCTTGAAGCACAGCTTAGCGAAAGCATCGGCATGCAAATGCTCGCGGACGTGCCCCTGGGCGCGTTTCTAAGTGGTGGCGTGGACAGCAGTCTTGTGGTTGGCCTGATGCAGAAACAAAGCCCGCGACCGGTCAAGACGTTCACCATTGGCTTCAGTGAGGCAGGGTTCAATGAGGCTGAACATGCTCTGGCCGTATCCCGCCATTTAGGTACTGAACATACTGAGATCTATGTTCAATCCAAAGACGCGTTGGACGTTATCCCGGATCTACCGAACATCTACTGCGAACCCTTTGCCGATAGTTCACAGATCCCGACTTTCCTGGTCAGTCGCCTTGCGCGACAACAAGTCACCGTCACGTTAAGCGGTGATGCGGGAGATGAGCTGTTTGGCGGCTATAACCCTTACCAATTTGCCCCACGTATCTGGGGGAAGATCAGCCAGGTGCCGTTACCCCTGCGACGTTTTGCATCCGCAACGCTCAGGGCATTGCCGATAAAAGGCAAGGTCGAGAAGTTGGTGGATATTCTTGATACTCCGAGTCGGGAGGACTTTTATCGGCAACTTGTCAGTCACTGGAAAACACCTTCCAGTGTCGTTATCGGCGCGAAAGAGCCGATTACGGTGCTTGACACCGCTTCAGCGTGGCCCGCTACGCAGCGGTATGAAGAGTGGATGATGGCGATGGATGCACAGACCTATATGGCTGACGACATCCTGGTAAAGGTCGACCGTGCGGCGATGGCCAGCAGCCTGGAAACTCGCGTGCCAATGCTCGATCACCGGGTTGTTGAATTGGCCTGGCGCATACCGTTGGATATGAAGATTCGAGGTGGTGTTGGCAAGTGGGTATTGAGGGAAGTGCTTTATCGTCATGTTCCTCGCGAGTTAATCGAGCGACCGAAAAAGGGCTTTTCCATACCTATCGCGACGTGGTTGCGCGGGCCCCTGCGCGATTGGTCGGAAAGCTTGCTGGATGAAGGCCGGTTGCGCCGGGAGGGTTTCTTCCATCCTGCACCGATCCGCCGTGCCTGGGAACAACACCTCAGTGGTCGGGCTGATCATTCAAGCAAGTTATGGGGTGTCCTGATGTTCCAGGCGTGGTTGGAGGAGCAAGGCCGTTGAAAGTTACCCATATTATTGTCGGTCTGCATATCGGCGGCGCGGAGTTGATGCTGCTTCGGCTCTGTGAGTCATTCAACTCAAGCGGCGATGATGAACACAGTGTTATCTCATTGACGGATTTGGGTGAAGTGGGCGCTCGGCTGCGTGCCTGCGGGGTGACTGTTGACACGTTGGGTATGCGGGGGGCCTGGGATGTCATGCCAACGTTTGCAAAGTTGGTTCGCCATCTTCGGCTGAACAAGCCTGATATCGTTCAGACCTGGATGTATCACTCTGACTTGTTGGGTGGCTTGGCAGCGCGTTGGGTGGGGATCAGGGGCGTGATCTGGGGGGTCAGGACCACTGACGTCAGCCGAGGTGGCGCAAAGGCCACAATTATTGTTCGCAAACTGTGTGCCTGGCTGTCGGCGACTGTCCCCAGCGTTATCGTGTGCGCTGCCCAGGCGTCACGAAAGACGCATGTGGCTGCGGGTTATTCCCCGAGCAGAATGGCTGTCATTCCCAACGGGTTTGATCTTGAGCGTCTGGTTGCATCGCCGCAAGAGCGTGAGGCCATAAGGTCGGCGCAAGGAATAAGCGCAGATGACTTCGTTGTAGGAAGCTTGGGGCGTTTTAACGAAGTCAAGGATCACGCCAGTTTTGTCGAGGCTGCCGGGCTCGTCGCTCCCAGGTTCCCGCACGTCAAGTTCCTGATGGTGGGACGTGATGTCGATGAGGCGAATAGCGTATTGATGGCGCAGATTGCATCAACCGGATTCGCTGATCGATTTGTGTTGCTGGGTGAACGAAAAGATGTGCCCGCCTGCTTTAAGGCGATGGACATGTTTTGCCTGCATTCATTTACCGAAGGTTTTCCTAATGTGCTGGGCGAGGCGATGAGCCTGGCGTTGCCTTGTGTGACGACCGATGCAGGAGACGCGGCATTCCTGCTGGGTGAAAATGGGTTTGTCGTACCCGTACAGGATCCACTCGCGTTGGCTGAAGCGCTGGCGAAGATGATTGCAGCGTCTCCTGCCGAGCGATCAATGATGGGGCAGGGTGCCTATACACGTATCGTCGAAAATTTCACGATGAAATGTACCGAGCATAAATTCAAAGAAATCTATGACCGGCTTTACTTAAATCAGGACGTTCATTGATGTGTGGTTTCAGCGGAATTTTCCAGGCCCGTAATAGTGATCTGGCATCGATCATTACCCGGATGAACGATGCCCTCGTGCACCGTGGCCCCGATGATCGTGGTGTATGGGTTGACGAAAATGCAGGCCTCGCGCTCGGGCATCGACGGTTGGCAATTGTCGATCTGTCGGAGGCCGGTCATCAGCCGATGCATTCCAGTTGTGGGCGATTTTTAATCGTCTTCAACGGTGAGATCTATAACCATACCGAACTCAGGCAGAAGCTGGACAATGAAGGATTGTCGCCACCCGCATGGCGAGGCCATTCTGATACCGAAGTCCTGCTCGCAGGTCTTGCAGGCTGGGGTGTCGAAAAGACCTTGCAGGCATCGGTTGGTATGTTTGCCTTCGCGCTGTGGGACAGGCAAGAGCAGGTATTGACGCTTGCACGCGATCGGATGGGCGAGAAGCCTTTGTATTACGGTTGGCAGGAAGACACGCTGCTGCTGGGGTCTGAGCTCAAGGCTATCAAGGCTTTCCCGCAGTTCACTGGCGAAGTGGATCGCAACGCGTTGACGCTATTGCTTCGGCACAACTGCATTCCTGCGCCTTACAGCATTTATAAAGGCATCGCCAAGCTCGAGCCCGGCCACTACGTAACGCTTGCGCTGAAGAATCTGCCCGCTGCAAAGGCCGCAGTCCCACAGGCTTACTGGCGTCTCAACGACGCAGTAGCAAAAGGCATTGCCGACCCCTTCAAGGGCACTCCCGCCCAAGCGACGGATTTGCTGGAGACGCAACTGAGCTCAAGCATTGGTCAGCAAATGCTCGCAGATGTGCCTTTGGGTGCATTCCTGAGCGGCGGCGTGGATAGCAGCACTATCGTGGCCTTGATGCAGGCCCAGAGCGCCCAGCCAATCCGCACATTCACCATCGGCTTCGACGAAGGCGGCTATGACGAGGCTGTTCATGCCAAGGCGGTTTCCAAGCATCTTGGCACGCAACACACCGAGTTGTACGTGCGCCCGGACGATGCCCTGGCTGTTATCCCGCGTCTACCGTCGATGTATTGTGAGCCGTTCAGCGACAGCTCGCAGATTCCCACATTCCTTGTCAGCCAATTGGCCAGCCAACAGCTCAAGGTTGTGTTGAGTGGTGACGGCGGCGACGAGCTCTTCGGCGGTTATAACCGCTACCTCAGCGCCAAGAAAGTCTGGTCAAAAATGCAGCAACTGCCGCCGTTTGCCCGACAGGCGAGCGCCGGGCTTTTACGCTCACTTTCACCGTCCACCTGGGACAGCCTGTTCCGTCTCTCCAAACCTTTGCTGCCCAAGCGGCTTCATCTCAGCACGCCTGGGGAAAAGGCTCATAAATTGGCTAGCGTCCTGGCGCTTGCGGATGGGCATGAGTTCTACCTGCAGCTCAACAGTCATTGGACTGACCCTGCCAGTGTCGTGATCGGTGGCAAGGAACCCGAAACCATTTTCACTGACCCTTCGCGCTGGCCCCAGACCGATAGTTTCGAACACTGGATGATGGCGATGGACGCCCAGACCTATATGTCAGATGACATCATGGTGAAACTGGATCGCGCTGCGATGGCCGCAAGCATTGAGGGTCGGGTCCCTATGCTTGACCACAGGATTGTCGAACTGGCCTGGCGCATGCCTCTGGACCTGAAGATTCGTAACGGCCAGGGCAAATGGCTGTTGCGAGAAGTGCTTTATCGTCATGTTCCCAAGGAGTTGATCGAAAGGCCCAAGCAAGGTTTTGGTATCCCGCTTGGGGCGTGGCTACGCGGTCCTTTACGGGAGTGGGCAGAGTCTTTGTTGGATGAAGCGCGCTTGCGCCAGGAGGGATACTTCCACCCTGAACGCATCAGGCACATGTGGCAGGAACATCTTGAGGGCCGCGGAAACTGGCAGCCTCACTTGTGGACCATCCTCATGTTCCAGGCATGGTTGGAAGAGCAGGCATGAGTAAAGTACTTTTGTTTATCGTCAACGACCCGGGTTTTTTTCTTTCGCACCGGCTGGCAGTTGCCAAGGGCGCGCAGGCAGAGGGCTATAGGGTTCATGTGGCGTGCATGCCTGGTCCGGCTGTTGCGGCTATTGCCGCTGAAGGTTTCGAGTTTCACCCGTTGCCGCTTTCACGTAGCGGCCGTAACCCCTTGGCCGAACTGGGACTGATGTTCGCGATCTGGCGGCTGCTCTGGCAATTGAAGCCGGACGTCTTGCACCTGGTGACCATCAAGCCGGTTTTGTATGGTGGCGTTGCCGCTCGGCTGGCACCGGTCAAAGGTGTGGTTACCGCTATTTCCGGACTGGGCTTTGTATTTCTCTCCAAGGGACTCAAGGCCACTATCACGAGAAAGGTTGTCAGCACCTTTTATCGGTTGGCATTGGGCAAGCGTAATCTGCGCTCGATTTTTCAGAACCCCGATGATCGTGACCTGCTCTTGAGCATGGGTGGACTTACCCAATCCAAGGTCGTGATGATTCGTGGTTCAGGCGTCGACCTGTCTCGTTACACCGCGTTGCCAGAACCGGAAGGGACCCCAGTGGTGTGCCTGGCGGCTCGACTGCTGCTGGACAAGGGCGTTGTCGAGTTCGTTGAGGCGGCAAAAATATTGACCGCGCGCGGTGTTAACGCGCGCTTTCAGTTAATTGGTGACATTGATCCCGGTAACCCGGCGACAGTTACCACCTCACAGTTGCAGCAGTGGCGAGAGGAAGGGGTGATTGAGCTGCTCGGTTACCGCGACGACATCGCAAATGTGTTCGCTGCGGCGAATATTGTGACCCTTCCTTCCTATCGTGAAGGCTTGCCCAAGGTACTGGTCGAAGCCGCAGCGTGCGGCCGCGCAGTGGTCACCACCGATGTGCCAGGTTGCCGGGATGCGATTGATGCCGATGTAACAGGGTTTCTGGTACCTGTTCGTGATGCACAGGCCCTGGCGAATCAATTGCAGGTGTTGATTGAGGCTCCTGCCTTGCGTGCCCGGATGGGGGCGGCTGGCCGTGAACTGGCTTTACGCGCATTTGCGATCGAGAAGATCGTGCAGCAGCATTTGGATGTGTACAGAGAGTTGGAGCGCGCGCTTTGAATCAGCACAAAACTATCTTCGTCACTGGAGCCAGTGGCTTTGTGGGGGGAGCACTGGTCAACCGGTTGGCGTCTGCAGGGGACTGTCGGGTGTTGGCGCTGGTACGTCGCGAGGGTGTGACACTGCCTGCGTCTGCTTTACCTGTGCGGGTCGGTGCCGATTATCTTGCGGGTGAGTCGCTTGTTCTTGAAGGGGTTGATGTTCTGGTTCACTGCGCCGCGCGCGTTCATGTGATGTCAGACGCCTCCAGTGATCCGTTAACCGAGTATCGCAAGGTCAACGTCGAAGGCACGTTGAAGCTGGCGGAGCAGGCAGCTCAGGCGGGCGTCAGGCGTTTCATCTTTATCAGCTCGATCAAGGTCAACGGTGAGGGAACCCAAATGGGCGCCCCTTACACGGCAGATGACGTGCCGGCGCCGTGCGACCCCTATGGTGTTTCCAAAATGGAGGCCGAGCAGCAACTCTTGTCGCTGGCGCAAAGAAGCGGGATGGAAGTTGTTATTATTCGTCCCGTCCTGGTGTACGGCCCTGGGGTCAAGGCAAACTTTCGCAGCATGATGAATTGGCTCAACAAAGGAGCTGTACTGCCGTTGGGCGCTATTCGTAACCAGCGCAGCCTGGTCGCGCTGGACAACCTCGTTGACTTGATTGTGACGTGCCTGGATCACCCGGCGGCGGCCAATCAGACGTTTCTGGCCAGCGATGGTGATGACATGTCGACCACTGATTTGTTGAGACGCATGGGGATTGCCTTGGGTAAACCGGCCCGGTTGATCCCCGTACCGGCAGCCCTACTGCAATTGGGCGCGACCGTGCTAGGCCGCAAGGCTATTGGCCAGCGCCTGTGTGGTTCGTTGCAGGTTGATATTGGCAAGACTCGCCAATTGCTGGGCTGGAATCCTCCATTGACGGTGGCCAGCGCATTACGCAAGACGGCTGAAAGTTTTCAGGGAAGCTTGAAGTAAATAGTGGTGCCCTATGAGGGACCTTAATTGGAGCTGTAGATGAATCGTTTACTGTGGCTGGCGCCTGCTGTTGCAGCCCTTGCTCTTCTTCTGACCTGGTGCCTGCGCCGTTATGCGCTGGCCCGAAGTCTGATTGATGTTCCCAATGCGCGCAGTTCTCATACTGTTCCGACGCCTCGTGGAGGCGGAGTGGCGATAGTCTTGAGCTTCTTGATTGCGTTGCCAGTATTGTTTATCGGTGATGAGATAACACGCTCGGTTACATGGGCGTTGCTGGGGGCTGGTGCGGCTGTGGCGGTGCTTGGGTTTCTCGACGACCATGGCCATATCGCCGCGCGCTGGCGTTTGCTGGGGCACTTCAGTGCCGCGGCCTGGGCTCTTTTCTGGTTGGGCGGCTTGCCCGCAATAACGCTGCCCTGGGTGGTCCTCGACCTGAGCTGGGCGGGGCACATCCTTGCCGCGTTTTATCTGGTGTGGATGCTCAATCTGTACAACTTCATGGATGGTATCGATGGCTTGGCCAGCGTCGAAGCGCTCTGTGCATGCCTTGGCGCCTGTCTGATTTATTGGTTGGTTGGTTATCAGGCGCTTATCTGGGCACCACTGTTATTAAGCATGGCGGTGCTGGGGTTTCTCTATTGGAACTTTCCACCGGCACGAATCTTCATGGGGGATGCCGGTAGCGGTTTTCTCGGTATCGTCCTGGGCGTGCTATCCCTGCAGGCCGCCTGGCAGAACGCCGACTTGCTGTGGGTATGGTTGATCCTGCTCGGTGTCTTTATCGTCGATGCGACGTTTACTCTGGTCCGCCGCCTGATGAGGGGCGACAAGGTTTACGAAGCCCATCGCAGTCATGGCTATCAGTTTGCATCGCGTAAAGTTGGAGGCCACTTGCCAGTAACGCTTGGGGTGCTTGCGATCAACGTGATCTGGCTGCTGCCGATCGCACTTTGCGTTGCATTACTGGGTCTAAACGGCGTGCTGGGCGTTGTAATAGCGTACATCCCGCTGGTGATGCTGGCAGTCAAGTACAAGGCGGGTGAGCTGGAAAGGGCCGCGTGATTGTGTTTTTAGAGTCATTTCAGCGGTGATTGACTGGCCTAAAGTGTTTAAATTCGCAGAGCAGCAGCCGTATCAGGAGCAACAGAGGTGTTTAAAGGGTTTATGAGCATAATTCGATCATATTTGTTGGGTCTCCCTCGCCGACAGAAGCGCATCCTGCAGGTTATTGCGGACATTCTTCTTGTTTGGCTCGCCCTGTGGATGGCGTTTGTCGTTCGATTGGGGGTGGACGATATGATCAACCCTGCGTCTGCGCATCGCTGGCTGTTTCTGAGTGCTCCGGTCGTCGCTATTCCGCTGTTCATCCGTTTTGGCATGTACCGTGCTGTCATGCGCTATTTTGGCAATGACGCGCTTATCGCGATTATCAAGGCCGTCAGCCTTTCATCGTTGATTCTGGGCGTGGTGGTCTATTGGTACAGCGATCATCAAAACGTGGTACCTCGTTCCATCATTTTCAACTATTGGTGGTTAAGCCTCATCATGGTTGGCGGCCTACGCCTTGCCATGCGTCAATATTTCCTTGGCGACTGGTTTGCCGCCGCCCAGCACGTACCGTTCACCAATCGCGAAGATGGCTTGCCGCGCGTCGCCATCTACGGCGCGGGCGCTGCAGGCAATCAGTTGGTCGCTGCCCTGCGTATGGGCCGGGTCATGCGGCCTGTAGCCTTCATTGATGATGATGACAGTATTTCTGACCGGGTAATTTCCGGACTTCAGGTGTACAAGCCACGGCACATTCAGCGCATGATCGATGCCACCGGAGCCCAGGAAATCCTGCTGGCGATACCGTCTTCCAACCGTGCCCGGCGTCGTGAAATCCTGGGCTACCTTGAAGGGTTTCCTCTGCATGTGCGCAGTGTTCCAGGATTTATGGACCTGGCCAGTGGCCGGGTCAAGGTCGACGATATTCAGGAAGTGGATATCGCGGACTTGCTGGGACGTGACGCGGTGCCTGCCCAGGGCGAACTGCTGGAGCATTGCATCAAGGGGCGCAGCGTTCTGGTAACGGGGGCCGGTGGTTCCATTGGTTCAGAGCTGTGTCGTCAGATCCTTGCTTTGCGACCGACCATACTGCTGTTGTTTGAACACAGCGAATTCAACCTCTACAGCATTTTGTCGGAGCTTGAACAACGGATTACCCGAGAGTCGCTGCCAGTAAGGCTGCTGCCCATCCTCGGCTCAGTGCGCAATCAGAGCAAATTGCTGGGTGTCATGAAAACCTGGGGCGTCGACACGGTTTATCACGCCGCCGCTTATAAGCATGTGCCCATGGTTGAGCACAATATTGCGGAAGGCGTGCTGAATAACGTTATTGGTACGCTTAACACGGCCCAAGCGGCATTGCAGTCGGGGGTAGCCAACTTCGTGTTGATCTCTACCGATAAGGCTGTACGGCCCACCAATGTGATGGGAAGCACCAAGCGTCTCGCCGAGTTGACCCTCCAGGCGCTCAGTCGTGAGTTGGCACCTGTGCTGTTCGGTGACAAATCGAATATCTCGCGGGTCAATAAAACCCGCTTCACGATGGTTCGCTTTGGCAATGTATTAGGCTCCTCCGGCTCGGTGATTCCGCTTTTTCACAAGCAGATCAAATCCGGTGGACCTCTCACGGTTACCCACCCGAAAATCACCCGGTACTTCATGACGATTCCCGAGGCCGCCCAATTGGTGATTCAGGCGGGCTCCATGGGCCTTGGCGGTGACGTGTTCGTGCTGGACATGGGTGAGCCGGTGAAGATTGTCGAGTTGGCCGAGAAGATGATTCACCTGTCTGGTCTGAGTGTCAGGTCGGATAAAAATCCTCATGGCGATATTGCAATCGAATTCTCTGGCCTGCGCCCGGGTGAGAAGCTTTACGAAGAGTTGCTGATTGGTGACAACGTAGTCGCCACGCAGCACCCGATGATCATGAGTGCCAATGAAGATTACCTGTCTTGGGATGTGTTGAAGGACAAGCTGGCAGAGTTGCTGGCAGCAGTAGAACAGGACGATTACACGCGTGTTCGCCAGCTTTTGCGCGAAACCGTCAGTGGCTACACGCCTGATGGCGAGATCGTCGACTGGATCTACCAACAGCGTCGTCTCGAGCCCTGACTCATACCCTGTAACTCACCTGTTTTTGACACCCTCCAAACATCACCTAAGTTTGAAAAGCAGCTTCGGAAAAGCTGCTTTTCTCTTACAGATGTCATGGAGCGTCACCTATGAATAAAACATGTTTCTCGTCCCTCATTTTCGCCTTCCTCTCCAGCATTTCACTGGCTACCACCGCAGCGCCGTCTACCAAGCCTGAAACGCCCACGCCGATAGCTGTGCAAATGACCAAGGCCGAGCAATCCAGCAAGGTCAGCCTCAACTCCGCCGACGCTGAAACCTTGCGCCGCGATCTGTTCGGAATCGGAGCAGCCAAAGCCAAGGCGATCATTGCCTATCGAGAAAGCAACGGGCCATTTACCGCAGTCGATGAGTTGTTGGAGGTGAAAGGGATCGGTAAAGCGCTGTTGGAGAAAAACCGCGATCGGCTGGAGCTCAATTAAGGAATAACGAAGTAAGCCAGGAGGCCGGTCATTGACCGGCCTCTTCAATTTTGTGCGATCTGTTTTTTCAGATTGCCACGTACTACCTCCAGGATCTGCGCTGCCAGCTCGGCGCTCTCCACGCTGCGCGCCAGCACCAGTGCTCCCACCAGAGTCGACATCATCAGCAGGCCTTGCTCATTGGCATCCGGCCGCCCCAGTGCGGATTGCACCTGCTTCAACCGTGCGCCAAGTACTGCATCAGTGGTCGGGCTTTGCTGACCCCGCAGTCCTAGCTCAGGGCACATGGTTGTCAACGGGCACCCTTCATGCGGTGAGGTCTGGTGCCACTGCGAAAGATAGTTGTCGATGAACGCTTCAAGGGGGCGTTCCTGGCTGAACAGCTGTTCGCAGTGTTCATCCAGTTGAGCGGCCGCAGCTTGCAGGGCCTTTTCCACCAGCTCATCTTTGGATTTGAAATGCGCATAGAATCCGCCATGCGTCAGACTCAAGGCTTTCATCAGCGGTTGCAGGCCGGTAGCCCCGATACCATCGCGGCGAAAACGTACGGAAGCCTCCTTGATGATGCGCTGATGGGTTTGAGCTTTGTGATTTGCCGAGTAGCGCATAGAACAGCCTCCGAAACATTGCGCCATATTAGCCAAGCTCATGCAGGCAAAGGGGCATCTCGTTACAAAATTGCTGACTGGCTGATCGAATGTCTTGGAGTCGTGCGCCGATATCGTCGGCAGTTATCTGCACCCTGGCATGTCGTTGATCGAAAAGTTCGACGCGCTGATTCGTACCGTGCATGCCTGGAAGGTCCAGGCTGGCCTGTTCGGTGTGGGATTTAGTGATCGCCACAGGCGTTGCTCGAATGCTGGAGCCAGCTTGAGCGTGCTGTCTATAGGGGAAAATACTGCTGCATATCGCCAAGGCGGGTTGGAAATAAAAAAGCCCTTCAGTGAAGGGCTTTCCTTGATCAGATCACGCTGAAAACTGCGCCACTCGCCAGTTTGTAGAGGTCTCCCGCCACCAAACCTGCGGCTTTTGCAGCCGTATTATCGTTGAATGTACGCAATGTCATGTTGACTTGGCCAGGCATCGCTACCGGCGTAGCGAACTCGACACGAGCGCCTGATTCGTTACCCAACAGTTGCAGCTTTTTCTGAGACGGCAGCCATTGGATGAAGAAGGAACCGGAACGATTACCGGATGCCGAGTGGAATGCCACTACAGAGCCCGTCGTATCGGCACTGATAAGCGCCATGATTGCAGTGCTGGCCTCTACCACTGCGGTGCAGTCGGACAAGCTCGAATAGTCGGTCCGCAACTTGCGCCCGCGTGCCCAGACCTTGACTTGACTGATGGTATTGGTCGGCTCGACACCGAACGTCGCATTGGTCGCGCGGAACGAACCGCCCAGTACGGTATTCCCGACAGCGACGTTACCGCCTACCGAGGAAGTTTCCGAGTCAAAAAGCTTGTTCAGTTGAGCACTGTTGTCGTTGCAGTCCACCAGAACGTTGTTACTGATCACGACACCTTCGAGCGGCGGAAACAGTCCCCAGAACAGTGCCTTGAAGCTCGTGGCAATGTTATCGCTGAAAATGATCCACTTATCCGGCATTGCTTCGCCGGAGGAAGGGCCAAAGCCCCCCAGCACGCTCTCATTGCCGTTCCTGAATTCGTTACCGGTGACAATCAGGCGCCCGGCGCCCCATGAAAACGTTACTGCACCCTCGGAGTGACCATTTGCCTGGTTACCCGCCAGGCACACGCTCTCAACATAGTTGTTGATGAACCAGGAGGCACTTCCAACTGCGTCTGTATCGTCGTGGCGGCTTGTATGAAAGGCCGAGCCCGAGAGGTTGCGAAACTCGCAACTTTCTACCCGCAGGCCATGACCGACGATGCATTCGCCTGTGGTGTTGGCAAACCGTACGCCACGGATCCCCGAAGAGCGGCCGTTGATATAGATCTCCATGGCGAAGCGCCAGGAGTTGTTGAGTTGATTGGCGCTGTTGCCATCGACGGAGCCGTTGATGATCTGCACGTTGTAGTTGATGCCCGGGCGCAGCTTGCCGCCTTCTTCGGTAGACGGACGGCCGAGGAAGCATTGGAAGCTTTTACCAACCCACGATCCAGCAGGGATGGTTTGGGTCGTGTTACCGAAGGGACCAAAGCCGGCAGCCAGGGTCACTGTATTCGTATTCGGGTCGATTGCAGTGATACGCATGGGGCTTCGGCTGGTGTCTTGATCCCCTGAGCCGACAAACGCTGTCACGGTATCGTTGACGTACCAACTGTCGGGCACGGCATCCAGCACGATTGTATTGCTGCTTACGCTGGTGTCTGTGGCTAGTCTGGCGGTGGTGACCGATGCATCTGCGCGCATGAGAGTCGCGCCGTTCAGATCGATAACCAGATTGTTGATGTAGTCAATTTCAGCCGTGCGGTCGTAAATATAGGTACGGCCGGTTTCGAAATACAAACGCGAACCCTGGCCGTCCGGCACGTTGGCGCTGATCCATGCGAGTGCAGCGCGGATAGTGCTCGAATCAGTACCGGTGTCATCGTCCTGGCGGAAGTCCTCCACAGCAACGTCGAAGCCTGAGTCGCTCGAATAGATGAGATTGGTTGCGGTTGCAGCTAGGTCGTTCATGTCAGTCATCGTGTCCCTCGATAGAAAAAAAACCGCGGAGTGCGGATTGTTTTGGGCAGCTATCCCCAAGCATTTGGTATGCCAATGGATTTCTGCATGCTCCATGCAGGTCATTCGCCGCAGAAAGTGCTTGGTTTCAAGCAAGAGGAAACGATAACAATGCACTGTATGAATAACCAGTACTTTTTTGAGAAATTAAACTCTTTGTTGATTGTTTTGCTTCGCGCGCGGTTTTTCCAGACGTGATTGCCAGTCATGAAACGGGGTTTTCCAGTGCGCGCGGAGGTGCCGCGACGCCGTCTATTCAGCTTGAAAAGACGGGCGGCGTGAAGGGAGGGGGAAAGCGAAACAGAGGGTTTTTAAGCAGGCTGAGCGAATATTTACACGAAAGTGATCAGCGATCCTGCGCATCCTTGGCGTCCGCCTGGGCATTGCGTTCTGCCACGCGCTTACGTTGTTCATCAGTCAATTCAACCTTGTTGGCGCTGTCTCGCAGCATCAACAAACCACCGACGATCGAACCGATCGCGACCACTAAAATCAACCAGGCATACCACGGCATAGGGCTCTCCTTGAGGCAGCAAACCGTGGGGAAATTTCCCACGGTAATGACTGCTTTGAGTAACGGGCTTTCTTAGTAGTTCATTGTAGGCCCGTTCTGCCCCGGTAGCCTTACAGCCCGGTCAACATAGCGTCCGCCGGTGCATCGGCGCGGTCTTGCGCGGTCAGTTGGAAGTACACAAAACCCACCACCATGAAGCCCAGGAAGATCAGCCCGATCAGCGCGTTGAACCACGCCATGGCCACCAGGCAGACCACGGCCAGTACCAGCGCAATCCCCGGCACGATTGGATAGCCCGGGGCGCGGAAGGTCCGCTCCAGCAGTCGCTCGGTCTTGCGCAGTTTGAACAGGCTGAGCATGCTCATGATGTACATGACGATGGCACCGAACACCGCCATGGTGATCATCGCGGCGGTCAGGGTCATGCCGCCCAGGTTGATCAGCCCGTCGCTGTAGATGGCGGCGATGCCGACGATGCCGCCGGCGATGATTGCCCGGTGCGGCGTCTGGAAGCGCGACAGTTTGGCGAGGAAGGAGGGCAGGTAGCCCGCGCGCGCCAGGGCGAAGAATTGGCGGGAGTAACCCAGGATGATCCCGTGGAAGCTGGCCACCAGGCCGAACAGGCCGATCCACACCAGCATGTGCAGCCAGCCCGAGCTGTCGCCGACCACGGTTTTCATCGCCTGGGGCAGCGGGTCGTTGATGTTCGACAGGGTGCGCCAGTCACCCACGCCACCGGCAAAGAACATCACGCCCATGGCCAGAATCACCAGGGTGAGGATGCCGCTGATGTAGGCCTTTGGAATAGTGCGCTTGGGATCTTTCGCCTCTTCGGCCGCCATGGCGGCGCCTTCGATGGCGAGGAAGAACCAGATGGCAAAGGGTATGGCCGCAAACATTCCGGCGATCGCCGGTGCGCCGAAGGTGTCGGAGCCGGCCCAGCCGTTGAGGGCGAAGTTGCTGAAGCTGAAGGCGGGAGCGACCACGCCCATGAACACCAGCAACTCGGCCACGGCAAGCACGCAGACCACCAATTCAAAGGTGGCGGCGAGCTTCACCCCGAGGATGTTCAGGCCCATGAACACAATGTAGGCGCCGACGGCCGCATGTTTCGGATCGAGGGCCGGAAACTGCACGTTCAGGTACGCGCCGATGGCCAGGGCGATCGCGGGCGGGGCGAAGACGAACTCGATCAGCGTCGCCAGCCCGGCAATCAAGCCACCTTTCTCGCCAAACGCCCGGCGGCTGTAGGCAAACGGGCCGCCAGCGTGAGGAATCGCGGTGGTCAGCTCGGTGAAACTGAATATAAAGCAGGTGTACATGGCGGCGACCATTAACGAGGTCACCAGGAAGCCCAATGTTCCCGCCACGCCCCAGCCATAACTCCAGCCGAAATACTCTCCGGAAATCACCAGCCCGACTGCGATGCCCCACAAATGCAGAGTGCCCAAGGTGGGTTTGAGTTGTGTGTTCATCGTGTAGCTCTCCCTGAACGGTTTGGAATGTTTCAGGGCATTGCAGCGGACATGCCATTAACCAAAGCCGTGTCGTAAAGGCGCCGAACTGTCGCCGAGGGAACGGTTTGGCGTTTGAATCATTTCAAGCGCTGCACCAGATAAGGGCGTTGGTGTCTGGTCTGACGCTATCGCGGGCAAGCCCGGCTCCCACATTTGAAGTGCATACCCCCCGTAAACCCCGCATAAACCCACTCTTTACGCCGTCTTTACGCCCCACCCATACCGTCGCTCTCGTTCCTTTACGCCACTCCTGCGGACAATCCTCCTACACGCGGCAGTCGCCGCACGACGGAGAAACTTCCATGAGCGTTCTGGACGGGGTGTCACTGCTGTTGGCTGTGGCGCTGTTCATTTATCTGCTGGTTGCGCTGTTACGCGCGGATCGGAACTAGGAGCAGGCTATGCACAGTTATGACTATTGGCTGATCATCGCCTTCTTTGCCTTGGTGCTGATTCCGGCACCGGCCCTGGGGCGGTTCTACTACAAGGTAATGGAAGGGCAGCGAACCTGGCTCACGCCGGTGTTCGGCCCGGTCGAGCGCGTGTGCTATCGCCTTTCGGGTGTCGATGCAGACCAGGAACAGAGCTGGCAGAAATACGCGCTGGCGTTGCTGGCGTTCAACCTTGCCGGTTTCGTGCTGCTGTTCGCGATCCTGCTGTTCCAGGAATACCTGCCGCTGAACCCGCAGAAATTGCCGGGTCAGGAATGGACCCTGGCGTTCAACACCGCCATCAGTTTCATGACCAACACCAACTGGCAGAACTACAGCGGTGAAGCGTCCCTGAGCTACCTCAGTCAGATGGTCGGCCTCACCGTGCAGAACTTCGTCAGTGCCGCCACCGGCCTCGCCGTACTGGTCGCGTTGTGCCGTGGGATCGGTCGCAAATCCACCAAGACTTTGGGCAACTTCTGGGTCGACATGACTCGCGCCACGCTCTACGGCCTGTTGCCGTTGTGCCTGGTGTTCGCGTTGTTCCTGGTCTGGCAGGGCGTGCCACAAACCTTCGCTCACTATGTGAACGCGGTCACCATGCAGGGCGTTGACCAGGTCATCCCACTGGGCCCGGCTGCCAGCCAGATTGCGATCAAGCAACTGGGCACCAACGGTGGTGGCTTCTTCGGCGTCAACTCGGCGCATCCGTTCGAAGACCCGACTGCCTGGGCCAACCTGTTTGAACTGGGCGCGATCATCCTGATTCCGGTGGCGCTGGTGTTCACCTTTGGCCACTACGTGAAAGACCTGCGTCAGAGCCGGGCGATCCTCGGTTGCATGCTGGCCTTGTTCATCATCGGCGGCGCAACCGCCATGTGGGCCGAATACCAGCCCAACCCGGCGCTGAACAACCCGGCGGTTGAACAGGCCGCGCCGCAGGAAGGTAAGGAAGCGCGCTTCGGCACCACTGGCACCGTGTTGTGGTCGGTGGCTACCACCGCCGCGTCCAACGGTTCGGTCAACGGTATGCAAGACAGCCTCAACCCCCTGAGCGGGATGGTGTCGCTGGTCAACATGATGGTCGGCGAAGTGATCTTCGGCGGCGTCGGCGCCGGCATGTACGGCATGTTGCTCAACGTGTTGATTGCGGTGTTCCTCGCCGGTTTGATGATTGGCCGTACACCGGAATACCTCGGCAAGAAACTCCAGGCCAAGGAAGTGCAGTTGCTGGTCGTGACCTTGCTGGTGATGCCGGTCGGCACCCTCGTACTGGGCGCCATCGCTGCCAGTTTGCCTGGCCCGGCCGGCGCCATCAGTAACCCTGGCCCCCACGGTTTCAGCCAGTTGCTGTACGCCTACACCTCGGCCAGTGCCAACAACGGTTCGGCGTTCGGCGGCTTCAGTGCCAACACCGCGTTCCACAACCTGATGTTGAGCCTGTCGATGTTGCTCGGTCGCTTCGGTTACATCCTCCCGGTACTGGCCCTGGCCGGCAGCCTGGCGATGAAGAAGACCGCACCGATTGGCCAGAACAGCTTCCCGACCCACGGCCCGCTGTTCGTGACCCTGTTGACCGTGACCATTTTGCTGGTGGGCGGCCTGACCTTCCTGCCGACGCTGGCACTTGGGCCTATCGCTGAACATCTGAGCATGGGCTTCTAAGGGGATATGAAAATGAATATGCCTGCAAAAAACGCGGCTCCGGTGAAAACCCAGGAGCCGGCCAAAACCGCAATGTCGGCCCTGTGGCGCCCGGCGCTGGTCCAGGCGTTCGTCAAGCTGGACCCGCGCCAGCTGCAACGCTCGCCGGTGATGCTGGTGGTCGAACTGACCGCGATCCTCACCACCATCCTGTGCTTTGTGCCGGAGGTGGCCGTACCGACCTACGTCTCCGTGCAAATCGCCGTGTGGCTGTGGTTCACCGTGCTGTTTGCCAACTTCGCCGAAGCCTTGGCTGAAGGCCGCGGCAAGGCCCGCGCCGACAGCCTCAAGGCCGGCAGCGAGGGCCTCAGCGCCCGCCGCAAGGAAGCCGACGGCAGCTTCAAGGTCGTGCCGGCCACCAGCCTGCGCAAAGGTGATGTGGTACGCGTGGTCGCCGGGGAAATGATCCCGGGTGACGGCGAAGTCATCGAAGGGATTGCCGCGGTCAACGAAGCGGCCATCACCGGTGAATCGGCCCCGGTTATCCGTGAATCCGGCGGCGACCGCTCGGCCGTCACCGGCAACACCCGCCTGGTCTCGGACTGGTTGATGATCCGCATCACCGCCAACCCGGGCGAGTCGACCCTGGACCGCATGATCGCTCTGGTGGAAGGCGCCAAACGCCAGAAAACCCCGAACGAAATCGCGCTGGACATCCTGCTGATCGGCCTGACGCTGATCTTCCTGCTGGTGGTGGTGACCCTGCAGCCGTTCGCCCACTTCGCCAATGGCAACCTGCCGCTGGTGTTTCTGGTGGCGCTGCTGGTGACGCTGATCCCGACCACCATCGGCGGCCTGTTGTCGGCCATTGGTATTGCCGGCATGGACCGCCTGGTGCGTCTGAACGTGATCGCCAAGTCCGGTCGCGCAGTGGAAGCGGCGGGGGACGTGCACGTGCTGTTGCTGGATAAGACCGGCACCATCACCTTCGGTAACCGTCGTTGCACCAACGTGATCGCCGCGCCGGGTGTCAGCGGCAAGGAACTGGCCGAGGGCGCGCTGCTGGCATCCTTGGCGGACGACACGGCCGAAGGTAAGTCCATCGTCGAATACCTGCGCGGCCAGCACCCACAAGCCGAGCCGTCGACGGATGAGCTGACCTCGGTACCGTTCAGCGCGGAAACCCGCCTGTCCGGCGTCGACTACCAGGGCCGTGTGTTCCGTAAGGGCGCCGTGGATTCGCTGCTGGCGTTCATTGGCCTGCAACGCCGCGACCTGCAACCGGCGCTGTCGCGGGAAATCGACAAGATCGCCCAGAGCGGCGGCACACCATTGCTGGTGTGTGCCGACGGCAAATTGCTCGGCGCGATTCACCTCAAGGACGTGGTCAAGCCCGGCATCCGCGAACGGTTTGCCGAGCTGCGCAAGCTGGGGATTCGCACGGTGATGGTGACCGGCGATAACCCGCTGACCGCCGCCGCGATTGCTGCTGAAGCCGGTGTGGATGACGTGCTCGCCGAAGCCACCCCAGAGAAAAAACTCGCGCGCATTCGTCACGAACAGAACGATGGTCGCCTGGTTGCAATGTGCGGCGACGGCGCCAACGACGCCCCGGCGTTGGCCCAGGCTGACGTCGGCATGGCAATGAACGACGGCACGCAAGCCGCTCGTGAAGCGGCCAACATGGTCGACCTCGACAGCGACCCGACCAAGCTGCTGGACGTGGTGCAGATCGGCAAGGAATTGCTGGTGACCCGTGGTGCGCTGACCACCTTTTCCATCGCCAACGACGTGGCCAAGTACTTCGCGATCCTGCCGGCGCTATTCGCCTCGATCTACCCGCAACTGGGTGTGCTCAACGTGATGCACCTGCAAAGCCCGCAGAGCGCGATCCTCTCGGCCATCGTGTTCAACGCGCTGATCATCGTGGTGCTGATCCCGCTGGCGCTGCGCGGTGTGCGTGTACAGGCGGCGAGTGCGGCGGCGTTGCTGCGTCGCAACCTGCTGATCTACGGCCTGGGCGGGATCGTGGTGCCGTTCGTGGGCATCAAGGCGATCGACATGCTGTTGACCGCGCTGCACCTGGTTTGACTCGATGCCCGCAGGTACCGGCAAACCGGTGCCTGCAGGTTGCAATGACCGAATTGAGGAATTTGAAATGTCCAACATTATCCGCCCGGCCCTGAGCCTGCTGGTGTTGATGAGCCTGATCACCGGCGTGGCCTATCCACTGGTTGTCACCGGTGTGGCGCAAGTCGCGTTCCCTGACCAGGCCAACGGCAGCCTGGTGCACGATGCCAGCGGCAAGGTTCGCGGTTCGAGCCTGATTGCCCAGGATTTCACCGGTGACGGCTGGTTCCACCCACGGCCATCTGCCGGTGCGTTTGCTACGGTTTCCAGCAGCGCCAGCAACCTCGGCCCAAGCAACCCCGCACTGGCCACTCGTGTATTTGACGATGCCAGGAAAATGCTGGTGCCAGACCAGGGACCGGTGCCGATGGCATTGCTGACTACCTCCGGCAGCGGTCTTGATCCACACTTGCCACCGCAGGCAATTGCCTATCAACTGGCCCGGGTAGCTGCCGCGCGTAATCTGCCGGTGGCGACCCTGCAGCGCTTGATGGATGAGCACATCGAAAGCCCGCTGGTGGGGCCGCCGGTGGTGAACGTGCTGGCGTTGAACATGGCCTTGGAAAAACTGTAAGCCGTGGCGCCGCTTTCGCGAGCAAGCCCGCTCCCACATTCGACTGAGTTTCACCTTTGGAATGCGGTCAAATGTGGGAGCGGGCTTGCTCGCGAAGGCGGACTCAAGAAACCCACATCAACACCTGAAGGAAGACCGCCCGCATGAGCGACTCCGGCCGCGCCGATGCCCTGTTAGCCGATCTACCCCGGGACGGCCGTGGCCGGCTCAAAGTCTTCCTCGGCGCCGCGCCCGGCGTGGGCAAGACCTACGCCATGCTCCAGGCTGCCCACACCCAGCTGCGCCAGGGCGTGCGGCTGATCGCCGGCGTAGTGGAAACCCACGGTCGCGCCGAGACCGAGGCCTTGCTCAGCGGCTTGCCACAACAGCCGTTGCTGCGCTCCGAATACCGCGGCGTGATGCTGGAGGAAATGGACCTCGACGGCCTGCTCGCCGCCAAGCCCAAACTGGTGCTGGTGGACGAACTGGCCCACAGCAACGCCCCCGGCAGCCGCCACGAAAAACGCTGGCAAGACATTCAGGAATTGCTCTCGGCGGGCATCAACGTCTTCACCACGGTCAACGTCCAGCACCTGGAAAGCCTCAACGACCAGGTGCGCGGCATTACCGGCGTGCAAGTTCGCGAGACCTTGCCCGACTGGGTCTTGCAGGAAGCCGATGAACTGCTGCTGATCGACCTGCCATCCCGGGAACTGCTGGAGCGCCTGCGGGACGGCAAGGTGTACGTGCCGGAACAGGCCCGTGCTGCCATCGATGCCTTCTTCACCCAGACCAACCTCATGGCCCTGCGCGAGCTGGCGATGCAAACCGCGGCGGCCCATGTCGACGATGACCTGGCCCAGGGTTATCGCCAATTGGGCCAGGCCGCACCGGCTGTGCGTGGCCGCTTGCTGGTGGGCGTGGACGGCGATGCCCAGGCCGAACGCCTGGTGCGTCATGCCAGCCGCGTAGCCCAGCGTCGGCATTTGCCGTGGAGCCTGGTGCATGTGGATAACGGCCGGGTGCGGGATGAACAATCGCGCCTGCGTCTGCAAAACGCCCAGCAACTGGCCGAGCGTCTTGGCGGTGAAGTGGTGTTGCTGCGAGCGGGGGAGGTGGCCAAGACCCTGATCCAGCACGCCGCCGAGCGTCGCGCCAGCTTGATTCTGGTGGGGCAGTCCCGGCCGCGCTGGCATCGCACCGTGTTTGGTGGTGGCCTGGCGTCGCGTTTGTTGCGCAATGCCAGGGGCCTGGAAATCAACGTCCTCGACAGTGACGAAGTGCCGGCTCCGCCACGCCTGCCGGATGTACGCGGGCTGGTGTGGTTTGACTATGCCCTGGCGGTGGTGGCGACCGTGATCGCGGCCGCAGTCGCATGGGGTGTCGCCAGTGCCTTGCCGTTGCCGAATATCTCGCTGGTGTTCCTCGCCGCCGTATTGCTGGTGGCGGTGCGCAGTAGCCTGGGGCCGGCGCTGGCGTGTGCGGCGCTGTCATTCCTGAGCTACGACTTCCTGTTCATCCCGCCGAATTTCTCCTTCGCGATCCAGCGTGAAGAAGACGTGCTGACGCTGTTGTTCTTCCTGCTGATGGCGGCGCTCACCGGTAATCTCGCTGCACGCCAGCGCCGGCAGTTGCAGGCGCTGCGCGATACCCAGGAAGAAACCACCGAGCTGCTCGACCTGTCCCGCAAACTCACCGCCGCCACCGATCGCCAGGCAGTGATCAGTGCCGCCGCGCATCATCTGGAAGGCTGGAGCGACCTGCAATTGTGCCTGCTCAACCGCGACGGGCAGGGCGACTGGAAGGTCGAGACCGGTGGCCCGATCACCTTTACCGAAGCCGAACGCGCCGCCGCCGACTGGGCCTGGCAGCACGATCAGCCGGCCGGCATGGGCACCGGCACCTTGCCGTTCGGGCGCTGGTGGTGGTGGCCGTTGTCCAGCGAAGAAGGCCCGTTGGGTCTGCTGGGGGTCAGCCCGAAGGCCGGGCTTGAACTGAGCGGCCAGCGCCGTCGCCTGCTCACGGCCTTGAGCCAGCCATTGGCTCAAGCCCTGGCCCGTGCACAACTCGGCCAGGAGCTGGAAGCCGCGCGCCTGCACGGCGAAACCGAGCAATTGCGCAGCGCCTTGCTGGCTTCGGTGTCTCACGATTTGCGCACACCGCTGACCTCCATGCGTGGCAGCATCGACAGCCTGCTGGCCCTCGGCGAGGCGATTCCCCTGGAAGATCGCCGGGAGCTGCTGGAAGGCACTCGCGATGAGGCTGAGCGCCTGGATCGCTACATCCAGAACCTGCTGGACATGACTCGTCTGGGCCACGGCGCGCTGAAGCTGGCGCGGGACTGGGTGTCACCCGGCGATATCGTCGGCAGCTCCCTGGGCCGCTTGCGTGCGGTATTGGCGCCGCTGCAGGTGATCACCGACGTGCCGCCCGAGCTGCCGCTGCTCTACGTGCATGCCGCGTTGATCGAGCAGGCACTGGTCAACGTACTGGAAAATGCCGCACGCTTCTCGCCGCCACAAGGCCGGCTGAAACTCAGCGCGGGCGTGCAGGATAACCAGTTGTTTTTTGCTGTTGCCGATGAGGGACCGGGGATTCCCGAGGAGGAGCGGGCGAAAATTTTCGATATGTTCTACACCGCCGCCAGGGGGGATCGCGGCGGGCAGGGCACCGGGCTCGGCCTGGCGATCTGCCAGGGCATGGTCGGCGCCCACGGCGGGCATATCAGCGTGGCCGACGGCATTGACGGCCGTGGCACCTGCATCACTTTATTCCTGCCATTGCAGGCCCAGCCTGGCCTGGAAAGCGAACCTTGAGCTACCCTCTTTTCTTCACGGATTTTGATTGGACACCATGAGCCAGACTGCGACGATTTTGGTCATTGACGACGAACCGCAGATCCGCAAGTTCTTGCGTATCAGCCTGGCCTCCCAGGGCTACAAAGTGATCGAGGCCGGCACCGGCAACGAAGGCCTGGCGCAGGCCGCCTTGAGTAAACCGGACCTGCTGGTGCTCGACCTCGGCCTGCCGGACATGGACGGCCAGCAGGTGCTGCGCGAGTTTCGTGAGTGGTCCACGGTACCGGTACTGGTGTTGTCGGTGCGAGCCAGTGAAGTGCAAAAAGTCGAGGCGCTGGACAACGGCGCCAATGACTATGTGACCAAGCCATTTGGCATCCAGGAGTTTCTTGCACGGGTGCGGGCGTTGTTGCGCCAGGCGCCGGCGGGGGAGGCCCAGGAAGCGGCACTACGTTTTGGCCCGCTGACGGTAGACCTGGCTTATCGGCGGGTGCTGCTGGACGGTGTCGAAGTGGCGCTGACCCGCAAGGAATACGCGGTACTGGCGCAACTGGCGCGGCATCCCGGGCGGGTGATCACCCAGCAGCAACTGCTCAAGGATATCTGGGGGCCGACCCATACCGAAGACAGCCATTACCTGCGGATTGTGGTGGGGCATCTGCGCCAGAAACTGGCGGATGATCCGACCCAACCACGGTTTATCGTGACTGAGGCCGGTGTTGGGTATCGGCTATTGAACACCGAAGCCTGAAGCGTTAGCTCACCTGTGGCGAGGGAGCTTGCTCCCGCTGGGCTGCGCAGCAGCCCCAGAATCCTGGGAGCGCTTCTCACTCCAGCGGGAGCAAGCTCCCTCGCCACACAAGCCCTGCTTATAAAACTTCAGTGTTGCTCGCTCTCGTAACGATCCAGCGTATCGCTGGCAATTTCCCGCCCCAGCGCGATCAACTCCGGCGCTTTGTAAAACTCGAAAAACCGGCACACGCGCTTCGGCACGTTGATCAGAATATCCGGCGGATACCCGGCGATCTTGTACTGCGCCAATGACGTCTGCATCACCTCGAAGCTCTGGTTGATCAAATCCAGCAGCGATGCAGGCCCCACGTTATCGATGATGAACGAGCCGGTCGCCGACTTTGGCGCCCCGGCCTTTTCCGGTGCCGCCGCCGGTTGTTGCGCCTCGGGTTCGGCAGAGTCCAGCCACGGGTTGATGTCGGCAGCCTGGGCCAGCAGCGCTTCCTGTTCCAGCATCAATAACTGCTCGGCCTGCTTGCGCCGAAACGGCAAGTGCGAACCCAGTGAACGCACCAGGTTGTCGAAGCGGCTCCTGAACGCCGGCGGACGCTGGATCACCGGAAGCTTGTAGTGCTTCTGGTTGGTGGAGTTGAGGTTGACCGCAATGATCAGGTCGCAGTGGCTCGACACCACCGGCACGATCGGCAGAGGGTTCAGCAAGCCGCCGTCCACCAGCATGCGATTGCCCTGCATCACCGGGGTGAACAGGCTGGGAATCGCCGCCGAGGCCCGCATGGCCTGGTGCAGGCAGCCTTCCTGGAACCAGATTTCCTGCTGGTTGGTCAGGTCCGTGGCCACGGCGGTGTAGGGAATGCGCAGGTCTTCGATATTGATCTCGCCGACGATCTTGCGGATCTGCCCGAACACCTTCTCGCCACGGATCGCCCCCAGGCGAAAGCTCACGTCTACCAGGCGCAGTACGTCCAGGTAGTCGAGGCTTTCGATCCAGTTTCGGTACTCTTCCAGCTTGCCCGCGGCATAGATCCCACCCACCACGGCGCCCATGGAGCAACCGGCAATGCAGGCGATGTCGTAGCCGCGTTTTTCGATTTCCTCGATCACGCCGATATGGGCGTAGCCCCGGGCGCCGCCGGAGCCCAGCACCAATGCAACACGTTTCTTCATGACCTGATCCTTCGCAAAACAGGTGACCACAATGCACCCATCGAGGGGCGCGCTTCAATCATCACTGTCACAACCGATTATTTTCGCGAGCGGGCCACCACGCTCGGGTATGCTCTGGCAATCGGGACTGCGGATTCAGGCAGTCGGATAAGGCACTTTTCGGTGTAGGCAACGTCTACACCTGTGACTGTTTTTTCTTTTCTTGAGGTGTCATTTGATGAAAGCCTGGATGTGTGTGCCTGTGATCGTGTTGGCCCTGGCCGGTTGTGCCGGGAAAACCGCTTATCGCGACAGCTGCGGCACGCAACTGGATGCTGCGTGGCACGAGCTGGACCTGGCCAAGGCCGAAGGTTTCGCCGGCACCGTGAGTTACTCCAAGGCTCTGTCGTTGTTGACTGGCGCCAAGACCCAGCAGCAGTTCGAAGCCTTCGAAGGCTGCTCGACCAAGGCCGAGAAAGCCCGCTTCTATATTCGTGAGTCGCGCGCCGGGCGCTAACCCCGCGTAGCAGTTGTCGAGTGCAACGAGGTTGCGTCGGCGGCCTCAAGCCCGAAGGTTTAATCATTGAGGAGGAAAGGATGTCAGCCTTGGTCGATCAGCTAGTCGCTCAGGTCATCGGCCTGGAAGTTGGGTTACTGAGCTGCCAGGCGCGCCTCGCCGCCGTCACGGACGACGAGGCCCTGCACGATCTGCGCACCACGGTGCGGCGCTTGCGCAGCCTGTTGCGGCCATTGCGCGGGTTGCCCGGTGTCGAGCAGCTCGAGGCGGCCGCCAGTGCCGTCGGCCAACTGACCACGCCATTTCGCGACCGCGAAGTGCTGGCGGCGTACCTCCACCAACACGGCCATCATGAGGCGGCCGAGCGGCGTATCCGGCAGCAGCCGGCCACCTACCGCTCGGTTGCACAAGGGCCTGAGCTGGCGCAACTGCTGTTGATCCTCGAAGCATTCCCCCGCTTTATCCGCGCCTCCCAACGGCAGAAATTGCTCAAGGGTCTGCGCACGCGCATTGAAAAACGCCTGGCCAAGCAATGGAAGAAGCTCGGCGAAGCGCTGCACGACCCCAACCACGACCGTCATCGCCTGCGCCTGTTGATCAAGCGTGTGCGTTATGCGGCCGAGGCTTATCCCGAGCTGAACAAGCTACCGCCCAAAGCCATATCGCGTCTCAAGGCGGCCCAGGGCGCCCTGGGTGATTGGCACGATTGCTGGCAATGGCTGGCGCAAGCCGGGCACGAGCCCGATTTGCAGCCGTGCGTGCCTGGTTGGCACCGCACCATGGCCGAGGCGGAAGGGCAGGCGGATCGGGTTTTGGATAAGTTGAACGCCGACTGCTTCGCTTGACCCTGCGACCTATCTGTCCGGGATTTTGGCCGGAATAGGCGCTGCATGGTGTAGGCCGGCTGGTTAAGATCCCTCAACTCCTTTTTCAAGTTGAGACCGCCATGCGCTTTAGTGATTTGCTCGACGCTGCCCGCAGCCACCCGTTGGACGTTTCGATCCCGGCCGAATGGGCCCAGGGCCGCGCCAGCTTTGGCGGGCTGGTTGCGGCGTTGGAGTACGAGGCCTTGCGGGCGAAAGTCCCGGCGGATCGCCCGTTGCGCTCACTGGCGATCACCTTTGTGGGCCCGGTGGCGCCGGACGTGCCGGCCCGCTACGAAGTCGAAGTGCTGCGCGAAGGCAAGGCCGTCAGCCAAGTGCTGGGACGTGTGGTGCAGAACGGTGAAACGATGACCCTGGTGCAGGCCAGTTTTGGCGCATCACGGCCTTCGCAGATTGACGTCGCCGCCGAACCGGCGCCCACCTTCAAGCATTGGGATGAATGCCAGGAGTTGCCCTACATCAAAGGCGTGACGCCGGAGTTCATGCGCCACCTGGCGATGCGCTGGAGCGTCGGTGGCCTGCCGTTCACCGGCAATACATCCCGGGAGATGGGCGGCTGGGTGCGCTTGCGTGGCGATGTAAAAGAAGAGCCGCTGACCGAAGCGCACATCCTCGCGCTGGTGGATGCGTGGCCACCGTCGGTGTTGCCGCACCTGAAACAACCGGCGGCCGGCAGCACCCTGACCTGGACTATCGAGTTTGTCCAGCCGCTGCAAAACCTGAGCACCCTGGACTGGTGCCAATACCTGGTCCACATCGAGCACGCCCGCGATGGCTATGGCCATGCGGCTGCGCAGTTGTGGAGCCCCGACGGCCAGTTGATCGCTATCAGCCGCCAGTCGGTGGTGGTGTTCGCCTGAGTCCTCAGACCAGCAAGTGTTGATCGCCGGAGGCGTCGCTGCCGCGTGCCTCCAGGCGGCGACCGTGATGCTGCAATCCAAGGGCTGCCAGAATGCCGACGATACCGATGGCGGCACTCGCCAGGTTCTCGCTGAACACGCCCGATGCCATCAACAGAAAACCGATGACCAGGAGTGGCAGCGCAATCAGCTGCAACACTTGATTGGTCCCGTGCTGGTGATTTTGCGGGTGGGTGCGCCATTGCCAGGCGGGGATATTTGGATGACGTTTGCCCATGATCGTGATTCCTCTGTCCGTTGAAACATCTTGAGCAGAGTTTAGGTCGGGCAGGGTGGGGCCGCGAATCAAGGATGGCTATGGGGGCCATAGCCACCCCTTCAGGGGTTAAAGCCGCAACTGGCCGATGGCCTTGCTCAGTTCCCCGGCCAGGGTTGCCAGCTCATTGCTGGTGGTCGCCGAGTCTACTGTCTGCTGCACGGTATTTTCGGTGACGTCCCGAATGCTCACCACCGCTCGGTTCATTTCCTCGGCCACATGGCTTTGCTGCTCGGCAGCCACGGCAATCTGCGTGTTGCTCTCGCGCATCTGCGCCACCGCGCCGGTGATCTCGGCGAGGGCAATCCCGGCTTCTTGAGCCTGTTGCACACAGTCGTCGGCCTTGAACGAGCTTTCCTGCATGAAGTCCACCGCGTCCCGGGTGCCGGCTTGCAGGGCGGACACCATGCGGGTGATTTCATCGGTGGAGCTTTGCACCCGCTTGGCCAGGTTGCGCACTTCGTCGGCGACCACGGCAAAACCCCGGCCCATTTCGCCGGCGCGGGCGGCTTCGATGGCGGCGTTGAGGGCCAGCAGGTTGGTCTGTTCGGCGATGCTGTGAATCACCCCGACCACGCCATTGATTTTCTGGCTGTCCTCGGCCAGCTTCTGGATCATTTCGGCGGTCTGCTGCACGCCGGTGGACAGCCCGGCAATCGAGCGCTGTACCCGGCTGACCACTTCCTGGCCGCTGCCGGCGAGAGTATCGGCCGTCTGTGACAGGTCGCGGGTGGCGCCGGCGTGCTGGGCGATGTGGTAGACGGTGGCGGTCATCTCGTTGATCGCCGTGGCGGCCTGGTCGGTTTCGCTTTGCTGGCCGAGCATGCCGTGCTGCACCTCGTTCATGCTGCTGGCCAGGCGTGCGGCGCCGTCGTCCAGTTGCCTGGCGGTGCGCGCAACCGTGTTGACCACCCGTTGATAACCCGCCTGCATCGCGTTGAAGGCGCTGGCCATCTGCCCGACTTCATCCTTGCAGGCCAGGGGGACGCGGGCCGAGAGGTCGCCGGTTTTCTCGACGTGCAGCATCACGTCTTTCAAGGTGTTGAGCTGGCTGAGGAGAAAGCGGATCAGCAGCTGTGAGGCGCCGAGCATGGCCAGCATCAGAATCATCACCGCTACGGCGTAGTTGGCGAAGCGTTCTTCGAACACTTGGCTCAAGCTGGGCCCGTAGGCCAGCACGGCGACCTGTTGACCGTCGGCGCGGCTGATTACTTCGGCGCCCATCAGCGGGTTTTTGCCGAGCAGTGGCATGTGATTGAAATCCACCCAGCCACTGGCGTTGGCCAGGGCTGACAGATCTTCGTCGCCCAGTTGTGGGACTTTGCCCCTGGCAAACGTCAGCCAGTGCTCGCCCTTGGGCAGTGGCTGGCCGGCGGGCCAGGCACCGAGCAAGCGCCCCTGGGCTTGCGCCGACGCCTGTGAGGCCTGGCTGCGGGCCTGTTGTTCGAGCTGCACGGCGTACAACACCAGCAGCAGGGTGGTGATGAAGGCGACCGCGTTCACGGCCCAGAATTTGTACTTCAGCGAGATGTTGCTAAGCCAGGCACCCATGGAAGGTTTTCTCTGATAGCGGAAACAGCATTGGCAAGGTGCCATTATTTTGCCGCTATCGGGATGCCGGGTTTTGATATGGGTCAATGCGCCGCGTCAATCCGGCACAGGCAATCCAAAAAAGGCGCGGGCACAGGCGGTGCTGTGTTGCGCCAGGTCTTCCACGGTTTCTTCGCGGTGCAACGCGACCTCCCGTAGGACTTCCGGTAAATAGGCGGGTTCGTTGCGACCGTTTTTCGGCTTGGGCCGCAGGGTGCGAGGCAGCAGGTAGGGCGCGTCGCTTTCCAGCATCAGGCGGCCCCGGGGGATTTCCCTGACCAGCGGATGCAGGTGCGTCCCACGGCGCTCGTCACAGATCCAGCCGGTGATACCGATATGCAGGTCCAGGTCGAGGTAGCTGAACAGCGCCCGCTGCTCGCCGGTGAAGCAGTGCACCACGGCGGCCGACAGGTGATCGCGGTAGTCCCGCAGGATTTCCAGCAGGCGCTGGTTGGCGTCACGTTCGTGGAGGAATACCGGGAGCTTCAACTCCACGGCCAGGGCCAGGTGTTCTTCGAGGACTTTTTCCTGCTGGGGGCGCGGTGAGAAATCCCGGTTGAAATCCAGCCCGCATTCACCCACCGCACGCACGCGACTTTCCTTGAGCAGGCCGCGCAGGCGCCTGGCGCTTTCGGCGTCCCAGTCACTGGCAGAGTGGGGGTGAATGCCGGCGGTGGCGAACAGGCGTTGGCCACTTTCGTCCAGTTGCTGGCACAGCTCCAGGGCCTGTTCGCTGCCGTCGACACTGGTACCGGTGAGCACCAATTGGCTCACCCCGGCGGCGTAGGCACGGTCGAGAACGGCCTGGTGCTTTTCGTCGAAACTTGGGTTGGTCAGGTTGACGCCGATATCAATGAGTTGCATGGTGCTACCTCCGCCTGCGGTCGGAAAGCATATCAGAGCTGTAGATTTATAAGAAAAGCCAAGAACTACAACGAGTTAAAGCTGTCTTTGAAAGTCGCAAGTAACACCGTGTTTGGTTTGTCGCCATCTGCCGTGCCACCCTTGCGCCCAAAGCCTGCGCTCATGGCGCTCTGTTTCTGTCCCCCAACGCCTCGTTTTTCGCGAAGCAATGGGCAGTATTCTTTCTTCCGGAGAGCGGATGATCCGACCCTCGGCGTTGCTTGTGTTGTGCCTGACGTTACTGCTGCCCACGGCGGCGGTTGCGCGTCTGGACGGGCCGCTGGAAGTGACCCGGCCCGGCAAGCTCCGCGACCTTGCGGAAATCCGCAGCAGCCGCACCTTGCGGGTATTGGTCAACCAGAGCCGCAACAGTTCCGGCGAAGTCCAGGGCCAGGCCATCGGTGTTGAATACCATCGCCTGCGCGCTTTCGAGCAATACCTCAACGGTCACGCCCGTGACGGCGAGGAAATCAACCTCAAGATTATTCCCAAGGCCAAGGATCAGCTGATTGGCGCATTGGCCCGTGGCGAGGGCGACCTGGTGGCACCCGGCGAATTGCTGGATGTGAAGGCCGCCCACAAGATTGCCACCAGCGACCCGATCGCCAGCGACGTGCCGTTATGGCTGGTGGGGCTGAAGGGCGAGCGGCGGTTTACCCGGCTGGAGCAACTGTCCGGGCGCACGCTGGCCTTGACCACGGGCAGTGCCGCGTCGGATGCGATCAGCCAGGTCAACCAGAAGCTGGCGCTGCACAAATTGCCGCCGGTGAAGGTGGAATGGGTGGATCCGAGCCTCGCGGTAGAGGACGTGCTGGAGATGGTACAGGCCGGGATTTTCCACCTGACCATTGTCGAGCGGCCGATTGCCGAACGCTGGGCGAAGATCCTGCCCAAGCTGCGTTTCGACCGGCAAGTGACCATCAGCGAGCCGGGCGAAGAGTATTGGTTTGTGCGCCAGGATGCCTCGATGCTGCGGGCCAGTATTGATCGCTTCCTCAAGACCTACCGCACGCCGTCCGATCAGGATGTGGCGTTCCAGCGCATCTACCGCCGCCTCTACCAGGTACGTTATCCACTGGCTCGCGTCGACCGCCAGCGCCTGGAAAAACTGCGCCCGGTGCTGCAAAAGCATGCCCGCGAGCAGGGCATGGACTGGCTGAACCTGGCCGCGCTGGCGTTCAAGGAGTCTGCCCTGGACCCTGGCGCTCGCAGCAGCGGCGGCCCCACCGGGCTGATGCAGATCACGCCATCGGCGGCGCAGCGGGTCGGGGTGAACAACATCGAAAGCCTGGACAGCAATGTGCAGGCGGGCGCGCGGTACCTGGCGATGATCCGGCGCAAGTTCTTCTCAAGCCCCAAGCTCAACGAGCGCGAGCGCATGGCGTTTGTGCTGGCGGCCTACAACATGGGGCCCGAGCGGGTCCAGGGAATGCGTGCCGAGGCGCGGCGGCGGGGGCTTAACCCAAACCAATGGTTTTTCCAGGTCGAGCGCATTGCCATGGAGCAGGTGGGAATGAGCGGCGTCAGCTATGTTAATAGCGTGAACAAGTATTACCTGGCGTTTGATCGTGAGCGGGAGTCGTTGGAGCCGGCAGCGCCACGGGTTGCCTCACGTAAATAATCTATTAATTCGATAATTATGAGCCGCTTTATCGGCTTTTATCATTGTTTAAACTGATTAATATAGCGGCCAACCCAACCCCTACCTTGAAAAGGATTATCAGCATGAGCCCATTGATCACCCGCATCCTCTCCACCCGCGCCGGCTACGGCCTGACTGTCCTGCGGATTTTTGTCGGGATCATCTTCGCCGCCCACGGTTCGCAAAAACTCTTTGGCTGGTTTGGCGGCGGCGGCCTGGCGGGCACTGCCCAGTGGATGGAAAGTATCGGCCTGGCCCCAGGTACCCTGATGGCGGTGCTGTCCGGTGGTACCGAGTTCTTCGCCGGGCTGGCGCTGATCATTGGTTTGCTGGCGCGGCCAGCGGCACTCGGCCTGTCGATCATTTCCCTGGTGGCGATTTTCTCGGTGCATATCCATAACGGTTTGTTCATGGCCAACAACGGCTACGAGTTCGCCCTGGCGCTGCTGGGCGGTACGCTTGCCGTGTTGTTGGAAGGTGCGGGCAAATTGTCCGCAGACCGCGCCATCACTCACTGATACCGCGAACCCCCCTTAAAAGGCCCGCCCAGTGCGGGCCTTTTCGTTGCTCGGGATTCTTGACACCGCCCTACAGGCTTCTCTAGGATGTTGCCCATGCGCCGATTTAAACAGCTAATTGCGGGGCGCCACCGGTGACTGATCACAGTCCCGACAGAAGCCAGAGCCATAGGCCAGCTTCGAAATTCCGCTAAAGCGCTGGTTCGGTGTTGCCTCTCACCTGCCCGCAGACTTTTGAGGCAGAGACACGACACAATGAATGCACTACGCCCCCTCATACGCCTGGCCCCGATCACCGCGGACCTGACCCAACGCAATCCTAAAATCCTCTTGGGCGGCAAGCATCAGCCGACGTTGCTGCGCTATCTGGATGGCTGGCCGCGCCGCACGGGGCGGCCTTCGGCCTTTCTGATCCAGTTTGTCGAAGACGGCGACTCCCTTGCGCGCTTTGCGTCCAACAGCTTCGACCTGGCCGTCATTCAGGCGCCCAGTGCCAGCGACGCGGGCGAAGTGATACGCCAACTGACCCGCATTGCCCGGCAAGGGCTGATCGCCCGGCGTTGAGCCCTCAGTAGAACGCTGCTGAAGGCAGGTGCCGGCGACGGCGACGCAACAGGAAAATACCCCCCGCAATCAGGCACAGTATCAGCGGTACAGGCACGATATTGAGCAGCTTCACTTTGCGTTCCAGGGCGTGAACCTCGGCGTATGACTGGACCTTCAGCGCGTGAATTTCCATGGGGATTCGCAACCGCTCCTTGTTGAGCGCTTGCAGCAGTGTGTTGGAGGTTGCAGCCTGAGGGCCCGGGGAAATTGTCGGGGGGTTGAGCAGTTGCCATTCCTTTTCCGTTTGTTCCAGGCGTTGCGCCAGTTCGGCGGACTTCTCACCGTAGGCCAGTGCCGCGTCTTCGCGCATTGCCTGCAGCACCTGCAGTGATCGAGCACCGCCTGCGCGGGGGCGAATGTTCATCAGTGCATCGGGCGCCGCCAGGTTGTCCAGGGTGTTCAATGCAAACATCGCGTTATCTGACAACGGGCTACCCGCCGCGCGATGCTTCTGGAGCATTCCAGACACACGATCGCTGAGCAGGTCAGTGTCGGCGACCACGACCACATGGATGTTCGCAGCCTTTTGCAAGCCGGTATTACGCCCACTGATGCCGTCAGGAAAGGCGGAATAGGCGGGCCCTTCGACGCGGGCGGCGATCACCTGTTGTTGAGCGCGAGTGGCTGTTTCATTGATCAGTGAATTGAGCTGCGCTGGCAGGGCGAAGCGCTCTGCCTCAAACAGCGCGGCGTGCGCGGAGCTTTGCAGCAACGGGGTGAAGGTCATGCGGCTTCTCTTGGCAGGGGCCAGGGCGCCGCTGCTCAGGACGTTGACGTTGTGAAGTTTCCAGGCGCTGATGTCATCCTGTGCCATCGCCTGGCGGGGCAAGGTCAGTGCCGCGGGATGGCGCACAGGCGGCTGGCCTGTGGTCAGGATCACCGAAGTGGCATAGTCGCGATCGGCAATCACCTTGTTCGCGGGCATCTGGATGCCCCAGGCGGACAGCAATGCCTCCAGCCTGGGGTTTTCCGGGGCCGTGACGCTGGTGTCCAGCCCGACAAGCGGGTCGATAAACATCATCAACTTGCCTGCGCCCAATACAAACTGGTCTATTGCGTAGAGGGTTTGGTCAGGCAGGTTGCCGGGATGAATCACCATCAGGGTTTTGACGTGTTCAGGAATTTGCGCGATACCCGGCTCCAGGCTCACCACGTTGAACTGGCGACGGATCTCCTGCAACACCTGCCAGGGAGGCGTATTAACGCCGTTGCGTTCATCTCGCTCACCGTTTATTGGCAGCCGGGAGATCACGCCCATGACGGGTTGCTCGGGGTGGATCACCTTATGAATCAAATGGCTGATTTCATACTCCAGCAGTGACTCCCGGTCCGGGCTGAATGACGGGATGCTATGGGGCGCATGGCCCGCGCTGGTACCCACCAGGCCGAAGAATCCGTGTTGTTCGTCAAGACCCAGTAACCTGGCTTTGTATTCATCTTCAGAAAAAGGGGTGGGGTCGATGAGGTGCAGGTTGATTTTGCCCTTTGCCGCTTTTTCATATTCCTTGAGCAGCAGCTCTACCCGTTTAGCGTAGCTTTCAACGGCGTTGGCTTTGTGTGCACGGTTGCTTGAATTGAAGAAGTACAGATCCACCGGTGTTTCCAGTGAACCGAGCATAGCCTGTACAGGATCGGAAAGTGTATGGATGTTCTGTTCCGAAAAATCCAGCCGTGGATTTGGAAGTTTCAGTGCCCAGACCAGGTTAAAAGCGAGAAACAGTAACAGCAGCGTGATAATTGTGAGGCTGGCACTTAGTCGCGTTTTCATCGTGATGTGTCCTTCTCAACCGTTTCTTACATTCAGGACAATGACCGTCGCGCCAAGAAAGGCGATGATCATACTGATGAAGTACAAACTGTCTTGAAGAGCCAGTACCCCTTGGTCAATGGCGGCAAAACGCGCAGACGGGCTCAGGGAAAGAAGGCGGTCAATCAGCCATACCGGAACTTGATGTTCAATTGCATCAAGAATGGATGACAGGCCACTGGCGGTCAGCAGCAAGCACAGGGTTACGGTGAATATAATCGCGCGATGGTGTGTCAGTGCGCAGATAAAACAGCCCACGGATAGATAACATCCGGCCAATACCCAACTTCCCAGGTATTGTGACGCAATGACTGTATTGTCCGGATTGCCAAAATAGTTGACGGTGATAACTATCGGGAAGGTCAACAGCAGGGCCACGCCAGAAACAATCCAGGCCGCCAGAAACTTTCCGACCACTATCTCGAAACGTGTGACGGGCAGGGTTTTCAGCAACTCCATGGAACCGGTGGTGGGCTCGTCGGCCCAAAGCCGAGTGCATAGAACAGGTGTCAACAGTAAGTAGAGCCAGGGGTGCAACTGGAAGAAGCCCTGCAAGTCGGCACTGCCGACTTCCAGTAACCGGGTTGCATGGAAGCCAAATACAGCAGCGGCGGTCAGGAAAACCGCAGTGCTCAGGTAAGTGAGGGGTGCCGAAAGATAACTGACCAGTTGACGCTTGAATATGACCGGGAGAAGTTTCAAATCGATGCCTCCTGGCTCATATGGTGCACAACGTCATCCAGGCGCCCGGCTTCCAGGCTCAGGGCATTGAGCTTCCAGCGGCGCTGGGTGACCAGTGCATTGATGTGGGGGTAGATGATTTGCCCCGGCAGGGCGAGTACGGTCACTGTGCCGGGAGTCTCGCGGTCTTCCTCGATGCCGGCGACCCCGGGCAATACCGCCAGGGCCAACAGGTCCAGTGGTGTGTCGGCTGCAAGGGTGACCGCCTGGTGATGACGGGAGCTGCGCTGCAGTTCGGGCACCGAAGTGTCTGCCACCAATCGGCCGTCGGCTATCACCAGTGCGCGGGTACAAATACCGGTCAGTTCTTCCGGCGCACGGGACGCGACAATGACCGTCATCTCGTCGCTGAGCGACTTGATGAGCATTCTGACTTTGTGTTTCTGGTCGGCATTCAGACCTTCTGTTGGCTCATCGAGCAACAGCAGGCTGGGGTCATGCAGGATTGCCTGGGCGATGGCTACCTTGCGTTTCAACCCGTCCGTGAGGGTTTCCACCGGGCTTTTGAGTATCCGCCACAACTCAAGCCGTGCAACTGCCCGGTCAATCATCTTGCGTTTTTCCGCGCCGCGGAATCCGCGTATTTCGGCAATGAAACCGAGAAAGGCCTTTACACTCATTGCACCATGGCTCAAGAGTCGCTCTGGCTGGTAGCCGGTGACTTTCTTTGCCTGGAATGCGTTCAGGGCGATATCGTTACCGAATATTTTTATATGGCCTGAAGAGGGTGTAGTCGAGCCTGAGATCATTTTGATAATAGTTGTTTTTCCCGCACCATCATTTCCAAACAGCCCGAGGCATTCCTGGGGTTGGGCGTTGAATGAGAAGTCATGAATAATGTTTTTTCCGCCCATGGTTTTTGTCAGGCTCGTTATCTCGATCATTATGCTTTTCTACTGAATGGATATGGCAAGGCTGGATTAACCTGGGTGAACAGCAGGTTGTGAATGTTCGAAATTTCAATGCTTGAAATCTTTTATGTTGAAGCTTTTCCGACGTCGCACTGTTAAAAAATGGTACGTTCAATAAACGCTCTTGGAAATGCTGAGGGGGCTGAATAAGATAAGTCCTACATGCCAGACTATGACTCGCTGAAACAATTGTTTTGCTTTTGATGATTTAATTACAGTCGTTGTTTATTTGGTGTTTATTTAAAGTTTATGCCAATTTGAAATGGAGCCTGATGTCATGCTGCTTCTACGTACCCTTGTTCTTGAACAGTCCGGGCATGATGCGCCGGTCAATGGTGCACTGCTTTGTGGTTTTGCGGTGGCGCAGATCTCTTCAAACTTTCTTGCCTACAGTCTGGATGAAGAAACAGAGCCCGGTAGTTCACGGGTGTACATCGCAGCGTTGCGCAAAAAGTCCGAACGTTACTTTCTGGGGGCGATAGACTCCAAGGAAGACCTGCAAATAGCGACCCATGTCTTCAAGCAAATTCTGACGCTCGCGGTTGCTCCCGGGGCAAAATCTGCAAGCAGTGGCGAAACTCAGATTCCCTTTCATTTTGTTGATTTGAAAGGCTGCAAATTGCCCCCGGCCAGGCCTGAAGATCATCACTCGTTGACGATCAAGAAATCCCTGGTGATGAAGGTGATTACCCTGGGAACGTCGGCGCCCGGTTTGCCCGCCATTGAAAGCAATACGTTGATCGTGCCGTCGATTCGTTTCTCCTCAAGAATGGTGTCTGCTCCCAGGTCCCCCGATCCTTCAGAGCCTGCGCGGTCATTGCCCGAGCCGGTGGCGCAGGCGCCCGAGGCTGAGCTCGAGATATCCGAGCCGCTCGTTGAGGCGCCACTACAGGCACCGATCGAGGCGCCTGCTGTCGCTGCGCCAGTGCCGGCGCCCATAGTCCAACAACCTGAACCGGTCCCCCAGGCGCCGCCGCCCATGCCTGCCCGGAATGAGTCATCCTCGTTGTTTGAAGTGGACGATACGCTGGCCAATCTTTCCCGATTGTCACAGGAACTGACGCAGCAAAAGCTCAGCGTGCTCAAGCAGGAAGAAGCGCTTGATCAGTTGCGTCTCGAACTGCGCCAGGAAAAGGCTGACCTTGAGCAGGAGAGTCAGCGGAGTGCCGATAGGATTGCCGAAAAGGAAACGTCCCTGGAACAGTTGGCCCGCACGCTCGCCCTCCGGGAGGAGCATCTGGCTGGCAGCTCGGCGCTGAACCAGACAGAGCAGCGTCGAATGGACGAGCGTGCGCGCTACCTGGAGAGCCAGGAAGCCCAGTTGCATGACCGTGACCTTGCGGTGCGCCTCAAGGAGCAACAGCTGACGGCTGCGCTGTTCCAGTTGCCTGTCCTGCGGGACAACCTGAGGGTTACGCTTCAATCCCTGGATGAGTCACTTGCATGGCTTGGCGAGAACGGGCGCGGCCAGCCTGAATGCGGCCCGACCCAGACGGAGGCTGACTGATACGCGTCGTTGCCGGAATCCGCCGGTGGGTCTGGCTACTTTCCCGAGTTCATTTATCATCGACCCCCACAGCCGACATCGGGCGTTAAATGCGTTGTGCCTGATGCGGCAGCGGGTCTGAAAAATGCAAACTTCCAGGGGATGTAGAGCTTTTGAGCACCAAGCTGATTACCAAAGAAGGTCATGAGGCCCTGAAAAAGGAGCTTGATTACCTGTGGCGAGAAAAGCGCCCTGATACCACCCGCAAAGTGACGTGGGCGGCCTCCCTGGGGGACAGGAGCGAAAACGCCGACTACCAGTACAACAAGAAGCTGCTGCGGGAAATTGATCGTCGGGTGCGTTATTTACGCAAGCGCCTGGAAGACATGCGCGTGGTCGAGTACATGCCCGAGCAGGAAGGGAAGGTGTTTTTCGGCGCCTGGGTGGAGATTGAAAACGAACAGGGCGAGACCAAGCGGTTTCGCATCGTGGGGTACGACGAGATCTATGAGCGTATGGACTACATCTCCATCGACTCACCCATGGCCCGGGCACTGTTGCGCAAGGAAGTGGATGACGAGGCGCTCGTGCAGACCCCGAGTGGCGAAGTGTGCTGGTGGATCACCGCTATCGAATATGTGAAGTGACAACGGATGGCCCGTACGCATGAACGCGTGCGGGCCATTTGCGTTTTCAGCCCTCGCGCAGCACCGTCAACGGGCTGGCATTTAGTGCGCGGCGGGTGCCGAACACGCCGGCACCGCCGATCAGCACGGCGCCGATCACCGGCAGCAGCAATAGCCACGGATGCGGGTGCCAGGTCAGGTCGAACGCGTAGCGGTACAGCACCAGTGTCACCAGTTCGGTGCCCAGCGCTGCCAACAGCCCGCTGACTGCGCCCAACAACCCGAACTCGATACGCCGGGCCTTGACCAGCAACTTGCGCTCAGCCCCCAGCGCCCGCAGCAGGGCGCCCTGGCGAATCCGCTCATCGAGGGTTGCCTGGAGCCCGGAGAACAACACGGCCATCCCCGCTGCCAGGACAAACAACAGCACGTACTCCACCGCCAGGGTGACCTGGGCCAGGATGCTGCGCAGTTGTTCCAGCAGTGCCTCCACCTGCAGGATGGTCACCGCCGGGAAGGCCCGGGACAGGTCGACGATCTGTTGGTCATGGCCGGGTGCGAGGTAGAAGCTGGTCAGGTAGGTGGCCGGCAGGTCCTTCAGGGTGCCGGGCTGGAAGATCATGAAGAAGTTGGGCTGGAAGTTGTCCCAGTTGATTTCCCGCAGGCTGGTGACCCGCGCTTCACGGTTTTCCCCGCCGACGGTAAACACCAGGTGATCGTTGAGCTTGAGTTTCAGGCTGTCGGCGACCTTGGCCTCCACCGAGACGCCTGGAATCTCGTCGGTCGGTTGCGCCGTCCACCAGGAGCCCGCCGTCAGCTTGTTGCCCGGTGGCAGGTCGGCGGCCCAGGTCAGGCTCAAGTCTCGCTGTACTGCACGATCGCCGCTGGAGTCCTTGCTGACAATCTCCTGCACTGGCGCGCCATTGATGCTGATCAGTCGTCCCGGTACCACCGGATACAGCGGAGCCGATTGCGCCTGTAATTCCAGCAGGCGTGCGCCGAAGGTGTCTTTGTCGGCGGGCAGGATGTTCAGGGCGAAATAGTTGGGGGCGTCCTTGGGCAACTGGTTCTGCCAGGTATCCAGCAATTCGCCGCGCAACAACGCGATCAAGCCCATGGATAACAGGATCAGCCCGAACGCCAGTGACTGCCCCGCGGCGGCCAGGGGATGACGCAGCAACTGGCCCAGCCCCAGGCGCCATGGCAGGGAGGCCCGGGCCAGCAGGCGTCGCAGGCTTTGCAGCAACAGGAGCAGCAGGCCGCCGAGAACCAGTGCAGCAATCACGCCGCCACCCAGCAGGGCGAAGGTCAGCACCAGATCGAGGCTCAAGCGCCACATGATCAGGCCCAGGGCGAAGAGTGCGGCGCCGTAGACCATCCAGGTGCTGGAAGGGATTGGCAGCAAGTCGCGGCGCAATACCCGCAGTGGCGGCACCCGCCCCAGGGCGGCCAGCGGCGGCAGGGCGAAACCGGCGAGGGCTACCAGCCCGGTGCCAATCCCGGCAACGGCCGGCAGCAGCCCGCCGGGTGGAACGTCCGCCGGCAGCAGGTCATGCAACAGCGCAAACAGGCCCAATTGCGCCAGCCAGCCGAGCAGGGCGCCGGTCAGGCTGGCCAGCAACCCCAGCACGGCCAATTGCAGGCTGAACAGCAACATGGTTTCGCGTCGCGACAACCCGAGGCAGCGCAGCAAGGCGCTGGCATCAAAGCGTCGGCTGGCGAAGCGATTGGCCGAGAGCGCCACGGCCACGCCGGAGAGCAGCACCGCCACCAGGCTGGCCATGTTCAAGTAACGTTCGGCCTTGCCCAGCGCGCCGCCGATCTGCTGGTTGCCGTCGCGCGCATCCTGCAGCCGCTGGTTGGCAGCCAGGCCGGGCTTGACCAGGTCGCGATAGGTTTGCAGCACGGTGCCGCCCTGTGGCGCTCGCCACAGGTCGCGATAACTCACGCGACTGCCGGGCTGCACCACGCCGGTGGCGTCAAGGTCGGCCAGGTTGATCATCACCCTGGGCGTCAGGCTATAGAAGTTGCCGGCGCGATCCGGCTCATAGGTCAGCACGCGGGAAAGGCGCAGGGTCTTCATGCCGACGTCGATGCTGTCGCCGATTTTCAGGTTCAGTGCCGTCAACAGCCGTGTTTCCACCCAGGCTTCACCGGGTTTGGGGCCACCTCCGGCAGTTTCTTCGGCGAAGGGTTCGGCGGCGCTCTTCAGCTCGCCGCGCAACGGATACGCCTCGTTGACCGCCTTGATGCTGGACAGCTGGATGCCAGCGTCAGTGGCAATCACGCTGGAGAATTCCACCACCCTGGCGTGCTGCAGGCCCAGCTCGGTGCCACTCTGGATTTGCTCGGTGCGGGCGGGTGAACTGCCTTCCAGCACCAGGTCGGCCGCCAGGAACTCGGTGGCGCGCAACATCATCGCGCCGTTCAGGCGGGCACCGAAGTAACCGATGGCGGTGCTGGCGGCCACGGCCACCAGCAGGGCGAAGAACAGCACACGCAGTTCGCCGGCGCGGGCATCGCGCAGCAACTGGCGAAGGGCAAGGCTGAACAGGCGCAACAAGGGCAAGCGTGCCATCAAGGCTCCAGGGGCGCGACCATCAGGCCGGCTTCAAGACGGATCAGGCGACGGCAACGGTGGGCCAGGCGCTCGTCATGGGTCACCAGCACCAGGGTCGTGCCGCTCTCTTTGTTGAGTTCGAACAGCAGGTCGCTGATGCGCTCGCCGGTATGGCTGTCGAGGTTGCCGGTGGGTTCATCGGCAAACAGCACGTCCGGTTCGGCAGCAAACGCCCGGGCAATCGCTACCCGTTGCTGCTCACCCCCCGAGAGTTGGCGCGGCGAGTGGGTGAGACGCTGGCCCAGGCCGACACGCTCCAGCAGGTGTTTGGCGCGCTCGCGGGCGTCCTTGCGACCGTCCAGCTCCAGGGGCAGCATCACGTTTTCCAGCGCGTTGAGGCTGTCGAGCAACTGGAAGGACTGGAACACAAACCCCACGTGCTCGGCGCGGATGCGTGCACGCTGGTCTTCGTCGAGGGTACTCAGGGCCTGGCTGGCGAGGGTGACTTCGCCACTGCTGGGCAGGTCGAGGCCGGCCAGCAGGCCGAGGAGGGTGGATTTGCCGGAACCGGAGGCGCCGACGATAGCCAGGCTATCGCCCTTGTTCAGTTCCAGGCTCAGTTCGTGCAGGATAGTCAGTTCACCTTCCGCGCTGGGAACCACTTTGCTAAGGTTTCGCGCGGTGAGAATGCTTGCGCCCATGGAGAATCCAATGCGAATGTGGTTTTTGAGTGCTGGCCTGGCCTTGATGTGCATGGCCCAGAACGCAGCGGCGGGTACAGTCCTGATCGTTGGCGATAGTATCAGTGCCGGTTTCGGGCTGGATACCAGCAAAGGGTGGGTAGCGTTGTTGGGACAACGGCTCAAGAGCGAAGGTTTCGACGATAAAGTGGTCAACGCCTCTATCAGCGGCGACACCAGTGCCGGAGGCCGGGCGCGGCTGCCGGCGGCGCTTGCAGAGCATAAGCCGGACCTGGTGATCATTGAGCTGGGCGGCAATGACGGCCTGCGTGGGCAGCCACCCGAGCAATTGAAACAAAATCTTGCATCGATGATTGAACAGTCCAAGGCCAGCGGTGCCAAGGTGCTGCTGCTGGGCATGCAGTTACCGCCCAATTACGGCCCGAAATACACCACCGCGTTTGCCGAGGTCTACGGGGCGTTGGCCAAGGAGAAAAGCGTCCCGCTGGTACCGTTTTTCCTGGAAGGAATCGGCGGCCATCCAGAGCTGATGCAGGCTGACCAATTGCACCCGGCGGTTGGCGCGCAGAGCAAGTTGCTGGAAAATGTCTGGCCAACGCTAAAACCACTGCTATGACGCTTTTCTAGCAGCGGTCTTTCGGCTAAGGTGGCGCCCCCCCGATTTGGAGCCCCCGATGTCGCGTCCTGCCTGGTCACTGTTTGCCTACCAACTGATCGAGCCTGACGAACAGCTGGATCTGTTCGCCTGCCAGGAAGTCCGGGTGCATCTGGTGACGCGTCAATTGGAGTTGGGCGGGTCCATCGACCGCACCCTCTGCGGCACGTTGTTGCCTGCCCAGCCGCGCTGGTCATCGGTGGATCGCTCGATCTTCCAGGACCAGCGTTTGTGCCCCCTGTGCCGGGCGATCCTCGAGTCGCAAAAACGCGGCACACCGCCGATCTGGCCAGAGCTGCGCTTCGAGCTTTGAATATGGGTGCCCGCCGGGCAGCCGTGTACAATCCATTTTCTACTACCCGTCGATCTGCGAAGGAATTCCCGGATGTTGTCGCGCCTTTCCGCCGTCACCTGCTGCCTGTCTCTCGCTGCGCTCTGCGCGGCCGGTCCTGCTGCAGCCTTGCAGTTGCCTTTGCCGCCACCGGGTGAAGATATCGTTGGCCAGGTCCAGGTGATCAAGGCCAAGTACGAAGATACCTTCGCGGACCTCGGCACCACCTACGACCTGGGTTATTCGGAGATGGTCGCGGCCAACCCGGGCGTGGATGCCTGGCTGCCGGGAGCGGGTACCGAGATCGTGTTGCCGACGCGCTTCATCCTGCCGCCCGGCCCGCGTGAAGGCATCGTGATCAACCTGGCGGAGTACCGGCTCTACTACTACCCCAAGGGCCAGAACGTGGTGTACACGTTCCCGTTGGGGATTGGCCGTGAAGGCTGGGGCTCGCCAGTGGCCCACACCACCATCACGGGCAAGATCCCGAACCCGACCTGGACCCCGCCAGCCTCGATCAAGGCAGAACACGCCGCCAATGGCGACCCGTTGCCCAACGTCGTGCCGGCCGGCCCGGACAACCCGCTGGGGCCGTTCAAGTTCACCCTCGGCACGCCGGGCTACCTGATCCACGGTTCCAACATGAAGTTCGGCATCGGTACCCGTACCAGCCACGGTTGCTTCCGCATGTTCAACAACAACGTGCTGGAAATGGCCGACATGGTGCCGGTGGGCACGTCGGTGCGGATTATCAACGACGCCTACAAGTTCGGCGCGGCCGGGGGCAAGGTCTACCTGGAAGCCCATACGCCGCTGAACGACGATGGCACCCCATCGGTCGTCGACAAGCACACCGCCGTCATCAACGCCTTGCTCAAGCGTGAAGACCTGTCCAGCAACCTGCGGGTCAACTGGGACCAGGTGCGTGACGTGGTTGCGGCTGAAGACGGTTTGCCGACGGAAATCGGTGTACCCGGCGGGGCGCCGATGGTATCGAGTACGCCGGTCGATCTGCAGCAGTAAGCCTGCACGATCCATAACCCGTTATCGCCTCGCGCGGTGACGGGTTTTTTATTGTCTGGAATCCAGCCAAATCACAGGCAAAAAAAAGCCGATCCAAGAATGGATCGGCTTGATAACAACCCCGGAGGATTATTACTTGCGGCTTGCTTTTTCAAGCATGCGCAGAGCGCGCTCGTTAGCTTCGTCAGCAGTCTGTTGTGCTTTTTGAGCAGCAGCCAGAGCTTCATCAGCTTTACGGTAGGCTTCGTCTGCACGAGCCTGGGAGCGTGCTGCTGCGTCTTCAGTTGCAGTCAGACGAGCTTCGGTTTCTTTGGAGACGCTGCTGCAACCGGTAGCCAGAACTGCGGCCAGAGCCAGAGCAGAGAATTTCAGAACGTTGTTCATCGTGTTCCCCTTCAAGGACTTTCTATTAAATGGCTACTTTCTCAGAGTGAGCTAATAGCCGGCGTACATACTACCCATTACTTGTAGTAAGTAAACTGACGTAGCGCAAGAAGCAAAAAAAATTCTCGCGTCCAATCTATTTTGGCTAATCTTTCGAGAGTCTGTATAAAAAATATGCAGATTTTTGCACTCGGCCGAGGATTGGATCCAGCCTGAAAGGGCCGGCTGGCATGTGTTAAGCCATGTAAACATAAGTCATTTTATATATCGTCCCTGACACTATTGTTCAGATTGTCTTTTCGCCATTCGGTATCTTTTGTGCATGTTGAGGTGACTTTAAGAGCGCGTGTTCGTCTCAAGCTTCAACTGCCGGCAATGTTCAGGCCATCGACGTAAGGAATCTCGATTGGCCCTTTCTATGTCCGCCAGCGCAACGGAAGACGAGCGCGTCTTGAGCAATTGAGCGATTGGCGCCTACTATTTCCCTGTGCTGGTTGTGAGCGCTAGTGCAAGGCACTGGCCGCTTTTCTCGTTGTCGAAACCGGCACCGGGTGGCGTAGATGTTCCTTCGCCGGAAAAACATCGGTAAGGTAGGGGTCAGAAACCAAGACCCGCGAGGAGTAGTGATGAGCGAGGCGTTGTCCATCCACCATGACCAGGCTGGTCATCAGTTCGAGACCAATGTGGACGGTCATCGTGCCTATCTGACCTATATGGATCTCGGGAAGCAGACCCTGGATATCTATCGCACCTTCGTGCCCAACGCATTGCGCGGCCGTGGCATTGCTGCCGCGCTGACCGAGGAAGCGTTGAAGTTCGCCGAAGAGGCAGGTTATACGGTGATCCCGTCCTGCTCCTACGTTGAGCGCTACATGGAGCGCCACCAGCGCCATGCCGCGAAGCTTTGAGCATTGAGTAGGGCGGTACGCAGAGCATCCCAGGATGCATTCCCACGCAGGGCGGGGGAACGATCAAAAAAAACGCCGGGTTTAGCCCGGCGTTTTTGTGTCCGCAGTCTGTGCTCAGCCGCGCTGGCGCTTGGGCAACACGTCCTTGAGCTTGGCGTGCATGCTGCGCAAGGTGGTCTCGGTGGCAGACCAGTCGATGCACGCATCGGTGATCGACACGCCGTATTGCAGGTCGGCCAGGTCCTTTGGAATCGCCTGGCAGCCCCAGTTCAGGTGGCTTTCGACCATCAGGCCGATGATCGACTGGTTGCCTTCCAGAATCTGGTTGGCCACGTTCTCCATCACCAGCGGTTGCAGGGCCGGGTCCTTGTTGGAGTTGGCGTGGCTGCAATCGACCATGATGTTCGGCTTGATCTTCGCCTTGTTCAGCGCCTGTTCGCACAAGGCCACGCTGACCGAATCATAGTTGGGCTTGCCATTGCCGCCACGCAGTACCACGTGACCGTAGGCGTTGCCCTTTGTGGTGACGATGGACACGCCACCTTCCTGGTTGATGCCCAGGAAGCGGTGCGGGCTGGAGACCGACTGCAGGGCGTTGATCGCCACGGTCAGGCCGCCATCGGTACCGTTCTTGAAACCCACGGCCGAGGACAGGCCGGAAGCCATTTCGCGGTGAGTCTGGGATTCGGTGGTGCGTGCACCAATTGCCGACCAGCTGATCAGGTCTTGCAGGTACTGCGGGGAAATCGGGTCCAGGGCTTCGGTTGCCGTCGGCAGGCCCATTTCCGCCAGGTCCAGCAGCAATTGACGACCGATGTGCAGGCCATCCTGGATCTTGAACGAGTCGTCCAGGTACGGGTCGTTGATCAAGCCTTTCCAGCCGACTGTGGTACGCGGCTTCTCGAAATAGACACGCATCACCAGGTACAAGGTGTCGGACACTTCCGCCGCCAGCACCTTCAGGCGCTCGGCGTATTCGTGGGCAGCCTTGAGGTCATGGATCGAGCACGGCCCGATGACCACGAACAGGCGGTGGTCGGTGCCGTCGAGAATCTCACGGATGACTTCGCGGCCCTTGGTGACGGTCTGCAGGGCAGCGTCGCTCAGGGGGATTTCGCGCTTGAGCTGATCGGGCGTGATCAGGGTCTCGTTGGATTCGACGTTAAGGTCGTTGATCGGTAAATCAGCCATCGTGTTACTCGTCAGGGTCACGGGTGCCGGCCGCCAGCGATCCCCGTGCGGCGGAGCACAGCATGATTTAAGTGCAGCGGGGAGCGGAACCTTAGCGCGTTACAAGGCTGCGAGACAATGGGCAACGTCCGCTTTAATCCAGCGCTGGCAGCACAAAAGCCTCATGGGAGAACTCGCCGGCATGGCGCGTGACCCATTCCCGGGCCAGCGCTTCGCTCTGCCCGGGTGTGGGCTCGACGCCTTCGTGGAGGCGGCAGTACCGTTCGATCTGGCACACTTGCTCACCCATCCGCGCACCGAACAAGGCCTGCTCATCGGTAAAGGCAATGTCGACGCGGTAGCCGTTTTCGGCCTTGCGGCACCATGCCACATAGCCCGGATAGCGGGCCGTCTGGCCCAGTGAGGGGATGTGCAACTCGATGGCCGCGCCCTGGCGCCAGGCGCGTGGGCAATTGCATGCGACGCCGCCCAGGCCGATAGTGTGCAGCCGTTGGCGGGAAATGCCGGAAATGGGGCGTTGGGTTATTTCGACAGCGACATCATCAGGGTGAGGAAAGAAACGACCCATGCACACGGACTCCGAGCACCGTCCAGTTGACGGCGGTGGCAGCAGTATAGTGAAAGAACTGCAACTTACCGACCTGGATATCGACCAGCAATTACTGGCGCTTCCCGGCACGTCCCTGGTGGTGTTTACCGGTGACGGCTGCTCGCGTTGCCGCTTCCTGCACCAGCAACTGCCGGGTTGGGACTTGCCGGTGGACCGGGTGTGCTGGGTGGATGCGGGTCACAATGGCGGGGCAGTGGAGCGCTACGAGATCTTTCACCTGCCGGCGTTGTTTGTGGTGTGTAACGGGAAATTCCATGGAATATTAGCGTCACTGACGCGTCTGACCGCCAGCGACCTGACTCAAGGTGTGCAGCAGGCGCTCAAACGAATACCAGAGGAGTTGCCATGACCGAAGTAACAAAACAGTCGCCACGGATCGGGATCATCGGCACCGGGGCCATTGGTGGCTACTACGGTGTGATGCTCGCGCGCGCCGGCTTCGATGTGCATTTCCTGCTGCGCAGCGAGTACGCGGCGGTCAGCGAGCGCGGCCTGCAACTCAACAGCACGATCCACGGAACCGTGCACCTTCACCCGGTACAGGCTTATGCCCGCGCCGCCGACATGCCGCCGTGCGACTGGCTGCTGGTGGGCACCAAATCGACCGGGAATGTAGAACTGGCCCCGACCATCGCTCAGGTTGCCGCCCCGGACGCCAGGATAATCCTGTTGCAAAATGGCCTCGACGTAGAGGACAGCCTGCGTGAACACCTGCCGCCGTCGCTGCACCTGCTGGGTGGCCTGTGCTACATCGGCGTGCACCGTTCCGGTCCCGGGATCGTCGAGCATCAGGCGCTGGGCCGGGTCAACCTGGGTTACCACAGTGGCCCCGCGGCCAACGATGACAGCGGTCGGCAAGCCATCGTCGAAGAAGGCGCCGCGCTGTTTCACCAGGCCGGTATCGATTCCCAGGCCATGGCCAATGTGCACCAGGCGCGCTGGCATAAACTGGTGTGGAACGTGCCTTACAACGGTCTCTCGGTAGTGTTCGGCACGGGCACCACGGCGATGATGGCGGATGAGTCCAGCCGCGAACTGATCCAGGCGCTGATGGCCGAAGTGGTGCAGGGCGCCCACGCCTGCGGGCATGAGATTCCCGCCAGTTACGCCGGGCAGATGTTCACCATGACCGAGAGCATGGATGACTACTTGCCCAGCATGTATCACGATTACGTGCACAAGCGCCCGCTGGAACTGGCGGCGATCTACGCGCGCCCCTTGGCCGCGGCCAACGCGGCGGGTTGTGAATTGCCACGCATGCAGGCGCTGTATCAGGCCTTGAGTTTTATGGATCGGCATAACCGCTGATTGGGGGGAACACCATGGCGAAGGGATTGGGCGACAAACTGGTGCTGGCGATTTCCTCGCGAGCGCTGTTCGACCTGAGCGAGAGCCACAAGGTCTACCTGGCCCAAGGCGTCGAGGCGTACCGCAAGTACCAGATCGACCACGAGGAAGAAACCCTCGAGCCCGGTGACGCCTTCCCGCTGGTGGAGAAACTCCTGAGCCTCAACGCCAGCCTCGGCCGCGCCCGGGTCGAGGTGGTGCTGGTGTCGCGCAACAGTGCCGACACCGGCTTGCGTGTATTCAATTCGATCCAGCATTACGGGCTCGACATCTCCCGCGCGGCGTTTGTCGGCGGGCGCAGCCCTTATCCTTATCTGGCGGCGTTTGGCTGCCACCTGTTTCTGTCCACCCATGCCGAGGATGTGCGCAGCGCCCTGGATGCCGGGTTTGCCGCAGCGACGATTCTGTCGGGCGGCGCAGGTCGGGCCTCCAGTGCTGAATTGCGGATCGCCTTCGATGGCGACGCGGTGCTGTTTTCCGACGAGTCCGAGCGCGTTTATCAGTCGGGCGGCCTTGAAGCCTTCCAGGCCAGCGAGCGCGAATCCGCCCGCGAGCCGTTGCGCGGCGGCCCATTCAAGGGCTTCCTGGCGGCACTCAACCTGTTGCAGCGCGAGTTCCCCGACGAGTCCTGCCCCATCCGCACTGCGCTGGTGACCGCCCGTTCGGCGCCTTCCCACGAGCGGGTGATTCGCACGCTGCGCGAGTGGGATATCCGTCTCGACGAGTCGCTGTTTCTTGGTGGCCTGGAGAAGTCGGCGTTCCTCGAAGCCTTCGCCGCCGATGTGTTTTTCGATGACCAGGAAGGGCATTGCGAGAAGGCCCGGGAGTTCGTGGCTACCGGTCACGTCCCCCATGGCATCAGTAACGAGTTGAAAATTCAGACCGAGGGCTGAGCACTGCCAAAGGCGCTGCTAAGCTGAATCAATCCCCGCCATCCTGGCTGCCCAGGAGGTTCTATGATTCGTTCGATGCTGTACGCCACTGACCTCGGTCTGTATGCCCCCTATGTGATGCAACATGCCCTGGCGCTGGCGCGAACGTTCAAGGCTGATCTGTATGTGATTCACGTGGTCGAGCCCATCGGGCTGTTCGCCGAATCGGTGTTGCAGAGCTACCTTGATGAGAAGGCCTTGAGTGAATGGCAAAGCCAGGGCCTGACGACGGTGATGGCGACCATCGAACAACGGGTGCTCGACAGTTTTCGCGAGGAGCTGGGGGACGGGGAGCAGGACCTCAAGTTGATCCGTTCGGTGCGGGTGATCCAGGGTGATCCTTGTGAAGTGATTCTCGACCAGTCGCAGAAACTCTCTGTGGATTTGTTGATCGTAGGTAGTCACAGCCAGGCGGTCGGGGTGGCAACACCCCTGGGGAGAACCGCCGCACGGGTGCTGCAGCTGTCCCAGGTGCCGGTGTACCTGGTACCGCTGTTGCAGCGTCGACGCAGTGACGACGTGTGATTGGTAGAAAACGATAAAAAGTTCTAGATTTATCCGTCTAACCTTTAATATAGTTATATACCGTCGCTGATACCCGTGGCGTCTATCCGCTTTGAGGGACACATATGAAGCTTCAACAACTGCGCTACATCTGGGAAGTGGCGCACCACGACCTCAACGTTTCCGCTACTGCTCAAAGCCTTTACACCTCGCAACCCGGTATCAGCAAGCAGATCCGCCTGCTCGAAGATGAGTTGGGCGTTGAAGTGTTCGCACGCAGCGGCAAGCACCTGACCCGTGTCACCCCGGCCGGTGAGCGCATCATCACCACCGCCGGCGAGATCCTGCGCAAGGTCGAAAGCATCAAGCAGATCGCCCAGGAATTCTCCAACGAGAAAAAGGGCACCCTGTCGATCGCCACCACCCACACCCAGGCGCGTTATGCGCTGCCGCCGGTGATCAGCAGCTTTATCAAGCAGTACCCGGACGTGGCCTTGCACATGCACCAGGGCTCGCCGATGCAGATCGCCGAGATGGCCGCCGACGGCACCGTCGATTTCGCGATTGCCACCGAAGCGCTGGAATTGTTCGGCGACCTGGTGATGATGCCGTGCTACCGCTGGAACCGTTGCGTCGTGGTCCCACAAGGCCACCCACTGGCCAAGCTGCCGAAGCTGACCCTGGAAGCCCTGGCTGAATACCCGATCGTGACTTACGTGTTCGGTTTTACCGGCCGTTCGAAACTCGACGAAGCCTTCAGCCATCGTGGCCTGACGCCGAAAGTGGTGTTCACCGCGGCTGACGCCGACGTCATCAAGACTTATGTGCGCCTGGGCCTGGGTGTCGGTATCGTCGCCAAGATGGCGGTCGACACCAAGCTCGACAACGACCTGGTGGTGCTCGATGCCAGCGAGCTGTTCGAGTCCAGCGTGACCAAGATCGGTTTCCGTCGTGGCACCTTCCTGCGTGGTTTCATGTGCGACTTCATCGAAAAGTTCGCGCCGCACCTGACGCGCGAAGTGATGGCCAAGGCCATCCAGTGCCACAACAAGCAGGAACTGGAAGAGCTGTTCGACGGCGTTGAACTACCGGTTCACTGATCGGCTTACTTCACCTCGGTAACAGCAAACTGTTGCCGAGCGCCCCCCACCAGAATCTCCACCTCATCCCCTTCGAACTTGCCCAGCAGGCTTTTGCCCAGGGGCGAGCGTGGGGTGATGACGGTCACCGGTTGCCCCACCACATCGACCTTCAAGCCTGCGCCGTCCGGCGCCAGGAATAGCCACTGCTGGCGATCGTTTTCATCTGCCAACCCCAGTAATGCGCCCACTTCGATGCCGCGCTGGTCATCGTAGGCCCGCAGTTGCATGTTCTGGCAGAGCGTCAGCGCCTGCCGGATCTCCTCGACGCGTCGGGCCTGGCCGGCTGCCAGGTAAGAAGCCTCCAGGCCCAGGGTGTCGTACTTGTTCTCGGCGATGTTTTCTTCGTGGGTCGCGGTTTCGTACGCGGTTTGCGCGGCGCGCTGGGCGATATCGAGATCGACCGCGAGTTTGTCCAAAACCAACTGGTGAACGGCGTGTTTATTCATGGGCGGCTTTCGTGATCAATCGCAAAATTGCAGGACGTTGGCCCGGCTCTTGTCGTTGGGGGCGTTCTGGTCCTGTTGCAGCCAGAACTGGCATTTGGGGTTGGACAGGTTACGCGGGTTGTTGCGGGCCTGGTCCAGGGTTTGCTGTTGCTCCTGCTTGCGCAGGTTCTCCTGGTACTGCTCGAACATCCGGTTCGGCGGCTCCGGTGCAACCACCTCTGGCTTGCCCAGTTGCTGCACCACTCGGGCCACCGGCGCCACGGTTTGCTCGGGCAGGTAGCGGGAAGCCAGCCAAACGCTCAGCACAATGGCGATAAACCCCAGCCACAGGCCGAAGGCCACGGCGATACTGAGTTTGAACAGCGAGAACGAACGATCAGACATGGTGGCCTCCTGGCAGGCACGTGCGGCATGGCGCCGATTGTCCCACAGCCGCGCGCAGAATAATCGCGATCAACCCTTCTGTATCGAGGCATTTATACGGACAATCGAGCCTTTGAGCGTTGGAGCCCGGAATGAAAGCCCGCTGGGATATTTTTTGCAGCGTCGTCGATAACTACGGCGACATCGGCGTGACCTGGCGCCTGGCCCGGCAATTGGTGGCGGAACAAGGGTGTGCGGTGCGCTTGTGGGTCGATGACCTGCGGGCGTTCGAACGCATGTGCCCCGAGATTGATGTGCAGGTGCACCAGCAATGGCAAGAGGGCGTCGACGTGCGCTACTGGCCCTCCGACTGGCCGGCGACCGACGCGGCAGACGTGGTGATCGCTGCGTTCGCCTGTCAATTGCCGCCTGACTACATGGAGGCGATGGCCGCACGCGACCGCACGCCGCTGTGGATGAACCTGGATTACCTGAGCGCCGAAGACTGGGTGGTCGGCTGCCACGGTTTGCCCTCGGTGAAATTCAAGGGCGTGCAAAAGTACTTCTTCTTTCCCGGATTCCGTCCCGGCACCGGCGGCTTATTGCGTGAGGCGGGGCTGCTGGAACAGCGCGATGCCTTCCAGCAAGACGCCGCCGCCCGGCAGCAGTTTCTGCAGGCGCTTGGGGTTTTCCCGGTGGACGGTGCGCGGATGATGTCGTTGTTCGCCTATGAAAACGCCGGGCTGGCCAGTTGGCTCGACGTGCTGGCGGCCGATGGGCGCGCCACTCATCTGCTGGTGCCGGAAGGGCGGATCCTCGGAGATGTGCAGGGCTGGCTGGGGGTCGAGTCATTGGAAGTAGGTGATGTGCACCGGCGCGACGGGTTGACCGTGCAAGTGCTGCCGTTTGTGCGCCAGGAGCAATACGACCGGCTGTTGTGGTGCTGCGACTTCAACGCCGTGCGCGGCGAAGACTCGTTCGTGCGGGCGCAATGGGCCGGGCGGCCACTGTTGTGGCATATCTATCGCCAGGACGAAGACATTCACCTGGACAAGCTCGATGCGTTCCTTGAGCTGTATACCGAAGGTCTGTCTCCGGCTGCGAAAGTCGCGTTGGTCGGCCTTTGGCAGGCCTGGAACGCTGATGGCGATATGGCACTTTGCTGGAAAATGCTGCTGGAACACTGGCCGGAAGTGACCACGAACGCCGAGAAATGGGCTCTGGAACAAGGCTCGCGGACCGATCTTGCGACGGCGCTGGTACAGTTTTATGTAAATTGGATATGATACGCGACCTTGATTTTTGTAAATCCCATCCAAATTTCGGATATTCGCAATGAAAACTGGTAAAGAACTGAAACCCGGTACAGTGATCCGTCTCGAAAACGACCCTTGGCTGGTTCAGAAAGCTGAGTTCACCAAGTCTGGTCGTAACAGCGCAATCATGAAGACCAAGCTGAAGAACCTGCTGACCGGTTACAAGACCGAGATCGTCTACAGCGCCGATGACAAACTGGACGACGTGATCCTCGACCGCAAAGAAGCGACCCTGTCCTTCATCAGCGGCGACACCTACACGTTCATGGACACCACCGACTACACCATGTACGAGCTGAACGCTGAAGACATCGAAGCCGTTCTGCCGTTCGTGGAAGAAGGCATGGAAGACGTCTGCGAAGCTATCTTCTTCGAAGACCGTCTGGTTTCCGTAGAGCTGCCGACCACTATCGTGCGTAAGGTTGCCTACACCGAAGGTTCCGCTCGCGGCGACACCTCGGGCAAGGTGATGAAGCCTGCCAAGCTGGCTAACGGTACCGAACTGCAAGTAGCCGATTTCATCGAAATCGACGACCTGATCGAGATCGACACCCGTGAAGGTGGTTCGTACAAAGGTCGCGCCAAGAAGTAATTCCTGCGCCACCGGTACGATAAAAAAAGCCCGACCATGCGTCGGGCTTTTTTGTGGGTGCCGCTTTTTACTTCAGGTGTTGCTTCAGTTCCTCGGACGCCTGCAGCAGCGCCGAACGAACCTCCGGTACCTGGCTGACGACATTCAGCAAACCGTAGTCATGGATCATGCCGTTGTAGCGCACGGCGGTCACCGGTACACCGGCCTCATCCAGCTTGCGGGCATAGGCTTCGCCTTCGTCACGCAGCACGTCCGAGCCTGCGGTCTGAATCAACGCAGGTGGCAAACCCTTGAGCTGCGCGGTGCTTGCCCGCAGGGGCGACGCATAGATCTCGGCGCGCTGGTTGGTGTCGGTGGTGTAGTTGTCCCAGAACCACTTCATCATGTTGCGGGTCAGGAAGTGGCCTTCGGCAAACTGGTTGTAGGACCCGGTGTCGAAGTTGGCGTCGGTCACCGGCCACAACAGCAGTTGGAACTTGATTGACGGAGTGCCCCTGTCCTTGGCCATCAGGCTGACCACCGCTGCCATGTTGCCGCCGACGCTGTTGCCGGCGACGGCCAGGCGTTTGCCATCGACGTTGATCTCGCTACCGTGTTCGGCCACCCACTTGGTTGCCCCGTACGCCTGGTTGATCGCCACCGGGTAGTGCGCTTCAGGTGATGGCGTGTAGTTGACGAACACCGCCGCCGCTCCCGACCCCACCACCAGGTCACGTACCAGACGCTCGTGGGTCGGGAAATCCCCGAGTACCCAGCCACCGCCGTGGAAGAACATGAACACCGGCAATGTGCCCTTGACCCCGGCCGGACGCACGATGGTCAGGCTCAGCGGCTGGCCATCGACCTGAATGGTCTTCTGGCTCACGTCGGCCTTGGGCAGCGTCAGTTTCACGCCTGACTGTGCACCTGTCAGCACCGCACGGGCTTCCCTGGGCGTCAGTTGCTCCATCGGTTTGCCGGTGCCGGCGTTCAGTACATCGAGAAACGCCTGGGTGTTGTGTTCCACGTCACCGCTGGCCGCAAAGGCATTGGTGATCGAGAAGGCGAGCAGGGTGCCGGTGAGTACTTTGCCAAATGTGTTCATGTTCTTCTCCAAAAAACCGCGTGGGTCAGACGGTTACGTGCAGGCGTACATCGACGTTGCCACGGGTGGCGTTGGAGTAAGGGCAAACCTGGTGCGCAGCGTCGACCAGGCTTTGCGCGTCGTCCTGGGCCAGGCCGGGCAAGCTGACGTGCAGGTCGATGTCCAGGCCGAAACCGCCGGGGATTTGACCGATGCCGACGTGGGCAGTGATCGAAGCGTCATCCGGGATTTTGCGTTTGGTCTGGCTGGCGACGAATTTCAGGGCGCCGATGAAGCAGGCTGAGTAGCCGGCAGCGAACAGTTGTTCCGGGTTGGTGGCCTGGCCACCCGCGCCGCCCAGTTCTTTTGGCGTGGAGAGTTTTACATCGAGGATGTTGTCGCTGGAAACAGCACGACCATCACGGCCGCCGGTGGCGGTGGCTACTGCGGTGTAGAGAGCTTGCATGGTGATTTCCTCGTCAGTGTTTGCGCTAAATGTTTGCGCGCTAAGTAAGTGGCGAGGTGAATGTATCGCGCTAATAGTTAGTGCGCAAGATATATTTGGAAAATATTTTGTGTGCTTTGATAGCCAGGCATTGCACAAACAAATGTGGGAGCGGGCTTGCTCGCGAATGCGGTGTGACAGTCACTAGATGCATTGACTGATCCACCGCATTCGCGAGCAAGCCCGCTCCCACATTTTTTGATGCGTGGTGCCTTTAGAGGGAGACTTGCAGGTTTTTTCGCAGTGCCAGTAAATCGCCCTGCAGCTTGCGCAACTGCTCGATGTCCAGCCCGCTGGCGCCCAGGATGCACTGTGGAATCTCCATGGCTTTGTCCCGCAGGGCGCGCCCGGCCTCGGTCAATTCAACCACCACCACGCGCTCGTCTTCGCGGCTGCGGGTGCGGCTGAGCAGGCCTTCGACTTCCAGGCGCTTGAGCAGCGGCGTCAGGGAGCCGGGATCCGTCAGCAGGCGATTGCTGATTTCGCCTACGGTCAAGCCATCCTCTTCCCACAGCACCATCATGGCCAGGTACTGCGGATAGGTCAGGCCGAGGGCTTGCAGCAGCGGTTTGTAGACCTTGGTCATCAACAACGAGGTGGAATGCAGGGCAAAACACAGCTGGTTGTCGAGCAACAAGGATTCGCAGGTATCGAGGGGCTTGGTCATGGCAGTGCCTTAAAACGTGTCTGGTTTCGAATCTAGCGGGCAAATCTTTAACGCGCCAGACAATTCTGTCTGGCCGGTCAACCCAGGCCGCTTTGCAGTGCCAGGTCCCAGGGCGGCACAGGGCTGAAGCGCGCCTTGAGGTATTCCAGCAACAAGCGGCTGCGGGCGTTGGCGTGTTGCTCCAGGCGTAGCGCATAGATGCCCGCGGTTTCAGGCGTCGGCAGGCCGTTCTCGCAGAACAGCGGGACCAGTTCACCGCGCACCAGGTATTCACTGGCGAGCCAGGTGGGCAGATGCGCAACACCCAGTCCGGCCAGCGCGCCTGAAAGCAGGGCTTCGGCGTTATTGGCGCTCATGCGAATGCGCTGCGGGCGGTAGGTGGATTTGCGCCCATCGAGCTCAAAACGCCAGGCGAACATCGGTGCCAGGCCTTCCCAGTCCAGGCCGTCATGCTCGCTTAACTGGCTGGGATGGGTCGGGGTGCCACGGCTTTTCAGGTAGGCCGGGCTTGCGCAAGCGATGCGCACGATGCTGGCCAGTGGCGTGGCAATCAGCCGGGTGTCGACGATATGCCCGGCCCGCAGCACCAGGTCGACCTTGCCCAGATGCTCGCCCTGCATGTCGACAAAGCTGTCGATCAAGTGCAGGTGCACGTCCAGTCCCGGATAGACGTTGAGAAAGTCAGCGATGGCAGGCGCCAAATGCCGCCTGCCGAAAGCCGCCGGTGCGTCCACGCGGATCAAGCCTTCAGGCGCATGACTCAGCGACACCGCTTCGGCCCGCGCCAGTTGCAGCTCGCTGACAATCCGCCGGGCGCGCTCGGCAAACGCCAGGCCGGCGGGCGTCGGCACCACCGCATGGGTGCTGCGTTGAAACAGCCGGCTACCCACCGAGCTTTCCAGGCTGTCGATGCGCCGCGCCACGGCCGAGGGCGTGAGCGGGTGACGGCGCGCGGCTGCGGAAAAGCTGCCGGCTTCCAGTACGTCGAGAAACAGGCTCAGTTGATCGGTCAATGTATTGGGGTTCATCAGCGTCTGCTTGTGCGAGATTGGCACAGCCATTGTGCGTTGCTGTGCGTTTCCGCACCAGAGCGGACTGCGTAGCATGCAAGGCCTGGGAACAGCAGGAGCGAGCGGGTGGCAGATTTAACGTTGTATTTAATGCTGGGCGTAGCGTTGGGCACGGTCGGTGGCTTGTTCGGCATCGGCGGCGGGCTGATTGCCATTCCCGTGCTGGGGGTATTTTTCGGCCTCGACCAGCAGATCGCCCAAGGCACGGCCCTGGTGATGGTGGTGCCGAATGTGATGCTGGCGTTGTGGCGTTATCACCAGCGCAACCGGATTGAATTGCGTCATGCACTGCCGTTGGGCGTGATGGGTTTTTCCTTCGCCTGGCTGGGCTCGATCTGGGCGGTGGGGATCGATGCTGACGTGATGCGGGTGGGTTTTATCGCGTTTCTGCTGGTATTGGCGTCCTACAACCTGCTGCGAATGTTTACCCACAATGCACCGCCGTCAGCGCAGATGCGTTATTCCTGGCCGTGGCTTGGGGTGTTGGGCGCGGCGTCAGGCTCCATGGGTGGCTTGTTCGGGGTGGGCGGTGCAGTGGTTGCCACGCCGGTGCTGACCAGCATCTTCGGCACCAGCCAGGTGGTGGCCCAAGGGCTGTCGCTGGCCCTGGCTCTGCCGAGCACCAGCGTGACCCTGGTGACCTACGCCTGGCACCACGAAGTGGACTGGCTGATCGGCGTGCCTTTGGCCGTCGGCGGTTTGCTCAGTATCAGTTGGGGCGTGAAAGTCGCCCACGCCATGCCGGAGCGCATGTTACGCGGGCTGTTCTGCGGGTTCCTGGCGGTGTGTGCGGTGATGCTGACGTTTAAAGTTTGAAGCCTTCGAGGATGTATTCGGCGAGGCATTCGGTAATCGGCGAGGTGGTGCGCGGGTTGCGCAACAGACGCAGGTTGACCGACGGCAGCGGCGGAAAACCGTCCGCTGTGCCCAATATGCGCAGGTCTTCGGTCACCAGGCTTTCCATATTGATCGTGACGGCCAGGCCGGCACCCACCACTGCGAGGATCGCGGCCCCGTTGGAGCTGTGATACGCCAGTCGGTACTCCTGCCCCTGGGCGTCCAGCGCGGCGCGTGCCCACTGCGTGCAAAAACTGTCGAGGCCGGAAATGGCCAGGGGCAGGGCGCTGTGCTCATCCATGCAGAAGCAGGGCGCCGCCACCCACACCATGCGTTCATGGCGCAGCAGTTCGCCGATTTCATTTCCCGGTTCGCGGCTGATAACGGTCAGGTCGAGGTCCCGGCGCTGCATCAGCACCGGCGACGACTCGCAGTGCATTTCAATCTGGATCAGCGGGTAAGCCTTGGAGAAGCGCTTGAGAATCCCCGGCAAGTAGCGCATCACGTAATCGTCCGGGGTGCCGATGCGCACCAACCCGACCATGTGCGGCTCGCGCAGGGTGTTGAACACCTCGCTGTGCAGCTTCAGGATCCTGCGGGCATAGCCCAATAGCACCTGGCCTTCCGGAGTCAGCCGCACCTGGCGACCATCGCGCTCGAACAACTTGCGCTGCAACACATCTTCTTCCAGGCGTTTCATCTGCATGCTCACCGCCGACTGGGTGCGGTTGACCTGCTCGCCGGCGCGGGTAAAGCCCCCTTGATCAGCGATGGCGACGAAGGTGCGCAGCACCTCGGTGTCGATACTCGGGTAGCTGGACAATTGATCAATCTCCGAGATGTATTGCATAAGAAACATTCGTTGGATTGATCATAGCGCCAGGCACAGACTTCAGTCATCCCCACTGGAGGGCGAGATGATGAAAGGTCAAAGAGGCTTTGTACTGATGGCGAAGCGGCCGTTTTCCGGGCTGCTTCAACTGGGTTCCCGGTGGATGGCCGTGCACCGTGAGCGTCAGCTGTTGATGAGCATGAGCGATGAGGCGCTCAAGGACATCGGGCTCAACCGTGGCGATGTCGAGCAGGAAAGCCGCCGGCATTTTTGGGAAGACCCGCTGCGAAAATGACTCGGGATACAGTAGGGTGGTTCGCGAGCACACAAGGAGATGCCCATGCCCGCAGAACTGTCCTTTTCCCTCAAGCAGGCGCGACGCCTGGCGCTGGCCGCCCAGGGTTTTTCCGGGCGCCAGCCGCCGGCGTTGATCAAGGCGGCGCAGGTCAATCGCCTGGTTGAGCGTTTGGGCGTGTTGCAGATTGATTCGGTAAATGCGGTGGTGCGTTCGCACTACCTGCCGCTGTTTTCCCGTCTGGGGCATTACTCTCCGTTGATTCTAGAACAGGCCGCCTGGAGTTCGGGGCGGCGCCGCTCGCTGTTCGAATATTGGGGGCATGAGGCGTCGTTGTTGCCAATGGCGCTGTACCCATTGATGCGCTGGCGCATGGAACGGGCGGCCCGGGGGCAGGGGATCTATCAGCAAATGGCGCGTTTTGGTCGCGAGCAGCAGGCCACCATCGCCCGGGTGCTGGGCATCGTCGAACAACTAGGCGCCCTGGGTGCGGGCAGTTTGTCGACCCGCGAGGAGCGCGCCGGCCCGTGGTGGGACTGGAGCGATGAAAAGCATGCGCTGGAATGGTTGTTCGCCGCCGGCCAGGTGACCGTCGCCGGGCGGCGGGGTTTTGAGCGTTTGTACGACCTGCCGGAGCGTGTGATCCCGGCCGACATTCTCCAGCAAGCCCCGTTGGACGAGGCAGAGGCGCAACGCGGTTTGCTGCTGCACAGCGCCACGGCGCTGGGGGTGGGCACTGAAAAAGACCTGCGCGACTACTTCCGTCTGGACCCGGCCGACAGCCGTGGGCGCCTGGCGGAGCTGGTCGAGGATGGGCAATTGATCACCTGCGAGGTCCAGGGCTGGAAACAGCCGGCTTATTGCCTGCCCGAGCCAAAAGTCCCGCGCAAGGTGCCTGCCAGCGCACTGTTATCGCCTTTTGATTCGCTGATCTGGGAGCGCAGCCGTACCGAGCGGTTGTTCGATTTCCGCTATCGGCTGGAGATCTACACGCCCCAGGACAAGCGGGTATATGGCTACTACGTGCTGCCGTTCCTGCACAACGAGCGGATTGCCGCGCGCGTGGATCTGCGAGCGGAGCGGGCGGCCGGACGCCTGGCGGTGCACGCCGTTCACGAGGAAGAGCCGGGGCTGGACGAGGAGGGCATGCGCGCGCTGGCCCTGAATCTGCGGCAGATGGCCGACTGGCTCGGGCTTGAGCAGATACAGCTCAATTGCCAGCGGGCCAGTGCGGCACGGTTGCGGGTAGAGCTTTTAACGCTTGACCTGTTTTAGCGTCTCGGCAATCAGGAATGCCAATTCCAGCGACTGATCGGCATTCATCCGTGGGTCGCAGTGGGTGTGGTAGCGGTCCGACAACCCGTCTTCGGTAATCGGCCGTGCGCCACCGATGCACTCGGTGACGTTCTGCCCGGTCATCTCGATATGAATCCCGCCGGCGTAAGTGCCTTCGGCTTCATGCACCTGGAAGAACTCCTTCACCTCACTGAGAATCTGCGCGAAGTCCCGAGTCTTGTAGCCGCTGCTGGCCTTGATGGTGTTGCCGTGCATCGGGTCGGAACTCCACAGCACCTGTTTGCCCTCGCGCTGTACCGCGCGGATCAGGTTGGGCAGATGGTCGCCGACCTTGCTGGCACCCATGCGCGCAATCAGGTTCAGGCGGCCCGGGTCGTTGTCCGGGTTGAGGATGTCGATCAGGCGGATCAGGTCGTCGGGGTTCATGCTCGGGCCGACCTTGACCCCGATCGGGTTGTTCACCCCGCGCAGGAATTCGACGTGGGCACCGTCAAGTTGGCGGGTGCGATCACCGATCCAGAGCATGTGTGCCGAGCAGTCGTAATAGTCGTTGGTCAGGCTGTCGCGGCGCACGAAGGCTTGTTCGTAGTTGAGCAGCAGCGCTTCGTGGGCGGTGAAGAAACTGGTCTCGCGCAGTTGCGGCGAGCTGTCCATGCCACAGGCACGCATGAAGGCCAGGGTTTCGTCGATGCGGTCGGCCAGTTGGCTGTACTTCTCGGCCAGGGCGGAGTTGGCGATGAAGTCCAGGTTCCACTTGTGCACCTGGTGCAGGTCGGCAAAACCGCCCTGGGCAAACGCCCGCAGCAGGTTCAGGGTGGCGGTGGACTGGTGGTAGGACTGCAGCAGGCGGTCCGGATCGGGCACGCGGCTTTTTTCGTCGAAGCCGATACCGTTGACGATATCGCCGCGGTAGGCGGGCAGGGTGATGCCGTCGATGGTTTCATCGTTGGAAGAGCGCGGCTTGGCGAACTGGCCCGCCATACGCCCGACCTTGACCACCGGGCAGCCGGCAGCGAAGGTCATCACAATCGCCATCTGCAGCAGCACCTTGAAGGTGTCGCGGATTTTTGCCGCCGAGAACTCGGCAAAACTCTCGGCGCAATCGCCGCCTTGCAACAGGAAGGCGCGACCCTGGGTCACCTCGGCAAACTGACGGCGCAACTCACGGGCTTCACCGGCAAACACCAGCGGCGGATAGCTCGCCAGGTTTTGCTCGACCTGCGACAAATGCGCGGCGTCAGGGTACTGGGGTTGTTGCTGGATCGGCAGGGCGCGCCAGCTGTCGGGGCTCCAGGGTTGGCTCATCATGAACTCGAGTGATTTGCGGTCGGGCCGTCATGTTATCAGCAATTAGTACGTGACCTGCTGCCGCCGGTTCGCCCACAATCCCGGCTTTCCCGTTGGCACGCCGTTAGGAGTTGCAATGTCTGAGGAGCGCGTCGAGCGCCTGCTGGCCGAGGTCCATGATGACTTCGGCATGATCCGCGTGCTGGAAGTGGCCGATTACCGCTTTCTCGAGTTTGGCGATGCCATCGAGCAGAGTTGTGTGTTTACTGCTGACCCGAGCTGGTTGGAGTATGACTACACCCGCGCGATGCTGATTGGGGCGTTGTGCCATGAGCAGCCGGAGAGTGCGTTGTTCCTGGGCTTGGGCGCTGGGACGTTGACCCAGGCTTGCCTGAAGTTTCTGCCTTTGGATGATGTGGAAGCCATCGAACTGCGGCCTGATGTGCCGCGTCTGGCCATTGAGTACTTGGGGCTGGATGATGATCCTCGGCTGTATATCCGCGTTGGGGATGCGTTGGAATTGCTGCCTTCGGCTGAGTCGGCGGACCTGATTTTTGTCGATCTGTATACGGATGTTGGCCCGGGCGTTGGGCATCTGGCCTGGACGTTTCTGGAGAACTGCCAGAAGAAGCTGAATCCGGGGGGGTGGTTGGTGATTAATCAGTGGGCTACGGATGATGGGAAGCCGTTGGGAGCGGCGTTGTTGCGTGGGTTGTATCACCGGCATTATTGGGAGTTGCCGGTGAAGGAGGGGAATGTGATTTTGCTGGTGCCGGCGGATCTGGATCAGGTGCTTGATGTGGCGGCGTTGTCTGCGCGGGCTGAGGCGTTGGCGCCGCGGTTGGGGTATTCGTTGCAGTCGCTGATCAAGGCGATTCGGCCGGCTACGTAGGGTTTTGATTGTGTACATATCCGTTGCTGCGG